>JAUNNZ010000007.1 GCA_030537315.1 Bacteroidia bacterium
CCTTGAAGCATATGTTTATGTCAGATTATGCCACGGAAGTTTGCAAGTGTCCCGATAAAGGTCCTGAAGCATGGGCGGAGGGCTGTAAGCCTTTTCAAGTATGGTCTTGACTACATCTCGCAGTGCCTTATGAACCACACAGACCGATACCGAATCAATGTTTTCAAATTTTTGTCATATACTTAGACGTGAAGTAATAATTCACTTCAAGCTCGCCACCCCACATACGTGAGCTTTTGCCCGCAGACCAGGTCCACGGGTTGATGGCACCGTTGACACCGATTGTCAGATGACTGCCGGCGGACACGTCAATCCCGAGATTGGCTGTACCCAGCGCAGCCCACTCCAGCATATTTGTTTTAATGCCCACTGTCTGAGCCCGCAATCCCGTGAAGGATGCAAGGATGACAAACAGAGAAATCAATGCTTTTTTCATAATCAATACTGATTGAAGTCAACACCCTTCTGAACCACGTTGAGAGAAGACGTCACCGTGCCGCCGATACCATTTGTCGTGAACAGGACAAGCGCCTGCCTTTCCTGCGAATCAAGGGATTCATCGTTGGCCGATGCCGAAACCCTTATTTCTCTCGAACTCTTCCAGGAATCTGCAGACAATGTAAGCCAGCCGGTCTGTCCTCCGGAATACCTGATCTCTGCAGTCCAGGCTGCAGTAGAGACAACCTTGACAATGGCATATGAATCACCGCAGTCAAGAACCACCGCATCCGGTTCAACCTTTACGGAAGCGGGATCCTCCTGTTCGCACGAACACAGCGACAAGGCGGCCGCCGCCATCATCGCCAATATCTTTGTAATTTTTCTCATTTCTCCATCATTAAGAAGCATCAGCTCCTATATGTCACGTTCCTGATATTCAAACACGGTATTTCCAATGCGGAACTTGCGTCCGCGATAAAGCCTGATTTTCTTCCCGGCCGCCAATGCCCGATTATTGACCGTTATGCCGTCTTCAACGGCGAACAGGTAAAGGGCGCCGTTGACCATCTTTATTTCAGCTTTCTTCGGGCCGATGCCCGGAGAGACATCCCAGGACATCTCAAGTGTGCAGTCAATGGACTTACCTATTGTGACAACTGTATTCGGATTCGATGCAAACCACTTGTAAAGAGCGATGTCCATTTCCTTTATCGCACCGCTAGCGTGAAGGAAGAACCGCTCGGAACGTGGCTCTGCGTGTGCAAGGCCGATGGCAATACCGATTGCAAATATCTCAAAAGTATAAACCATATATGGCCTGTAATCCAATGAGAGCCGGAACGAGAAGAATGACCATAAGAACATGGTGCCCACGCAAATGGCAACAACCACGAAAAGTGAACGGGCATTTATCTTGAAATTCGTTCCATATGACGAACAGAGGGCTACCACTACGCCGGACAATGTCCATGGTATCCAGTCAATGATGATCGAATTGCTCTGAAGATTCAACAGGATATCCGCGACCGTAGCCAGAAAGAAGAGCAAAGAAGCACATATACCGGCAATACCCGACCTTGCCAGGATACCCAGCAGTCTTGCATGATGGCCACGACGCCGCACCGACACGAAGCAGAACGCCATCGTAAGTATGAATATCATTATGAATGCGAACGACGGCAGCAACAGCGGGATATGTTCGATGGACACGTTGAGTTTTTCGGATATTGAGTGAATCACACGGCTGTCGAAGCCTTTGTATGCCGTAAGATACAGTACCCATACAAGCAATCCCCCAAGGACAGCCACGACGACCCATTTAAGATAGTATGGGGCGTTGCGTATGTCGAACCTGTTCTCCTTGTTGTAATAATGCGCACCATGCCTGCAATTCCTGCCATACTCCGGACAGTGATAATCATTTTCCTCCCAACAGCTCATATGCATCGTATGTTCGCATCTTGCGACGACTTCGTCACCGGCCGCATACGGAGCCTTGCAATAGTAACAGGTGTCGCCGACAAGTACTCCCGATATGCTCATATTGGCATCAGTATATCTTCCCGTATATTTCTTTTTGAATCGTTTATACTGGATCGCCGGAATCAGCAACTGGCACACCAGGTAAAAGAGGAAAAGAATCGCCATTGTGAAGATAATGCCCCTGGCAAGCATCACATCGGTAGGAGATGGGTTGACCAATATCGGCTTGAAGAAACTTCCCATCACTATCCCCGTGGATCCGGAAGCTACTTTTTCTCCATTGTGATAACAATCGATCACCAATGTTTTTCCGAATCCTGAATACATCTTGTGGTCAGGGTTCTCGAACACGAACCGATAATCGGTGTAATCGATATGAAGCTTCTTGAAAATCTCATTTTCAATCTTCACCCAGTCGAACCCATCGAAGATGTTGCCTCCGGTGTTCCGGCAGATGGTACTCAGGAACGGATACGCATCGTGCTGTTCCTCCGCAGCGACAAGATCGCCGAAAATATCGACAAAATACATCAGATGATGCGCATCGGTGCGCATCGACTTGTCCAGAAGTTCTGTTTTTATCTTGAAATAGTTGTCGTCAATCGCGAATCCGTCATCATAGAACACTTTGCCATCAGAAAGGACAAGTAAAACACGCTCCGAAACATCTGAGAAAGGACCGTTCTGATCGGAAAGGAGATTGAGACCGCGGGAAATCGAACTGTACAGGCGTTTTTCCTCCGTATCAACCGATTTGAAATAATTATCAAGGACGTATTCAGACGGAGCCATTATCCCACTTGTCTCATATTTCCTTGAAATGAAGGCGACATAAAGGTTGTTGTTAGTGAAAAGGGTGCTCATTTCCTCCACGGCTGCACGCTCCTTGTCAACCATATCCTGAGGCAGGGTGAGATCCACAAGCACAAGCATCTTCATGTTCAAGGCAACGACCTGAGCCGCGCCTGTACGCTGAACATCCACCAGATCCGGCTGGGCACCCTGGAACGAAGGACGCCCGAGATAATCAAGTTCCACAACGTCATAAACGACGTCCGGACTGACCAAAGAGACAGAGCCTATGCTCTGGGCAACCCTTGTATCAACCGTGAATGTCTTGTAATCATCCGAGAAAATAACATCGGTGACTTCAAGCGTTTTCTTTTCTTTCCCAGTGGAAGCCGGTAAAATATCCTCCAATGGGTTATTGACATTGGCGCATCCTGCCACTGTCAGAAGTGGCACGACGGACAGCAATATGCGCCGTATGAATTTCATATGATATAAATAAAGTTACTCAATAATCCTGGCCACCTGTCAAATGCACGGGTAGTCATCATCTTTCTTGCCAAGACCTTCCATCATCTGCTTCGCATTCTCCTTCAGTTGCTTCGCTGCTTTCAGTTTCGACTGCATCATTGAAATGAACATCAGCACCACGGCAACAGCGGCAAGACCAAGAAGATAATCCTTTATTCTCTGGATAAAAGGCTTGTAGGCAGCTTCCTGAATCTTAGCCGACGTATTCTTTATGACGATGAAGTGGTCTTCCAACTTATCCATTTCAGGCTGAAGTGACGGTACAAGTTCAACCGCCGCCTTCGCCTTGTCGTATTTCTCTTGAATTTCAGCGAACAGCAACTGTTCCTTTCCTTTCAGCTTCTCAAGTTCGCTCTGGGTCCTTTGTGACATTGAAAGGGCATTGGCCTGCTTGAACATCCTGATGTACAGCGAATCCTGCGACTCTATATAACCGACGGATTCCCTGAATTCCGTCTGCGCATCCATCTTTGATTTCAGTTCTGTCATCGCTGCGACCAGAGCCTCGTCGACCTGGCCATAATCGGCAACCTCCTGCATCAGTCTTTCGTGGTCGGCAATGAAACCCTGATAAGATTGATAATATGTATTCCAGCGGAGCTTCGCTGAATTGTAACGCCTGTTAATATCAGGGTAGACATCACTCGGTGCTCCAGGAATTGCATCCGAGATCTCCTCCAGTTCAGAAATGAATGCCCGTATCTTTCTGCTTACCTGCAGCAGCATCTGCCTGTCTTCCATATCGATGGTTGCGGGAGAAGCCGCAGGGGCAGGGGCAGTAGCCGGTGCAGTGGAGGCGGAAGCATCCTGCGCAAAAGCCGAAGTCCCTGCCGTTGCAAGAAGCAACAGCACAGATAACAAATATTTCTTTAAAACTGTCATTTTATAATCTGCCTGCTATAATTTGCCGCCTTCTGGAAGATGGAATAAGCCCTTCTCTGCTCGGCATCAACAAGTCCGTTTGTCTTGACCATATTCTCGATGTCAGCAATCATATCTTCATTCTCCGACGCCATGTCGCGCCGCTCGACAGGATCATCCGAAAGCAGCCATTTGGACACATTGCCGTCTATTACCCTCGCGGTCTTGAGCAGAAGCGAGGCATCCACGCCAAGTTTCTTCGGCGTATAGACACATTTCATCACCGCCACCGAATCGACGAAATCATTGTAAACGTTCCATATATTCTGCAGGGCGGTGCAGGATGTTGTTATATCCTTGTGGACAAACTGGGACATAACAGCCTGTTTCAACTGTGCAAAGACATCTGCTAATTCCTGAGAATCGGCAACGCCGCCTTTCGAGTTTTCCTTCAGGGCATTATAATTCTGGAACAGATTTTCCAATGTGGTGTTGGCCGCGGATATCTCCTCATCCTTCCCGAAGCACGGGTTATGACCGATCGTTATATTGTACCGCGTCTGCAAGTCCTTCCCAGTCATGATCTCTTGTCCTTCAAGCAGATAAATATCCCGCAACGTCACACTGACATTGTTCCCGGGAAGGACATCGAACACCTGTTCGATATAGTCATTGACCATCTGGAATTCCGTAGGCTGCGGCTGCAGGCCCTTGTATTCAACCCATTTGTTGAAAATATATTTGGAACGCGGAGACTTGATCGTCCTGATGAGCTCCTTGCTGAAACGGAACTTGGATTTCGGCTCTGCGTTTATCACATACGGGAACTTGTCCGGGATAATCCTGCCGAAGAAATTGATGATGGACTGATATCTCACCGGCTCGCGGAATACGAACAGACTGCGATATGAAATCACGCTCAAGGTAAGAGTGTTCTTCTCTTCGCTGTACTGGAATTTCACCATCACATCGGTGTCTCTCGAGTCCTGCTTAAGCGCGATATGGTCGGTATATGATTCTTCATTGCTGACATATATATCCTTGACGCTCTGTCCCTTCACCATCGTGCCGGACAGCAGCATCAATCCAAGAATAACTGCTTTACTTGAAATTCTCATACAGTTAAAAATAAATCCATTCATTCGGTTCACCCTGGCGGATGACCCAGGCCGCCACCTGCTGGTCTTCAGGATATGGCGGCTCATTCACAGCGTGATAACGTTCGTACCGCAAATATTCTTCTATCCTTCCTATGCCCCAGGCCAGGCTCGTATAGCTGCTGAACCTGTTCAGGCAAACATGCCCTGCCATCTTGCCGAACCACCTTATGTTCGGATGCCAGGGATGGGCTATCGGTGTCCCATCGGCGGCAGAGGTCAGGAACCTGAATTCCGCTGGCGCATCAACACAAGGGAACTCTTCAGGCAAATCTATGCAAAGCAGGAAGCTGTCAGCGAACAGAGGTGGATTCTGAACGCCGGGCATTCCAAGCGCCTCAACGTTCTCCACTCCGCAGATACTGCGTATGTGGTACTCCACTTCGTAGCGCGTGGGCATCCCGGCCGCGTTATGAAGCAGCGGCCGGCAGATGACATCACCACGACCGTCGAACTGTTTGCCGATCTCCTGCCATTCAATCAGCAGACGCCTGTCTCTCCCCTTCAGATCCATAGACACTAACCCGGGAACGGGTCGGGTATTATGAACACAGTATCGTCATTGTGGACGTTGTAGTCAACAAGCTTCTGGTCGGTCTTGCCGATTCGAGGGCGCATCACCCGCACGCGGTGGTCGTCAGCGTCCTCCTTTGCAAAGAAATATTCAAGCGGAGCGCCCGTGTCGTCCAGCGACGGGAAATCGAAAATCAATTTTCCGTCGGAGCCCGTAGCGTGGCGCAAATTGTCCATCAGGGTGGAGAGCGGTGCGTCAGGGTTGGTAACGCGGAACTTCACCTTCCTGTTGAGATAGACAATGTTCAAAAAGTAATCTTCCATATTCGTTTCAATGTTATGACTCTGAAAGGATGATCTTCAACCTTATCGGATATATGCCGGCACTGCGCACAAACAGGCCTTTCTCTATCCTGGAGGCCACTAAGACAGGGTCCTGGCCCAGGCTCCTGCGCACGAAAGTATTGTCTTTCAGGGTGATTGCAACATTTATCTGGTATCCGCAGTCACGCGTGTCCGTCTGTTCACGATGAATCCGGATTGATTTTATCATATTCTGACCCAAGCCGTAACGTACAGAAAGTTCCGTAACACAGAACAGCCTGATGTCGGCGGGAGTCACGATGCGGCTGTTGGTCGCAAGATAGAGCGACGCCATTTCAGGATAGTCGGAGACATTTAGCTCATCCCTGCCCGGGACGGGTGGGGCGAGAAGATGCACGCTTCCCGGGTCTATACCCAGCGGCGCAGAGAAGGCAACATCACCTTCAAGTGACGGGTTGACCGCAGCGCCGTCCGTTATGAGATACTGAACATCAATATTGACTTCGGTCTTATGTCCCACAGGGCCCTGTCGCAGAATAAGGTACGTACCGGATGCGCGCCCCTCCCCGTCACGGGCCGCAACGTTGAGCATCTTGTCCACCAGTCCGTTCACAGCCTGGATTGTCTTGTCGCCATTCCTTGAATGGATATCCTGGAAGGCATAAAAATCAGACGAGAACTTGGCGGAAAGGCTTGTGAGCAATCGGACCAGGCTGCTCCGGTTGAAACGGTCCGCAGCAACTTTCCGCACCTGGACGATACAGTTATGGAAAACCAATTCCGTCGAAGGACGCATCATCTGCAGGAACTGGCAGGACTCCCCGCCGACACGTGAGAAAGGTGCGCTTGACGAAAGGCTCGTCTCCTGAATGGATGCATTCACAAGAATGGCCGGATTGAGTACCAGATTATCCTTGTCCATAGGATAATCGACAGGTATGCCTTCGAATTCAAACTCCAGTTCTATAAGTCCTTTCTCAGCATATCCGTATTCCTGAGGGTCGTGCTCCTCAACGGTAAAAAGGCATACATTGTGTGAATTGAACATATCCATCACACCGACGGAATTGTCATACGCCTGACTTCTGTTGAAAAGCATCGTATCAAGGGAGAATGCGTCACTGAACGGGAGGTTGGCCGGTTCCCAAGGCTTTGAGATCAGGAGCTGCTTTCCTCCACAATATATCTTCAGATTCGAGAAACCGGAATCCTTCACCACGAAAGAGAATCCGCTCAGATCCTCCACGTTGTCCAGGAACTTCAAGGCCACCTTCCACCTTCTTCCATCCAGCCTGACAACGGATTGGACGTGAGAGTTGAACGCACGCGTCTTCAAAAGGGGAATGAACTTGAAATCGGTGCCCTCGATGGTAAAAACGGAGCCGGAATTCAATTCCACCTCATTGATGTTGTCGCTCAACTTCATCGAGACCAGAATGTTGGCCGGCTCGGCGTGCCCCGCCATATACGGCAGCACGGCCTGGGTATATTCATCTATGACATCACCCTTGAGCCGCTCTATCTCGGCATCTATCTCGTTGGCCTGATAGGCCATCGCTATCATAAGCAGATTGAAGACAGGGTCATTCTCCAGACCTTCAAGATAGTCGCTCTGGTCGCTCTGGCGCCAGATGTTCATCGCTTCCTTGAGAAGGTCCTCGGCTCGCTGCCTCGTTTCAAACGTTGTTTTCTTCATCTGTTTCCCTGTTTTATCAGTTCCATACCATTATTCGCTTGTGGAACTGGTAGTCCTCGCCTGTTTCAATTATGATACCTGTCACCACTATGTGGATCGCACGCTCCTCCCTCATATATGTCATAGCCACCTTCAATTCGCCAAGACGTTTTTCAACCCTGGCTATCGCCGACTTCAATTCAGACGCGAAAGTGTTGAAATTCCTGGAGTTACCGGAAATTTTCTTTTCATATATGCTTGTGTCCAGAAGAGGAGTGATGTCCTCCTCCCCAACGTCAAGCACAACACCTTCCTTCTCGTCTATCTGCTCGAAACGCAGGTTCGAAAGGACAAAGCCGAACTTCGGATCTATAGGATTGCTGAACAGAGGCGTGGATATCACAAGCGATATCGATTCGTCAATCGCCTCCTTCAGGTTCTTGTGCCGGACGAACTTCCCGTCCTTTATGGTAAGTGGCAGAGACAGGTCTCCCATAAGCTAGATCAAAGGTGTATATACGTCCTCCTCAACCTTAGGCGGCACGAACAATGCATCATAGAGCGACTGGTAGAGTGAGGAGAACAATTTCTGCTCAAGTTCAGTGTTCAGCTCAACGCCAAGGTCGTCGTGCAGTTTCCTGCGGAACTCGCCGCTGATGAAATCCTGCAGCGCCTCGGAAATCTGAGCCTGCATCTCTTCACGGAGCGCTTCCATCTTTTCCTGGACGCTTTGTGTCAGCTCCGGTTGGAGAGTCTCATATAATTCCTTCCTCAACTGTTCGCGGAGGGCGTCCACGTCAATCGTGCTGTCCTTGACCTCCACTCCGTCCAGGACAACGGCCGCCCTGCCAAGATAATCGTCCAGCCACTTCAGCCACAGCTGGACATCATACAGTGAACTTTCAGGTATCTCCTCGTGCTCTTCTGTATTCGGGTCCAAGACATAATATTTGACTGAGTTTGCTATTTCAGCAGTAAGGAGGATGAACTCATCGACCCTTATCTCAGGCCTGAGGCTCTTCAACAGAAGCATATTCTGGAGCATTGCACGCTTCATATCTCCAGAAGAAAGATTTTTATGTCCGGATACGGCCTCCATCTTCCCTCTCAACGATTCGCAGGCCACTGCAAAGCGAGGGTCTGAAACCATCTGCATACACGGGACTATGTATTCCCTGTCAAGAGATATCTCTCCGTCTTTAACGGAAAAGCGCATCAACGGCAGTTCATCACACTTGCCCAGTTCAGAGAAGCTTCGAATTTGATATACATACTCCGGCCGTGACATAGGCACGGTATCGCGTTCGAATTCAACAACTTCCTGTCCTATTCCCACGGTGAGGTAATGAAGTCCGTCACTCAAGTCCCCTATCTGGATTGAAGACCGGTCCTCCACATCTATCATCCTGCCTGATGGAAGCAGCGCCGTGCAACCGTCAACCTCGAATTCAAAAGACTTCCTGACGAAAGCTCCCTCGCATTTGAAATGCTCATTGGGCAATATGCCCACGCGAGAGCCGAATGCGGAACGCAGCAATGCCAGATCCCTGGCATCAGACTCTTTTGACAACGCCTTGAGAGCCTCCGCAGTTATCTCCATTCCAGGTTTCCAATTGATTCGGGAATTAATATCCATAAAGTGAAAAATTAATCAAGTTCAATGTTGTAATCAAGTATCATTTTCCCTCCTTCGACTCCGTCACCGGACTTCTGCCTGATTGCAAAACGGCAGACAGTATCCACAGGGATGAACCATTCGAGGAGGAAGTTGCAGAACGGCTTTATTTCAGCTGCCATCCTGCCGTATTCCTCCACATCAAGGCCATCGACAAGCAAGTCATACCTTACCATAGGGAGCCAGCTTACAGTTGTATCCGTGCCGCTGAAACGTCCTCGCGACATTTTTACCGGACAGCCCAGCACTGATTTCATCAGTTCGCGGATGAACACGAAATCTCCCCTCTTCTTGCTGACATAAGGAAGAATATAGGCTGCCTCACGGATATACGGGTCGGTATTCTCATCCACCTCCACTCCATAATATCTGCTGAGTATAAAGTCCATCTTGTCCTCCAGAAGTTCAGACACCGTCCTCTCAATCCGGAGTTTTTTCCGGAAGTTGAAGGAATCTATAGGCAGGAACGCTTCCATCAGCAGATGGTTGCGCTTCTTCATAGCTTCATACTTTCCTTTGACCTCCTTTCCCTTCAGTTCTTCCTCCCTCGTGATGACACCCTGTGGAAGGAGTTTCAGGAAACCGTCCCGCGCCAGGGTCACCTCTGCCGTCTCGGGATCGACAGCAAGCGTATCGTCGTTGTAATTCCGATAGAACGTGCCCTCGTGTCTCGCCACCCACTTGTCTTCAAGCTCAGGGTAGAGATAGTTCAAGAGCATCTCAGCGCTTATTTCCTTCAGATCCGATCTTAATTCCATCAGTCGATTTCAAAATACGACAGCCTTCCGCCAGCCCTTACCTTCAGCACATCCCTCGGCGGAATGCCGAGTTCGCCCAAAGTCAGGGACTTGTACGGGAATGTACCGTCAATCTGCCTGTATTCGTTCTGCCACAGCGCCGAAAATGGCACTTCACGCATCTGCGGATGCGCTTCGGCAAAAGCCGCAACCTTGCGCCCCGGCAGCATGACCCTCCAGGAGCGCCCGCCATCCTTCTCTTCAACCGTATCCACAAAGCAGTCGTCGTGCAGGAAGAATGTCACATCCTGTGCGCCGGTGACAGCGGCAAAACCACCCAGCACGGCATCAACCGTGCTTTCAACATTAATATCCATCTTTCCGACAGGCTCCCAGCGCCCGTGCACCGGACAGTCGTCGTCGTATGCTTCAAACTCAGCGGTCCTCGTGGTCAGATGCTGACCGTCATAATAAAAAATCTTCCCTCCCAGGGATGTGAACTCCCCCCTCTCCATCTCTTCAGTGTGCAGGAGCTTGATTGCTTCCTGAACCTGCACAGCCCCTATCACTGATGCCGCGACCCCCGTTGTCGGGATGTGGCCGACATCCTCGTTGCGCCTGATCGCACCCGCGCAGGATGCGCGGCGCTTCAGCTCATCCAGCCCGGCAGGGCCCAGATTGCAGGCGTAACAGTTCTTTCCGGGCACAAACACCCTTGCAGTCCCTTCCAGGCCGTCTATCCCCCCGTCAACCCAAGGCGTGCCGGCTCTCATACAGAGCCTGTTGATGCAGTATCTCGCCCACCTGCTGTCCACGCAGCCGATCACAACGTCCGCTTTGCGGAATACACCCAACCCCACATCATAAGCGACGTCGCCGAAAATCGTTTCAATCCCAATGCCGGGATTAAGTTCTTTCAGTCTCTCTGCGGCGGCATCTACCTTGCGGCGACCTGCAGCCGCATCTTCGCGGCGGAACAGGACCGAACGGTTCAGATTCGAAGCCTCAACCAGATCGAAGTCCACGATGGTGATATGTCCCGCTCCCGCGAGCGCCAGATTCTTCAGCACTTCATTCCCCAGCGCCCCGCATCCGGCAACTATTATACTCGCTTCCCGCAACCTTTCCTGAGAGAAGGCCAGCCCGTCAATATTCATTACAGATACTTCTCACAGAACGTCTTGACAGCGTACAAGTCTGAATTACTGAAAGATTTAAGTGTACCATTGTTAAAATACATTGTAGTGCCCTCAGTATCAGATATCAGTATCTGTCCGCGGCTTTCAGCGCTCCAGTTCCTGAATCCCTGAATTGATTTGCCGGTGAGTTGCTGGACAGGATTCAACTTGTCGAGGATGGCCTTGCCTGCATCCAGGATAGACGCCTTCAATTGGCCTTTCAGGCCGACATATTGACCTTTAAACTTATACTTGATATACTTTCCCCACTCATCATCACTATTGTAAATATCATTTTTGGTAATTGCTGCACTGCTGAGGCCAGATATCTTTTCGGTGCCATAGGCTACGTCAAGGACGGCTGCCACAATTTGACGTTTAATCTTATTGGGATCCACAAGAAGATACCTGGGATCCTTTATTATATCATCAAATTCACGCTGAATAGCATCCGTATAAGGCCCCAGATCTGCAGTAGACATAATTTTGGTCAGGTTGTCACCTTTGCTGTTTTGCACCTGCCAGACCGTGTTGACCTGTACCAGTTTAAAACCAGTGGTAAGGCATACATTCCGGAGCTTTTTTATCATTTCGTTGGCTGTTGATAGCAAATCTGACACTGAAGGGCCGAACGACGGATCACTTTGCCATTTCAATTTGTCGATTTTGCCCAACACGTGGTTATGCATCACCTTGATTTTGCCGACGAATTTGGAGCGCATCCACGTTTTCCTATATTCCTCATAATCGTCAGTAAATTTGATGGCAGAGCTTTTACAGTCAAACAGTTTGGCATCCTTGTTAATAGCCTTCCTGATCAAAGTGTCAAAGGTGATTGCGTTGGAGTCCAGTATAGGCTTATGTTCATCTCCTTGCTTAAAAGTAAATGTGTCTTTCCACGTCTTGACGGTTTCCGCCAAGACACTGTCTATTTCCCTTCTATTATATAAGAGTGTATTCACAGCCCCGTCTATGAAATTCAAGGCATTGAGGAGCTTGGCTATCTTATCTCTTTCGTCATTTGAAGACGTTCCCTTAGGAATAACGAAACCCGTCCTAGGCATTTTCGCCGCAGCTCCGCCCGCCTGCATCATAAGGAAACGACCGCTCTTAAGACTCAATGTACCTTCGCAAGGCTTGATGAAAATCTCGATCACATTCCTGAGATAGCTCAGATCAATGAGCATAGGCATAGCAGTATCAGTGACGAAATCAGCCGCCGCACCCAGAATCATATCTGAATATGTGCGGAAAGATCCCTTCTTTGCGTTGAAACCGGATTCAATGGTGACATTGTTTCCCGCTGTCAAGGTAATGTTCTTTCCGGCAATGTTTATGTCTCCGTTCGGGGCATTGATTGAAATTCCGGTGAATGCATTGATTCCGACTGTTCCGAAAGGACTGTTTATTGTAATGGATTTGTCGGTAGAGCTCATCTTCAATGAATACGTACCGTAGTAATCGGTGAATTCAGTGGAGCCCAGCAGACGTGGCTTGTACTCTGAGTAACTGCCACCGACCATATCCGGCAGGACCCAACTCATCGGAGCCATCATAATAGGCATTGCATCCGCACCCAAAACGCTGTTTCCGCTTTTCGGGTCACTCATAAGCATCATCTGCCCGTGCTCGGAAGACAAGACCACCGTATTGCGACGCGAAAGGTACTGGCCTTTGTTCTTCTGCTGATCCATTGTCGGCAGGAAGCCCGTGACATACGGCATATCCACATTGCCGTTCTCAAACTCAATCAGCGCACTGTCTCCAACAGCAGCCTTGAAGAATGCGGCACCTCCATTTGAATTCGCCATCTGGGTGCAAACCCTGATCCAAGGACTGGAATCCGCGCCATCCTTCTGCCAGCAGAAACGCACACGCACACGGCCAAGGAAAGAAGGGTCATCCACATCGGTGACGTATGCTCTCTGGCTACCGGCCTTTCTTACCGGAATGACGGAACAAGGCGGGATAGGCGCCCCGTTCACCTGAACGGCGACAACGTCTATCGGCTGACAGGCAGCCGTGGACCCATCCGCATTAACAATGACATCAAATGAAGCATTGATGCCGGTCACCATATAGTTAATCCCATCGAAAACAATGATGTCTCCCAGCATCACATCCTTCGATATATTGGAAGAAATCTGCAATGAGAGCTGCTTCCGGCCTGCTTCGGCCTCCTTCTCCCAAACCAAAGAATAGAAAACTGAATTGACATTAAGGTTCTTGTCCTTATCAAGAGATGTTATTTTGCGGTCACTGATACCGAAAAGCAACTTCTTGTCAACCGTCTCCCCCGAGAAGAATTTTTCATTGAAATGCTTATTGACGGTCTCCGCAAGACTACTGGTGTCCGAGGCATTTTCCTTGACAATATTCACTGCCGCAAGGAAAAGTCCGGCACCCATCGTATGCGTAAACAACGTGCCGAATGTATGATAGAAGCCCATTGCAGTATAGGCACGCTCCTCTTTGCTACTGCTGAACTTGTCTTTCTCGACGGTTTCAAAATACTCATTTCCCGAAAGCTCAGAATTCCTGACATAGTTTTTGCCGGAGTATTTGCTGCCGCCCTTCTCCATATAGTTGTTATGGAAGGACTCCGAATCAGCCCCGTGATTATGCGAGGTATTGAAATCGGTATACACTATCCTGTCAAAATCGCTGCTGGTGAAATTATTCCCGGTCTTTGCTCCGAGAGTCAGCTTATTATTCCTGTCATCATAATACAGGAACTCGCCGCATCGGTTCGCCACTCTGGAGAGGAAACTGTAGAATGTCTCGTTGTACTGGACAAGATACGGCTGCAGGAATTCATCTCCGTTCTCGTCCGTATTCTTGGTCTGGTCTGTCCCTGTGAAAGGCAAGCGCAGAATCTGCATATTCTTGCATTCCGTGGAAAGGGATGGGGAAAGCGTCTTGGATTCTTTTTTGAAGATATCGATACCAAGGCGCTTGTTTGTATATGCCTTGCTGTATTCAAATGAATCCAGAACCTTATCGGGACTGTATATTACAAGATCAAGGAACAACTTTTTCTGCGCTGTATCATATCTTGGTGAAGATTCATAGACTTCATATCCGTCAGCAATCAGCTTGGCAGTGACTGTAGTATCAACTTCAATGCTTGTGTTACCGGTCCGGGCATCCACAACCTCCTTAAAACTGACAACCTCAAGTTTTGCCCGCGCCTCCTTGAACCAGTCTGCAATACCGGGCAATATGCCGGCATTGAATTCGGTAGAGCATTCCAGCGTGGCCCTGATACAACTTGGCTCGTACAACTGTTTTTGGTACTTCAATGAGAAAAGGTTGAGCTTCCCGAAATCAATGGAATCTTTGATGACTTTTGTCTGTTTTTCTTCTCCCTCTTTTTTCGGTGGCTCATCAGTGGTTATTATGACTCTGCCCGAAACAGGGGTATCATTACAATTTGTAAAAGACACAACGAAATCCTCATCATCAATGGTCCAAGAATTGTAATACCTTTTAACCACACTCCCATCTTTGTATAAAGTCAAAGTGAGACGGTATCCATAAAAATTACCCATATCCTATCAGTTTTCCAAGGTCATATCACCCAACTGCATCTTGAAGGCAGCATCTACGCCTTTTGCAGCCTTTTCCTCATTTATCTTGTTTTCATTGCTGTCGTCTGACTTGCACCAACGTTCGTAGGCGTCTTCAATCTCTTTCGTCTTGCTCTCCTTCTGGGCCTTCACCTTCTCGACGAATGAATTATAAGCGTCTTCAAATTCCTTCTTTGTCTCATCCTGTGTTTCCTTCGGAAGGGTGGCGGCGGCAACTCCCGCCTTTGTGGCGGCAACGTCGAAATCAAGCTTCATCCGCTTGTCGCAGTCTTCATACAAAGCATTAACCAGATCAAGCATAGTGTCCTTCCTGTCCTTGTCAACAGGCGGGACAGTCAGCACAATAATCTTCGGAGCAGGCTTGTCGTCAGACTCTTTCTTTGCGGACGGATCGTCCACAAGATCCAGTTTAAACTCAGGATGTTCAAGCAATATAGCCTTGCATATGTGCGGTATCAGATCCTGGTCAATAGGAATAAGATGGAGGCAGGTATCATCCGGCTTTGCCAGCTGCGCCACCTTTTCTATCTCGTATTCGTTTTCGTCAATGACCACCTTCACGGATAGAAGGGAAACAGGATCAGGCTTGACGCAGATATTCATATACCTGTAAGCAAGCAAGGTACAATATCCATACAGGCGGCCCTGCATATTGTTTAGAATGTCCAAAATCTGAAATGTCATAGCTGCATTGATTTACTTACCTGTTGCTTGTGATCCCTGGCCCGGGAACGTTACCGAAATCTGACCTCCCCACGCGCACATACATTTACCATTGTCAAGCAAAGCCGGCATCTGGCAGACCTTGACCTGTGCCCCCGGATTCCAGGGCGCCGAGATCACCGGGATGCAAGGCATAGGGGTGAGAACGCCCATTGCGGCAGCCGTTGCGGCAGCCACTTGCGGGTTGGACATCGACTGGCACATTCCAAAAGGTTTGATGTTCACCATAGGGGCGAAATCCATAATGTTGGCCATCGGCATATTCTGGTTCATCGGACGCATACCGACTACGGTCAGAGGCGATGGTGCCATTCCGAAGCTGCATTGGAGCATAGCTCCCATCGTAACGAATTTCCCCATAATTACTCGTCCTTGAGGAGCACCTGTTTAGGTGCTGCTTCCTCAGTTATCTTCTGTGACAGTTTCGCTGATGAAGGGGCTCCAGGGACCGCGATACCGTCACTTATATTCGTTGACTTGAAGGACTTGGACGCCTCGAGGTTGTCCGCGGTCAGTTTAGGCGCTTTCACATCTGCCTTGAACTCGGTCTTGCCGTTGACAGTGGCATCGCCGAACACGGCGGTCTTGCCGCCGCCTATGGAAAGATTGCCGCCATCGAGCTGGACCGTAGCCTTGTCCTGCTGAATTTCCGCAGTTGTCTTTGCAATGACTCCTATCTTCTCGGACGCCATCTGAATCTGTTTGCTCTTGTTCTTGTCTTTCTCAAGAGATCCGACATACATCTTTTCGGAAAGCAGGACCATTGTACTGCCGGCAGAAAGTTCCTTCTCTTCCAGACTATCCTTGCCCACATCCATCGACTTGATTCCGATTGCCTTTGCATTTATGTTGACATTGCCGTCACATTTGCCTTCCGGAGTCGTTGCAAGAACAGATACATTCTCGGCACGAAGAAGCACGCTTCCATTCTTGGTAAGGGCTTTTTCTTTAATCTGATCCTCCTTTACCTCATAATCCACTGCGGCAATGGAGATGTCCTTGGACAAAAGTCGCATAGTACCCTCGGCCTGGAAATCAGTATTGCCTTTATCCGGTTTCGAGTTGGCCGTCGAGAGCGTGATATTCTCGGAAGAGGCGGTAATGCCGCTGTCCTTGATCAGTGTTCCGTCAGACTTCAGTGATGCGAAATTGACGCGTTTTGCATTGACGCTGAAACCAGCGGCATCGCTCTCCCTGATATTACCGTCTCCATCAACGGAATTGACAGATATAATCTCTGAATTCAGCAGAAGTTTCGAGCCGGTGCTTTCCTTTTCGAAATTGGTCTTTTCCGAATCAAGCAATTTCTTGGTTTCTTCCAAAGAAGCCAATGCCCTGTTCTTTTCCGCAAGCGCCGACATCCCGTGAAGATATGAGGTCAACGCATCGAAAAGGGACATCGTCAGAGACTCATACGATTCTTGAATCTCCAAGAGGTCGTCCTTATTGGCAAAAACGTTCTCCATCGCATCATTCTTCCCCTCTGTAGAATCAAGAAGTTTCTGTATGTCGGAAATAATGGAGTTGACGGTTGACTTGCTCTTGCCTACAATACTCTTCAATTCCTTCTGTTCATCCTTGAGGCTTTTCTCCTCCTCGGCAAGCGCTTCCGAATGCCTGGCATTCGACCTGGTCGCATCCACTACGATTCCACTGTCGGCGTGTATCAGTACGCCTGTTCCACTTGCGGAGGACAATGGCTGGGAGAAATATCCGTTTTCGTCACTTGACTGGATAATGATGCTCCTGGCCTGGTTGACTATCTGGGAGTTCGGACTGACCACATTCTCAAAACCATCGATTCCCGAATCAACAGCAACATTTATTATATTGGTTGCCCTGTTGGTGATTGATCCGCCTGCAGTGTTTCCTGCTCTGCCCACGCCATTGGTTTCAACATCATTCGCCCTGATGGTGACCTTCGAGAACGGGCCGTCACTCCACAGGTCCCCGGACATATCGACGTTGCCGATGACGATTTCCGGAGCGGAGATGACAATACGGCGGTCATCACGGATATATTTGCCGGCGCTGATGTCGTTGAGGATCTCCTTCTTCATCCTCTGCACCTCTTCCTTCTGTTTGCGGACTTCCTCCACATCCTTTTCGAGGCTGTTCTGCAGCTTTTCAATCGCCTTGAGCCAATCTTTGAAAATGTAATCCATAAAACCTTAACCTTGGTTATCTGCCTTTCCTGGCCTTCATCTGTATCTGAACATCCGTCAGATCGTTGCCATAAGGCTTTACATATATGGTTTCTTCCCTGTAACCTTCTTTTCTGAGTTTGATTTTGTAATTCTGCCGTCCAGGCAGGCCCTGGACTATGCAAGGCACCACGCCTTTCGGCTCGTCATTGACATACACTTCGGCACCGATGACATTCGAATGAATGCTGAGGGTCGCGAAGTCGGCCTCTGGCGGAGCCATACTCAGTGAAACGGGGCTGGAATCCTCTATCCTGAGGAACTGCACCCGTGATTCCACACCGGAACGCCTTGTGTTGACTGCATAAAAACCTTCCGGAAGTTTTCCAGACCATTTGCCGAAACCGACAGATTCCCTGTTGATGAGAATCTCCATATCGGACTGCGGGGCGGTTATTTCCACGTCAGCGGAAATTTCAACCTTTACCGGCTGACTGCCGGATGCCGAGCGGGCTTCCTCTGAAAGCCCCCACCTGCTTTTCTGCCAGAAAAGGGAGGCATCGTGCTCCTTGTCAAGTTGGACCGTTTTCTTCTCGGCCTCGCCGATTTCCACATCGGCATCATAATAGTATATGCCTTTCCACAAAACCGTCAGACGATGACGGCCGGGGGTGATACGCCCCGTTGTGACCTCCCCCCTGCCAAGATATTCCCGGTCAAGATACACCTCTGAGTCCTGATCGTCCGGCCTGACAGTGATATAGCTGTAAAAAGGCTGAAGAGTTATATTCTGTTCTTCCTTCCCCGTGTCAGTCAGCGTAACGCTGTCGCACACCGACGAATGGAACGGGGCTTCCACCTTATATTTATGCGTGCCGATCGGCAAGTAGAACTGCGCCTTGCCGTCACGGACCAGGGTCGTGGTGGAATCGACCGATACAATGGCATCTTCGGGCCATACGTTGAAGGTAAGCCATTGCCTGGACAGTTTGAACAGCTTGTCCGGGCTGTAAGTTGCAAGATATGCGGAATAGTGCTTGAAGCGCTTCAATTTGACAGGCGCTTTCCATATGCACTGTCCGAAGTCAGGATGTTTTATGACAAGATAGGAAGTCTTGTGAGGGGCGATGACCCTGACCACACCATCATCCTCCTGCGGTTCGATTGGATTTTTGCCGTCGGCAAGGAAAGTGAACCCGCTTTCCCCCGTTTTGAAATCTATGATTGCGCCTGATTTGTCAAGGTCGACCTTAAGGCCCGGCTGGGACGGCTTGTACTTGATAAAATCAAGAACCTCCATCTGCTGGGCGGCTGCGCCGGCGGCAGACAGAAGGCCCAGGGCAACGGCAATCCACAGCCTCAATCCGGACATCAGTCGCAATTGTGTATGATGTGCAATGACTTGTTGGAGTCAACTCCGAGGTATGTGATGGAGGACACCAGGATGCTGACGCATATGCTCTGCCTCAGCAGGCCGTCGTCAGGCGATGAACTTTTGTGGGTCTCATCGACATCAACCACATAGCCATAGACAACCATTCCGGCATCATATCCCTTCAGCTTCGAGTTCTCGTCGAAAGTCGCATCGAACAGAAATGAGAACGGGCAGCGTGAGTTCTGCTGAAGTCTTTCATAAAAGACCTTCCCACAGTCGGCGGAAGCCGATTTGACGGAAAGGTTCAATACGACTGAAAGTGTCGAGCCGAAAGGAACTCCCGTTTCATCACGGGAGCGTTCGCACTTGTAATCAAAATGCTGTACGGTAAGGAAACTATCCCTGGTTATGGCGGCCGCACTCATCGTGACATCATCCGCCACAATCAACGCCTTGTAATGATTAGACAATAACATAGACTTCTCAATCCTTCCTGTTTCTGAACTCGACAGAGTCAACCGTAATCTTTTCCGACACTATTTCAAGAATCAGCATCCTCCTGTAATGAGCGTCTTTATCATATACTTCCTCCAGCGAAAGACAATGGGCATCCTCGAAAAGAATCTCCTTTGGATTTTCATCAATCTCCCCTGTCGGAGCCAGATTGACAATCAGACGGCCGCTCTGGACATAGCCGTTGGCATACCACTCATACAGTCCCAGGTCATTTTTCCCGGGAGCGACTACCTTGACGGTGATCTTGTCGCACCGCGCAATGCCTTCCGGACGGAAATGGTTGTAGCGCCGCAGGAAATGACAATTGCATTCCGCGACAAGGTACTCACTCGAATAGAGATGAGCACCGTTGTCGCCGAATTGCAATGAAGCCAACATTGACATATCAATAATTGGTTTTCAGAAGATTATTTCCAAGGGTTGACGAACTCGATGGAGCCGTTCTTGAGAGACTTGCAAACGATTTTAATCTCCTCATAGTGGCCAACGCCTTCCTCCCATTTCTCAATGTAGTGGGCGCAGTAGCAGTTCGTACCCTCGAGGGTTTTCATTGTGGAACCGTCGATGGTGTTGGCGAACACAATCTTGACGTCACGTGGATCTGTCGGGTTGAGCTTCCATCCAAGGAGCTGGTAG
Organism: Bacteroidia bacterium; assembly: GCA_030537315.1. Taxonomy (GTDB): domain Bacteria; phylum Bacteroidota; class Bacteroidia; order Bacteroidales; family UBA932; genus Cryptobacteroides. The sequence goes on from JAUNNZ010000007.1 coordinate 20,348, forward strand.
TTGCCGTCATTCAAAGCCTTGACGCGCACTGTGATGAGTCCGCCGCGGGGATTGCCTGCGATCTGGCCTTCCACGTCAGTAGCCTGATTGAATCTGTAATCAACGAAGATTACCTCACGGTTGTCGAAGCCATTGATCTGAAGCTCAACCGGAGTAATATTTTCTGCCATAATTGATTTTCTTTAAATGTTCAAAAAATTAAGCCCATTCATTGACAAACTCGACGTCGCCGAATTTGATTTGCTTGCAAGTGATGACAATCTCCTCAAAATGTCCGATCTTGTCCTCCCATCTTTCCTGGAAGTCTACACAATAGCCCTTTGTGAACTTGATTTCCTTCATCTTCTTTCCTGAGACTGTCTCAAAGAATGTGATGGTTCCGTCCTTAGGGAGGTTGCGCTCAACCATCCAGCCAAGAAGCTCGGGAGTACCGTCATTGAGGGCTTTTACGCGAATTTTAATTTTACCACCGCGGGGGATGCCGGAAAGCTGTCCATCGACATCCATTGTCTGATCGAATTCGTAAGTGACCATCTGGACCTCACGCTCTTTGTAACCGTCGATCTCGATTTTAACAGGTGTTTTTGCCATAATATAATAGCTTTAAGTTGTTGTTTTATATAACCTGACTTTGTCAAACCCTAAGCCACATCCGCGCTCTTGTCCTTCTTGTCGGCAGAGACCTTGATGACGAAGTTCTTTGCTGAATAGAACGGAGTGAGACTGATGTCGCAGGTGATGCGTTTGGTGACAGGGTCCTGCTGAGGCTCCTTGATCTCGTAATCCTGGAAGAGATTGCCATAGCCCTTGTAGTCGTTGAGGAAGGCCTGCAGCTTCGCCTTGAGGTTCTTAGGAGAGTTGTACGGATCCCAGTTCTCGAGAGCCACTTCGTGCACGTAGTTCATAAGCACCTTCTTGACCCAGTCAAAAACGCGTACGATAGGATATTCCTTCATTGCCGTAAGATCGCCGTTGTAGAGGGTGGCGTTGTTGAAAGCCATCACCCTGCCTTCGGAATAGACCATAGGAATGACCTGGTTGTCCATAAGGGAAGCAATCTCTGACTTGAGGAGATCGAGCTTCACGCCCTTCACGCCGTCAAGGGTACCATATTTCTTGCCACCTGCGCCCTGAGCCATATTCGCACTCTCGTCATAAAGCTTTCCGCAGAGCGCGCCTGAAGGATAAACGTAGAACGCATTGGCATCAGCTTCATCCTCTGACATCTTCTCTGACTCGCGGCCTACAATCCAGTTGGCTGTCATAACCACGTTCATAAGTTCTGCATCGCTGTCCTTGTAGCTCTCAGTGTTGGCCTGGAGGTCATCGAATGAATATTCGTCAGCGTGGTCGGTGATAAGGAGCACCTTGTACTTGTAGGCAATCTTGGCCCACTGAAGAAGGGTCGGCTTGTCCTGGAACACGTTGCCAGGGATACATACAAGACTGTATGCGTCCTTGAGGCTCAAACGGTCGAAACCGTCGCGGAGGAGACCCTCCACTTCGCCGGCGAAGCCTGAATCAGGGTCTGCGATGTCCTCCTTGAAAACATTGATGACGCGGAGGTTCTTCACCTTCTCGGCATTGGCTGACTTGAAGAATGCATCGAGCGAACGGTATGAGCGCTCGAGGTCCTTGGTGGCGAAGAGAGCATCGGTGATACCCTGCTTGAGGACAGCGGTATATTTGTCTTCCTTAGCCTTGCAGGCGTCGGTGAATTCCGTTGCACTGCCATAGCCTTCGCCAAGGATTTCAATCCAACCCTTGAGGTCTTCTGCAAGCGAATCTCTCTTGTCCTTGAATCGCTTGTCGGTGAGGAACACCGATTTCGCGGCCTTGCGCGCAGGGTTCATATTGTCGGCGTCCGGAAGGAATCCGCGGACGGCATTGAAACCGCCGAAAGATGAAAGAAGGTTCGAGGTGTCTTTCGCAGCAGCCTTCACTTCACCCGCAGCCTGTTCAACGGCTACGCTTTTTTTCATTTCTGTATCTGCCATAGTATCGTTGTTTTTAATTATTTCGCTGATTCGATTTCGGCAAGCATAGCTTCAAGCATCTCCTTGAGCTCGGCCCTTGAGGACTCATCCTTCAGGATTTCGCGGAGCTTGCGGTTCTGCTCGATGCTCTTGCGGATCTTCACGTTGGTGTCAATCTTCTGCTTGACACCTGACAGGAATTCGCTATTCTCGACGAGACGGCCCTTTCCGCCGTTCGCCTCGAAATCACGGAGTTCACCGAATTTGAGAGTCTCGCTCACTGAGCCACCTTCCTCATCGGTGAAGTCAACATTTACCTTCGGCTTGAAATGCGCGAAAGCATCTCCGATACTCTGGATATCCTCGACAAGTTCAGGGTTGCCAGGCTCTGCATCAGAGGTAAACTGATCGACCATCAATGTCTTATTGCTGTCGATGGGGGAAACTTTGGCGTTGGACTGCTCATCCGGTGCCATTGAGATAAAGTTCTCTTTCATTGCCATAGTAACTGTGGTATTTATTGTTTAACGTTAAATTCTATTTCATCATTTCCGCCGACGCTCACGACAATTGTGTCACCGGCTTTCGCTTTCCCGGCGATGATCATCTTGGACAGAGGGTTGCGGAGTTCCTTGCGTATGATTCCGATGATAGGACGTGCGCCATACTGCGGATTGAAGCCGCGCATCGCAATGACCTTCTTGACGTCATCCGGCATCTCAAGCTTGATCTCCTGCTCGTCAAGCAGCTTGACAAGCCCTTTGAGATGGATGTCGAATATGCGGACAACCGTTTCTTCCGTAATTGGAGAGAACGGAACGATCTCGGTGAGTCGGCCGAGGAATTCCGGACGGAAGTAATCCTGCATTATCTCCATCAGGTCGTTGTTCTGAGGCACCACACCCTTGTTGAACTGCTCCACGACAAACTTACTGCCGATGTTGGAGGTGAACAGGATGAGTGCATTCGAGAAATCGCCGACGCGGCCAAGGCGGTCATGAAGCTTGCCTTCGTCGAGAATCTGGAGGAACAGGTCGAAGACCGACTTGTGCGCTTTCTCGATTTCATCGAAAAGAACGACTGAGTAAGGGTTCTGGCGGATCTTGTTCACAAGAAGGCCGCCCTCTTCGTATCCGACGTATCCCGGAGGCGCACCGTAAAGGAGGGCGACGGAGTGCTCCTCCTTGAATTCGGACATATCGAAACGTATGAGTGCTGACTCGTCACCGAAAAGGAATTCGGCGAGAGCCTTTGAAAGTTCAGTCTTACCTGTACCGGTAGGTCCGAGGAAGAAGAACGAGCCCATAGGCTGACCCTTCTTGTTCAGGCCTGAACGGGCCTCGAACACAGCGTCGAGGACTTTCTTGACTGCGTGATCCTGGCCTACGACCCTGCGTTTGAGGGACTCCTCGCCGCCGAGTAGACGGTCACGTTCCTGGGTCTGGACCTTTCCGAGAGGCACTCCCGTCTTTTCCGCCACGACAGCGCAGAGATCGGAAGCATCCAGAGCGCAGCGCCTGTCGGCTTCAGCCTTCTTGTCATTGACGGTCTTGAGGTGAGCCATCGCGCGGTCGATGAGGTCGAACGCGGAATCCGGCAGGGAGCGCTCCGTAAGGTAGCGCTTTGCCAGGCGGACGGATTCGATCATTTCAGCTTCGCCCACCGTAAGTTTGTGGAACTGCTCGTAGGATGGTATCGCGCCCTTGAGGATTTCCAGCGTATGGTCCTTGTCCGGTTCCTCGACATTGAACTTCTCAATCTTGTTGAGCATCTCCTTGTCGAGCTCTATGTTCTTGGTGTATCCTTCGATGGAAGACGTGGCAAGCAGTCTGAGCTCACCCTTCGTGAGTTCCTGCTTGAGGATGGTCGATGCGCCGAAAAGGTTGCTCTGTTTGTCGAAGAGTTTGTCGAGGGCCTCGATGACGAGGATTGCATTCTGACGCGACTCGATTTCCTTGACAAGGTTCTTGAAGCGGTCCTCCACCTCTCCGCGGTACTGGGCGTCAGCGCCAAGGGCGGTAATGTCGAGTTCGTATATCTGAGCCCCCTGGAGGAAGGCAGGGACTTTGCCCTGCGCCAGTTGTGCGATGAAAGCGTTGACGAGTGAGGTCTTTCCGACTCCGGCATCTCCGGTGATGAGGAGATTCGCCTTGGTCTTCCTGCCGAGGATTTCGTGGATGAGCGCCGTCTCATCCTCGAAACCAACGATGACGGGAGCTGTGCCGGAGTTATACTCGGCGATCTTGTCGATGCAGTATTTCTTGATCATTCCCACCGCAGGCGAAGAGGCACCCGCTGCCGGAGTGTCGTAGGACGGTTCAGCCGCAGCAGCACCGACGCCCACGTTCTCGCAGATATCAGCAGGGGAAAGCGGGAGTGTCTTCAGCTGGTCGAAAGTGAAACCCACCCCCGGAGTCACGAGAGAGGCAAGGATGCAGACGGCATCGCGCTGATCCCTGTCAAACTTGACACGGTAATTGTCAGCCTCTTCAAGAACGGCTTCCGACTCTTCGGAATATTCCAGGTCGCGCATCGGCCTGGCTGATTTCGGCGACATCTGCATCTGGACGTCAGCCCAGTCCTGGAGGAAGTAGTAATCCTTGTCGAGGACTGTCTCGATGTAGTGCACCAGACCCAGTTCCTTGTGAAGGATTGCCTTGAAAAGATGTGATGGGTAAATGGCATCGCTGCAGCACTCTTCTGCAAAAGAGCCGGCGATTTTCTTGAGAAGTTCGTTGATGTTTTCCACGATTTTTGGCTATTAATCCACGGCTTCGCCGCGGCCTGTCACACGCGCGCAGGCCCGAGCACGGGTAATGTTATTACGCAAATTTACCGATTTTCAGGCAAATATGCAATAGAGTGCAGTAAAAAGGCATTATGGACAAACAGGACGGACAAATAAAGTGGCCGTCTTATCCAATACCTGATACTCCCTGCTTGAGCTGCTGACAAAGTGGAGATCATACGCACTGGTTGCGTCAGAAGCCGTTGCAGACCAGTAATTACCTTGCTTATAGTCACCGCTTGTAGCCGGCAGGAATATGTGTGTGTCTGATTCTTCGCTATAGGTTACACCGCTCGCCGGCGAGCCGATCCTACCCTTGTCCGAATCCGCCTTCGTCTTGAACACTATGAAACCAGCCACTCCGGAAGACATGTACGAAGAAGTCCATCGCCAGAATGTTCCAGTGGCAAGCTCAACGAAATCATCTTTCGTCGGCACACGCCACCGCCCACCCCACGAAGACGCCGACGCGTCAGCCCACGTGCTATTAGTTCCAATACCCGACACCGAAGTGGCGCCGACATTCATGGTGGCCCACTTCAAGCCCGAGGTCAGACCCAGATTCACATAGTCGTGGTTGTTATATTTCGGGTCAAGAGACAAGGATATCCCCGTAACCCTGCTCCTATAGATGCGAACGTCTACACCTGTTTTGGCAGCCCTGTGAAAACTGCCGCAATCAGTATTGACAGTAATATCAAATCCTTCGTAGTCGCATTGCGGGAGATATATGTAAAAATCCTCACCTGAAGTACTTACCGTCCGATTACAGGTATATGTTACCCCGGCAGGGTTCAGCGGGCTTCCGGCCGGGACCGCCTTCCAGGCGTCGGAAGAACCGTCCTGCTGGATTTCACATTCACCGGACAAGCTGAGGTTGTCCGATTCCAGCTTGATCGAAGTAACCTTGAACGGGTCGTTTGCCGATTTCAGATTCAGTTTGAGCAGGCCGCAGAGATTCTTGAAACTCAGGCTGCCCGAGGACGACTCGGCATACATCGGGAAACCGGAAACCACACCGGAAGCAGGCTCTTGCTGAACAGACGGAAGGTTAACGGACATCTTCCCTCCGGACCATCCGGTTATCTCGTATGGATAGCAAGCCTTGAAAGTCGGCGATGGGGCATCCAATGCCTCCGAGACAAATGATGCAGTACCACCCGAAGAGTTCTCGGCAGTATAACAGAAATCATTTATCCGTATCCTGTCCCCATCAGACCACGAAATGCAGAAGCCTGACGCTCCGTCGTCACTGAGGGCAGTCTTCGTAGAACCGTCTATCGGCTCGAATGCTTCGACGGTGGCATTGAAAACCCGCTTTGCAGGTCGCAGCTCCTTGCTGCAGCCTGCAAGAACGGCAAGCAATGCCAGAAACGGTATGACGGTCCGCAATTTCATCCCCGGTACTAATCAGTAAAGTCGGAATCCGAGTAAGACTCACCCCATCCTATGTCCTCGTTCGCAACCGAACCCGGAGAATACAGGTTCAATGCGATGGATGTCACCTTGCTCCTTCCCACGACAATAGAATGGCCCGACTTTACTATTTTCACAGTCGTACTATTATCTTCATATGTGATCGTTATCGTGAAGTTCTCACCATAGTCCTTCGGCGGCACAGGTATGAATGCATAGTTCCAACTTGTGACATCAAGCGGCGCTGACTCACAATTCAGCGTTATTGTATCAGAACCCGACGAAAGGACAGCTTTCCAGGCAGACTCGTCGGCGGCAATGCTTGCCGTACCGCTCAAATAATTGCCACTCGAGGTGATTCCTATGCTTTTCACCTTTTGCGTAGCATCTGTCTTGAGGATCGATATTGCGACAAGACCCGAAAGATTCTTGAACGCCAGCTCGGTCGAGGTTGACTCGGCATACATAGGCCAGAAGGAAATGTCTTGAGGGACGTTAGTAATACTTGATGGGAAAGGCACCGTCATCTCCTCGGTGATGGTATCATAAGAGGCTGCGTCATAAGGGACACAGGCCTTGAAAGTGCCTGTCGGCGTTTCGCCCTCCACCTTTGTGAATACAGCCGTTTTCTCAGGAGACCCCGGGGCCACGGAGTATTTGGCCCCGTTGATTCCGACAACGTCGGTCGACTGCCACTTGACCAGATATTTCATAATGGCAGGATCATATGACACCGTCGACTTCGTCGCTATCCCCTGCTCGGTCACGCCCGTGAACACAGGTGACGGATCGGGATCCTGTGGCTTATCCTTCGTACAGCCCTGGAACGCCAGCAGAGCGGGCAGGAAAACAAGCAATAACTTTCTCATATTGAAGTTGTTAATCGTAATCATAATCGTCGTAGCTGTTACCACGGCCCATACCTTCGTTGCTCGAACTGCCGAAGCTCGAGCAAAGCACGCGTACGCCCTGCATCTCCACGAGCAGAGCACAAGGTGAAACATATGGAAGTTTCTCAGGCATCGGGCCTATTTGTTTGTGCGTCACAAATATAAGAAACAATGTGTAAAAAAATGTAACCTAATGTAAGAAAATGTAAAATTATTTGCTAACTTTGTCGATGCGTATAAGAATTTATGGTCACGTTCATCGGAAAATACACATCCAAGGTCGACGACAGGGGCAGATTGGTGTTCCCGGCGCCGTTCAAGGGTGCCGTACCTCCGGGGAGCGACCTGAGGTTTGTCATTAAAAAAAGTCTCTACGACAATTGTCTTGAAATGTGGTCCTACGCCGAGTGGGAGCGCGAATCGGACAAAATTCGCGAGAGCCTGGATTTCTTCAACCCGGAGCACGTGAAATTCTGGAGGGAATACATGCGTGACTGCGACGTTGTGGAGCCTGACGCCAAACTCGGGCGTATCTCTATATCCCGATATCTTCTTGACGCAATCGGTGTTGACAGGGAAGTGGTTTTCTTTGGCATCAACTTCAAGATAGAAATCTGGGCGAAGGAGAAATTCGAGAGTTCACAAGTTTCTAAAGAAGATTATGTTGCCATTGCGAAAAGCCTCTCCCGCAAATAGAGGGCAGCAATGAGCGAATATCACAATCCCGTCCTTCTCAAGCAAAGCGTTGACGCCCTGGTCCTGAACCCGGACGGCTTCTATGCCGACGCCACATTCGGTGGCGGCGGGCACAGCCGTGAGATCATTTCCCGCTTGAGCGGGGACGGCCGTCTGATGAGCTTCGACCGCGACGAAGACGCATTGAAGAACGCCATCGACGACCCGCGCTTCACCCTCGTCCACAACAACTTTAGATTCATACACAACTACACCCTGCTCAACTTCCCGCAGGGTCTTGACGGAATCCTCGCCGACCTCGGCGTAAGTTCCCACCAGTTTGATACCGCGGAGCGCGGTTTCTCCTTCAGGTACAGCGCTCCTCTTGATATGCGAATGAACGTGCAGGGCAAAAAAACCGCTGCCGACATTGTCAATTCTTATACGCAAGAAGAATTGGAAAAAGTTCTCCGGCTCTACGGAGAGGTTGACAATTCCCGCCGCGTTGCGCAACTCATCGTTGCCGCACGCGCGGGCAGTCCCATCCTGACAACCGATGACCTGGACAATGCCATAGCGGCTGCCCTGCCAACATTCGCTGAACACAAGTACCTCGCGAAGGTCTATCAGGCCCTCCGCATAGAGGTCAATGAAGAAATGCGCTCGCTTGAGAAATTCCTCGCCGGCGCAGCTGAATCCCTCAGGCCGGGAGGCCGGCTCGTGGTCATCACCTACCATTCCCTCGAGGACCGTATGGTGAAGAACTTCATCAAGACGGGCAACGTCGAAGGTGATGAGGTCAAGGACGTCTTCGGGCGCAGCAGCGCTCCGCTGAAAGCGGTCAACCGCAAGCCCGTTCTGCCGGAGGAGGATGAAATAGAAACGAACACGCGCGCACGCAGCGCGAAACTGAGAATCGCGGAGAAAGTATGAAGACCTGGAAGATTGCAGACATATGGACCTTCATAACGAATAGCTTCAAGGCTATCCTGAAGGGAGAGTTTCTGCTCCGACTGAACATCGGCAGGTATTTCGCGCATATAGTATATACATTCTTCCTTTTCGCCATGGTGATCTGGCTCAGCCTGATGATTGAGACCAGTATGGCGAAAGTTGAAAAGAACAAGGCCGTCCTGAGGGAGCTGGAGATCCAGCACTCCCAGAAGACCTTCGAAGTGGTGAAGCTCAGCCGCCGCTCCCAGGTGGAGAGCGAGCTGAAGCGTATGGGATCAAACATCGGCGAGCCGCAGAGGCCCGCCATAGAGCTGAAGTAGAATATGGCAGAACAGAGAACAAAAAAGAAGCTGGACAGGATAGGGGTCGTACTCTACCTTGTCTACATCCTTCTGCTCATAGCTTCAGTGCTGCTCATAGCCAGGATCGTCCACATCCAGCTGTTCTTCGATCCCGGCCAGAAGATGACGGACGCCCTCACCCCGGCAAATGTCGTCAACACGGTCGATCCGGCCCGAGGCAACATCATCGACTGCAACGGACGCCTGCTCGCAATGTCCTGCCCTATATATCAGATATGCATGGACTGCACCGTCCGCCGCGACACCAATTCCCCGAAAGAGGAGGAGGAATGGCTCGACAAGGCCCGCCAGTTGAGCGAAGGCCTCTCCGAGATTTATGGCGACAAGACAGCGCAGCAATACTACGACCTCATCCGCGGCGCGCGCCTCTCAGGCAAGAAATATCTGAAGATAGGCAAGCCTGTCGACCGCAACGCGTACAACAGGATCATAGAACTTCCGCTCTTCCGCGAAGGACGCTACAAGAGCGGCCTCATCGTCGAGCAGGAATCAATCCGCCAGTATCCATACGGCAAGCTCGCCCGCCGCACCATCGGATTCGTCCGCAACAACAAGTCGAACGTAGGCAACACCCACATCGGACTTGAAGGCAAGTTCGACCACATACTCCACGGCACCGATGGCATCGAATGGCTGCGCGTATCCGATTTCGGCCGCGTGCGCAACAGTGACAGCGTCTACACGCGAGCCGTCGACGGCCAGGACCTCCGCACCACAATCAATATCGACTACCAGGAAATCGCCGACAAGGCCCTGCGCGAGCAGATCCAGAACGAGGCGGACCTCGAAGGCGCCTGCTTCGTGCTGATGGAGGTCAGCACCGGCGCCATCCGCGCGATGGTCAACCTGTCACGAGACAGGGACACGCACACTTTCGAGGAGATCCAGAACATGGCGATCGGCCGCAAGGGCGAACCCGGGTCGGTCTTCAAGACCGTCACCCTCATGTCCGTCCTCAATGACGGATATATCCACAGTCTCGAAGAGACTCTGCCGGCCACAACGGGCAATGTGGCAGGGACCACCATCAAGGACCCGCACATCCCGGAATTCGTCCATTCACACCACACCAACAGGATTTCCGTCATCGACGGCTTCAAGATATCCTCCAACTATGTCTTCGCGACCCTCGCCGTACAGAACTACGGCGTCATCCGCAAGGGCAAGAAAGTGGATTATGAAAGAACCGAGAAATTCCTCGGCAACATCTACGCCTACAAGCTGGGCGACGCCTTCGACTTCGACCTGGACGGCCTCCAGACCCCTACCATACCGAATCCGAAGACCCGCTACTGGACCGACACCGACCTGGGTTCCATCGGCTTCGGATACAGTACCGAGGAGACTCCCCTCCACATCCTGACCTTCTACAACGCCATCGCCAACAAGGGGAAGATGATGAAGCCGTATCTGGTGGAGGACTTCGAGGTTGAAGGCAAGGTTACCACGAAACGCGGCCCGAGCATCCTCACCGCCGCCGTGTGCACGAAGGCGGTGGCCGACACCATCACACGCGCCCTCAAGGCCGTGACGGAGGAAGGCACGGCGAGGCGTCTCAAAGACGCGAAGTGCACCGTTGCCGGCAAGACCGGAACCTCGTTCGGCACCTACGAAAACGGCCAGTACGTCAACGCGGCCGGCCAGCGCAAATACCAGGGAACCTTCGTCGGGTTCTTCCCCGCCGAAGCCCCCCAATACAGTGTAATCTGCATGGTTTATTCGAAACCGACGAACCAGCAGTTCCAGGGAGGCGGAATCCCTGCCCGCGCCATAAAGACAGTGATAGACAAATTATATAACATAGACCCATGCTTCCGAGAGAGTATCCAGCAATAACCTGCGACTCACGCAAAGTCACCCCGGGCTGCCTTTTCATAGCGGTCAAGGGGGCCAATGACGACGGCAACAAATACGTCGACGCGGCAATGAAGGCCGGCGCGGCCGCCTATGTCTCAACAGACAGGCTCGGCCTCGCCCGCATCGCCGACGAGTTCTACGGACACCCGAGCGGAAAGCTGAAACTCGTGGGCATCACAGGAACCAACGGCAAGACGACCACCGTCACCCTGCTGTACAATATGATGCGCAGTCTCGGCTACGAATGCGGTCTGCTGTCCACCATAGCCAACTACGTCGGTTCAAGACGCACCGAAACCACCAACACCACATCCGACCCTATCACCATCAACCGTCTGCTGGCGGAGATGGTTGACGCGGGATGCGAATACTGCTTTATGGAAGTCAGCTCGATCGGAGTCGAACAGGAGCGCGTCGCATATCTGGAATTCGCAGTCGGCATATTCTCCAACCTGACCCACGACCATCTGGATTATCACGGAACATTCGCCGAATATCTACGCTGCAAGAAGCTGTTCTTCGACAATCTTCCGGCAAGCGCAACCGCCATCACGAACATTGACGACCGCAACGGCTCCGTAATGGTTCAGAACACCAGGGCCAATGTCATGACATATTCCTGCCACAGTGCAGCTGACCATACCTGCCGCATAATAGAAGAAAGTTTCGACGGAATGCTCCTGAAGATAGACGGCATCGAGGTCTGGACAAAGCTCATCGGCGCGCACAACGCATACAACCTGCTCGCCATCTACAGCGCGGCCGTCGCTCTGGGCACACCGGTCGAGGAGGCGCTGATAGCGCTCTCAAAGCTCGAGTCGGCTCCGGGCCGCCTCGAGAATCACCGCGGCCCGCGCGACCTCAGCGTCATCATCGACTACGCTCACACGCCTGACGCTATGGAGAACGTGCTCAAGACGCTCCGCGACGTCGCGCCGGAGCGCGAACTCATCTGCCTTTTCGGCTGCGGAGGCGACCGTGACAGGACAAAGCGTCCGGAGATGGCCGCCGTAGCGGAGAAGTTCGCTGACAGGATATTCGTCACCTCGGACAACTCGCGCACTGAGCGCACTGAAGATATCATCGAAGACATCAAGAAGGGTTTCACGCCATCGGGCCTTGCGAAGGCGATATGCATTTCCGACCGCAGGGAGGCGATACGCACAGCCATTATGCTGGCGCCGGAAGGCGCAACCATCCTTCTGGCCGGAAAGGGCCACGAGGACTACCAGATTCTCGGCACCGAGAAGCTGCATTTCGATGAGAGGGAAATTGTTGATGAAGTGTTTAAAACCTTATAAGCTATGTTATATCATTTAGTCGAATGGCTCAAGGAACTTGGGGTCGATCTGCCGGGATCGGGCTTGATGGGGTATCTGTCCTTCAGGGCGATGCTCGCGGCCGTATTCAGTATGATCATTTCATTTTTCGCCGGCGGGAAAATCATCAGCCTGCTCCAGAAGAAGCAGATCGGTGAAACCATCCGTGACCTCGGGCTTGAGGGGCAGATGCAGAAGAAGGGCACCCCTACGATGGGCGGTGTCATCATCATCCTCTCGGTCATAGGCTCTGCGCTGCTGGTGTGCAGACTTGATAGCATCTATACCATACTTCTCATTGTCACGACATTGTGGTGCGGGGCAATCGGCTTCGCCGACGACTATATCAAGGTTTTCAAGCACAACAAGGAGGGAATGAGTGAAAAAGGCAAGCTTGTGCTCCAATTCGGCCTGGGTCTTTTCATCGCCCTGATGTGCTGTATCAGCCCCGAGATCCACTCTGACAACCTCATAACCACCATTCCTTTCGTAAAGGCGAACGAGTTCGACTACTCCTGGCTGTCTCCTTTCAAGGGCCAGCTTGGCGTATATTGCTCCTGGGGCATATACATGCTGATGATCATCTTCGTCATCCTCGCCTGCTCGAACGGTACCAACCTTACTGACGGTATGGACGGCCTTGCGGCCGGAACGTCAGCTATCGTCGGAGTCGTGATCGGCGTCATGGCGTGGCTCAGCGGTGACGTACTTGACGCGAGCTACCTCAACATAATGCATATACCGGGCGCCGGTGAAGTTGCGATATTCATGTCCGCCTTCGTCGGATCCCTCATAGGATTCCTTTGGTACAACACATTCCCCGCACAGGTATTCATGGGTGACACCGGCAGCCTCACCATAGGTGGGGTCATCGGTGTAAGCGCAGTGCTCATCCGCAAGGAGCTGCTCCTTCCTCTGCTCTGCGGCATCTTCCTTATGGAGAGCCTGTCCGTAATCATCCAGAGGACTCATTTCAAACGCACGAAGAAAAAATATGGCGAAGGACGCCGCGTGTTCCTTATGGCACCGCTCCATCACCATTACCAGAAAAAGAACATCCCGGAGCCTCGTATCGTCACTCGCTTCTGGATTGTAGGAATATTGCTCGGAGTGGCCTCACTTGCTATTTTGAAGATCAGATAATATGAGAGTTGTTGTATTGGGCGGCGGCGAGAGCGGAGTAGGTTCCGCCGTACTGGCGAAAGTCAAGGGATTCGATGTCTTCCTGTCAGATATGGGAGCCATCAAGCCCGAATATGTCAAGACCCTGCAGGAATGGGAGATTCCATTCGAGCAGGGCCGGCATTCCGAGGACCTGATTCTCAACGCCGACGAGGTGGTGAAGAGTCCGGGCATCCCGTCGACTGCGCCGATGGTTCGCGCGATAGCCGCGCAGGGCATCCACATCGTGTCAGAGATAGAGTTCGCGTCCCGCTTCGACAGCGCGAAGAAGATTTGCATAACCGGTTCGAACGGCAAGACTACCACAACGTCACTGATTTATTACCTTCTGAAGGAGGCCGGCCTGAACGTGGGCCTCGGGGGCAACATCGGCAAGAGCTACGCGATGCAGGTGGCCACCGAGAAACACGACTACTATGTCCTGGAAATCAGCAGTTTCCAGCTTGACGACACATACGAGTTCCGTCCCGACATCGCAATCCTGATGAATATCACGCCCGACCATCTGGACAGGTATGACCACAAGATGGAGAACTACACCCTCGCCAAGTTCAAGATAACCCAGAACCTCCGTCCGGAGGACTGCTTCATCTTCGACTCCGACGACAAGATCACCATCGGGCACCTCAGCAAGATTGTCCTCAAGGCGAAGATGCTCCCGTTCACACAGGAGAAGGAGGTGGAGCAGGGCGCATTCATCCGCGACGGGAAGATTGTCGTACGCTATGGCGAGGACGAAACCGACATCTATCTCAACCAGCTCGCGCTCGGCGGACGCCACAACATCTACAATTCCATGGCGGCGGCCCTGGCCGCAAAGGCATCGGGCATCGATGACGATGTCATCCGCAATTCGCTCAAGACATTCTCCCCTATCGAACACAGGCTCGAACCCGTGCTGAGCGTCAGGAACGTTCTCTATATCAATGACTCCAAGGCGACCAACATCGATTCCGCATGGTATGCGCTGGAATGCCAGACCAGCCCGGTCATATGGATTGTCGGAGGCAAGGACAAGGGTAACGACTACAGCATTCTGGACGACCTCGTCAAGAAGAAGGTGAAAGCCATCGTCTGCATGGGAGTAGACAACAGCAAGATACATGCGGCATACGAGAAATTCGGCCTGCCTATGGTGGACACCGGATCCGCGGACGAGGCGGTCCGCGAGTCCGCGAAACTGGCCAGCCCGGGCGACGTCGTGCTGCTCAGCCCTTGCTGCGCAAGCTTCGACCTCTTCGACAACTACGAAGACAGGGGACGCAAATTCAAGGAAGCAGTCAGAAAACTTTAGAATATGGCAGAGACAAAGAAGACAGGCCGTTCACTGGCCGAAAGACTTGAAGGCGACAAGGTGGTATGGATCATCGTCATGATGCTCCTCCTCATCTCCATCGTCTGCATGTTCTCATCCACCTCCAGGCTTCTGCGCGGTGACATGACGAGAATCGACCTCGTCAAGAACCAGCTGATCATGGTGGGTGCGGGTCTTCTTGTCATCATCGGCTGCTACAACATCAAGAACATAGGGGTTTTCCGCTGGTGCGCGAAATTCGGGTTCCTGCTGTCGTTCATCCTGCTGCTTATTCTTGACCTGCATATCAAGACACCGTTCATCAAGGCCATCAACATCAACAACGCCTGGCGAATCCTTTCTGTCGCCGGCGTGCAGATACACGTGTTCGAAGTGGTCAAGGTCGCGATGGTGCTCTACTTCGCGTGGGCTATCGATGCCCTGAAAGAGGGCAGCCTGAGATGGCCGAAGGATCCTCTCTGGCAGAAAGCGGTATATCTCTACGCACCTTTCCTCATAACCTTCGTGATGATTATCCCGGGCAGCAACTCCAGCGCCCTTTTCATAGGCGGTATAATGTTCATCGTGATTCTGCTCGGCGGCGGAAACGCCCGCGAGCTGTTCCTGCTCGCGGCGGCGGGAGCGCTCATCATCGCGATCTGCGTAGGCATCTACAAGATTTCAGACGGAAAATATATGAGCCGCATCGGTACAGGTATCGAACGAATCTTTGAAGATGACGACTGGGAAGGACAGTTCGAGGCCGCCCCGAGGGGTAGCGTGGAATATCAGAAAGCACTTGATGCGCTGCGGCAGCCTATCAGCGCCAAGATTGCCATAAAGGAAGGCGGATTCTTCGGGAAGGGCCCGGGGCAGAGCACGCAGAGATACGTCGTGCCTGATATGTCCGAGGACTATATGTACAGTTTTATCGTTGAAGAATACGGAATCTGGGGCGCGGCCCTGGTGATCTTCCTATATGTATCGCTCCTGGCAAGAGCATCGCTCATAGCCCGCAACTGCGGCAGCGACGATTTTGCCAAACTCACGGTAGCCGGCCTCTGCCTGCTGATCACAGGACAGGCCTTCCTCCATATGTTCGTGAACGCCGACATAGGCCCGATGACGGGACAGACTCTTCCGCTCATCAGCCACGGCAACTCCGCCTTCCTCTGTTTCTGCCTCGCATTCGGCATAATCCTGAGCATCAGCCGTATTGCCGCGAGGAAGATCGAGAAGGAAACCCTTATGGCCGAACCTCTTGTGGAAATGCACGAGAGCGAGGATATGCGTGAAGGTCTGAATGACCTGGACTCATTTGAATCTGGTGAAAATCTATCGAACGATGAACTATAAGAAATTGCGTGTCATTATCAGCGGCGGCGGCACCGGCGGTCATATTTTCCCTGCTGTATCCATCGCCGGCAAACTTACGGAAGTCAATCCGGAAACCGAAATACTCTTCGTAGGCGCGGAGGGCAAGATGGAGATGGAGAAAGTGCCGCAGGCCGGTTACAAGATCGTCGGTCTGCCTATTGTCGGACTCCAGAGAAAACTGACGCTGAAGAATATCATCAACGACATAAAGGTTCCGTTCAAGGTGATCGGGAGCTATACTATGGCAAAGAAGATCATCAAGGACTTCAAGCCTGACGTAGTTGTAGGCGTGGGCGGCTATGCCAGCGCCCCGCTTCTTTTCGCCGCCACATCGATGAAGGTCCCTTCCCTCATTCAGGAACAGAACGGATTTGCCGGCCTGACCAACAAGATGCTCGGCTCAAAGGTCGGCAGCATCTGCGTCGCGTATGACGGGATGGAGAAATTCTTCCCGAAGGAGAAGATCGTCTTCAGCGGCAACCCTATCCGTCCGGAGATGCACCAATATACCGGAGAGGACAAGATGCGCGGCATCAGATACTATGGCCTTGACGAGAACAAGAAGCACCTGCTCATCGTAGGCGGCAGCCTTGGAGCCGGCACGCTCAACCGCGCCATGAAGGCGTGGATCGAGGCGGGATGTCCTGGCGGAGATGACGTCGAAGTACTCTGGCAGTGCGGCAAGTATTACAAGTCCGGAGTGGATGAATTCATGTCAGGACGCACACTTCCGCAAATACAGGCCACCGATTTCATCGGACGTATGGACCTCGCGTATGCGATGGCCGACGTAGTCATCAGCCGCAGCGGCGCATCTTCCGTTTCGGAACTCTGCGCCACAGGCAAGGCATCCATCTTCGTCCCGTCTCCGAATGTGGCCGAAGACCACCAGACTCACAACGCGATGGCTCTTGTCAGCAAAGACGCCGCCGTGCTTGTCAAGGACGCAGAAGCCGCTCAGAAGCTTCTGCCGACCGCAATGGAACTCATCCACGATTCAGACAGAATCGCCAGAATAGAACAGAACGCTCTCAAGCTTGCCAAGCTTGACGCGGCGCAGACAATTGTTGACGAAGTATATAAGCTCGTATGAAAAAGTCTTATTCCAACATCTATTTCATAGGCATAGGCGGCATAGGTATGAGCGCCATAGCCAGGTATTTCAAGTTCAAGGGATACGAGGTCTCCGGATATGACAAGACCCCGTCGGAACTGACCGCCGCCCTCGAGGCCGAAGGAATTCCGGTCCACTATGACGATGACATCAGCCGCATCCCGAAGAAAGTGAAAAGCACGCTGGTCGTATATACCCCGGCCATCCCAGCCACGCTCGGCGAACTTCAGTACGTGCTTGACAAAGGCTACCGCGTCATCAAGCGTTCGCAGATGCTCGGTGAGATAACCGCAGGCCAGACCTGCCTCGCCGTCGCCGGCACACACGGAAAGACCACGACATCCACTCTCGTAGCCCACATCATCACCGAGAGCGGCGAGGGCTGCTCCGCATTCCTCGGCGGCATCTCGAAAAACTACGAGACAAATATGCTGATGAGCCATACACCTACCGTAGTCGTAGAGGCAGACGAGTTCGACCGTTCGTTCCACCAGCTTCATCCGGCAATCACCGCAATCACTGCGATGGACGCCGATCATCTGGATATCTACGGTGACCTGGAGCACGTGCACGAAGCGTTCCGCAAATACGCTTCACAGGTTAGCGAAACCATCATTCTGAAACTTGGTCTGCCCATCACCTCCGATGACACCCAGGCAAAGATCTTCACATACCACTTCGACAATCCCGAGGCCGACTTCCACAGCACCAACCTGCGTCTCGACGCGATGGGATACTACACTTATGACCTCGTATATCCTGGCGGAGTGCTCACCGACATCAAGGTCGGCGCGCTCGGCTGGGTCAATGTCGAGAACAGTATCGCCGCTGCGGCAGTATGCCTCTGCCACGGCGCGGACGGGCAGAAGGTGCGTCATGCCATAGGTACCTTCGAGGGCGCCAAGCGCCGCCTCGACGTCCACCTCAACTCGCCGCATCTCACTTACATCGACGACTATGCGCACCACCCGGCAGAGCTGGCCAGCGCAATCTCATCGATACGCAGGATCTTCCCGGAGCGCAAGATAACCGGCATATTCCAGCCGCATCTGTACACCAGGACACGCGACTTCGCCGACGAGTTCGCCGCCGCCCTCAGCCGCGTGGACAAACTCATCCTACTGGACATCTATCCGGCCCGCGAGGAGCCTATCCCGGGTGTCACCTCCCAGATAATCTTCGACAAGGTCACCGCTCCCGAGAAGGTCCTGATGCGCAAGGAAGAGCTTATGCCTTATCTTGAGAAAGAAGAACTCGACGTGCTCGCAACCTTCGGTGCGGGCAACATCGACAGATATATCGAGCCGATAACCCAGCTGCTTTCACACAGGATTTAGTTAGAATGAACAAGGTCCTCAAATATTCTGTATTCGGAGTTCTCGTCGCAGGTTTCTGCGTCGGGATGTGGTTCCTCGCAAGGGAGACCAGGAACGGACGCGTGTCCCTGGCCTGCCGAAGCCTCGAAATCACATTCTGCGATTCGCTCGAGTTCGTTTCGAAAGAGGATATCAGAGGATTCATCAGCAGCGGATACGGGGCATATCTCGGCCAGCAGCTTGACAGCGTCAATCTCGGAAAGATCGAGAGGATCCTGGAATCCCAGAGCGCCGTGCAGAACAGCGAGGCGTGGGTGACCGATGACGGTGTCCTGCACGTGAGCATCACACAGAGAGCTCCAGTTGTACGTTTCCAGAATGGCGAGGTCGGCTATTATTCAGACGATCTGGGATTCATTTTCCCGCTCCACCCGAGGTATACTGCAGATGTACCTCTGGTGGAGGGAGCCATTCCAATCGACATTGACGGGACATACAAGGGCATGGCCCCGACCGGCAGGGAGAGGCAGTGGCTGGAGAGTATGATCGCGCTCACGCATTATGCCTATGACAGTCCGGAATGGAGAGGCCGTTTCAGCGGCTGCAAGGTGGAAAGCAACGGAGATGTCATACTGCTCCCGAGCAGCGGCGGAGAGAGATTCATCATTGGCCCGCTTACGGGCATCGAAGACAAGTTTGACAGGATAGACAAGTACTATTCATACATTTATGCCCGCAAGGGAGACTTCTACAGCATAGTAAATTTAAAATATAAAGGTCAAATCATATGCAGGACGAAAGATATGTAGCCTCAGCGGACCTGGGCTCAGGCAAGATTGCCATCAGCGTCGCCAAGATCGTCGGCGACGACATCCAGATCATTTACTACAAGGAGACGCCGTCCGACGGCATCCGGCACAGTCTCGTGTTCAACCCTAAAAAAGCATCAGACGCACTCAGGCTTGCCGTCAAGGAAGCCGAAAACGAGCTGAACATCAAGATCAGACAGATTGTCGTGGGTCTGCCGCGCTGCGACATCCACCAGGAAGTGGCGCCGGCACGGCTTGAGCGCAGCGAGCCCGACACCTGCATCACGCTCGAGGAAATCGTCGCGCTCAAGAATATGGCTCTCGACGACTACCCTCTGCAGGACGCCTCCAAGGAGGAGATCTATGGCGCCGTTGCCCAATCATTCTCAGCAGAAGACCTGATCAACCAGACTGAAGATGACATCACCGGAACCATCAGCGACATCCTTGAAGGAAACTTCAAGATCTTCGTCGGTTCAAAGTCTGCGATCAAGAATATAAATATGATGTCCACCCTGGCCGAGATTGCACTCGGACGTCAGTATTTCGTCCCTGACGCCGTAGCGAAAGCAGTACTCACCAGTGGGGAGATGGACAATGGTGTCGCGCTTGTCGAGATCGGTTCCGGAGTCACCTCCCTCACCATCTACCACGGCGGCATCCTCAGATACTACTATGCCATCCCGTTCGGCGGCAACACAATTACCACCGACATCAAATTCGAATGCGGCTTCAAGGAAGTCCTTGCGGAAAACATCAAGCTCGCATTCGGTTCCTGCCAGCCTGACAAGCTGCAGACGATGAGCGACAAGATCCTTCAGATCAACGACGAGGAAAGCGGCGGTTACGAACATCTTTCCGTCAGCTATCTGTCTCAGATAATCAACGCCCGCGCACAGGAAATCATAGAAGCCATACTGTTCCTGATCCAGGAGAGCGGATACGCCGACAAGCTCCGCGACGGCGTGGTCCTGACAGGTGGCGGCGCGAACCTTGTCGGCCTGAGCAGCCTCTTCAAGGAGATGTCCGGATACTGCGTCCGTATGGGATTCCCGCGCATCAGCAAGTTCTGCTCCGCCGCCTGCCCGGGCGTCGGCGAGACCAGCGCTGCCGCGTCCATCGGTCTCATCCTCAAGGCAAAGGAAGATAAGTACATCAACTGCATAGAAGACCGTCCTGTCATCATCAAGGATGAGGAAGCGGAAACAGAAGATGATTTGAAGGGCACCGTATTCGAAAACAGCGACGTAATCGAGCCGAGCCGCAAAGGCGAAAGCAACGTCAGAAGATCCAAGAAGCCTAAGGGAAAGATCACCTGGGGCAACAAGCTTGCGAGCAAGCTCAGCAGCGCGTTCGAGAGCAGCACACTTGGCAATCTTTATGAAGAAATGGGTAAAGAGTAAAAATTAAACGTTATGATAGACGACACCTTAGAAGTAATCGCCCCTAGTGATTGGGTGATATCAGACGAGATCATCAAGGTCATCGGCGTAGGCGGCGGCGGTTGCAACGCTGTAAACTATATGTTCCGCCAGGGCATCAAAGGCTGCAGTTTCGTAGTCTGCAACACTGACTCTCAGGCTCTCACCGGCAGCCCTGTTCCGGTCAAAATCCAGCTCGGAGCGGGCCTCGGAGCGGGCACCGACCCTATCAAGGGCCGCAACGCCGCTCTCGAAAGCCAGGACGAGATTGAAAAAGTTGTCATTGACAGCAACACGCGAATGCTCTTCATCACCGCAGGTATGGGCGGCGGTACCGGTACCGGCGCGGCCCCTGTCATCGCCAAGATGGCGAAGGAGAAGGGTATCCTTACGGTTGCGGTAGTGACCCTTCCGTTCCAGAACGAGGGCAACGAGGCGCTCACCCGCGCCATCGACGGTGTCCACGAACTGGAGAAGAACGTGGATTCACTGCTGCTCATCAACAATGAGAAACTGCACGAATACTTCGGCAACCAGCTCATACAGGATGCTTTCCCGCAGGCAGATGAAGTCCTCTCCACCGCGGTTAGAGGCATCATAGAAATCATCAAGAAGCCGGGCTACATCAACGTGGACTTCAAGGATGTCGAGACTATGATGAAGAACTCCGGAATGGCATTGATGGGAGCCGGCGTAGGAGCCGGCGAGAACCGCATCGAAGATGCCGTGAAAGCGGCTTTCGAGTCACCACTCCTCAACGACTTCGACCTCAAGACAGCCAAGAAGGTGCTCATCAACATCACCTGCGGCCACAACGAACACGGCCTCACGATGGACGACCTCAACGAGATCAACAACAAGATTGACGAATACACCGGCCGCGCCAACAACTTCAAGCGCGGTCTCATCTGGGACGACGACCCTAACATCGGAGACACCGTCCGCATCACGTCGATCGTCACCGGCCTCAAGTTCTCCGATATCCTCGGCCCGAACAAGGAAATCGGCAACTACATCAACATCACAAAGAGTTTCGTCTATGACAGGAAGGCCGCTGCAAGCGAGGGCATCTCGCTCGAGGACGGCGGCATCCGCAAGATAGGGTTCAACTCCAAGGACAATGTGCGCACGTTCAACTTCGACCTTGACGAGAAGCCGCTGCTTCTCGTGAACAAGGGAGACAACCGTGCTGACATAGAAAACACACCTGCAATCAGAAGAAAGCATTAGTATGAGACGCACAAGAGTAAGATTCGCACCGTCACCAACCGGCCCGCTGCATATGGGCGGCGTCCGCACGGCGCTGTACAACTACCTTTTTGCAAAAAAGAACGGAGGTGACTTCATCCTCCGCATCGAGGATACCGACTCGCACCGTTTCGTGCCGGGAGCCGAAGAATATATCATCGAGGCGCTCCGCTGGTGCGGCATCGTGCCTGACGAGGGTGTCGATGAGAACGGCAAGGTCGTTGAGGCCGCTTCTGAAAAGCACCCGCACGCACCTTACCGCCAGAGCCAGAGGCGCGGCATCTACCGCCAGTATGCCGACCAGCTGGTCGAAGGCGGCTTCGCATATTACGCCTTCGACACTTCCGAAGAGCTTGAGAAAGCCCGCGCAGAGGCCGAGGGCAAGGGCGAGACTTTCATCTACAACTACACCACCCGCAAGACTCTCCGCAATTCCCTCACCCTTCCGGCTGAGGAGGTTGCAAAGCTACTTGAGGAACGCACCGACTGGACGGTGCGCTTCAAGATGCCGGAGGACACAGTCGTTGCTATGGACGATATGATCCGCGGCCACATCGAGGTGAATACCTCCACCCTCGACGACAAGGTACTGTGGAAACGCGCAGACGAACTTCCGACCTACCATCTCGCCAACATCGTCGATGACCATCTTATGGAAATCACCGAAGTTATCCGCGGCGAGGAATGGCTCCCTTCCCTGCCTCTTCACTACCTTCTCTACCAGTCTTTCGGCTGGACTGACACGATGCCGCGCTTCGCGCATCTGCCGCTTCTTCTGAAACCTGTAGGCAACGGCAAGCTCAGCAAGCGTGACGGCGACAAGATGGGATTCCCCGTTTTCCCTCTCAACTGGAAGAACTCCGAGGGCGAGACCTACCACGGCTACCGCGAGGACGGATATTTCCCTGAGGCATTCGTGAACCTCCTCGCAATGCTCGGCTGGAATCCGGGTACCGAGCAGGAACTGTTCAGCCTTGACGAACTCGTGGAGGCATTCTCCATCGACAAGGTCAGCAAGAGCGGAGCGAAGTTCAACCCCGACAAGGCCAAATGGTACAACAAGGAATACCTCAGGATGAAGGATGACACCGACCTCGCGATGGCGTTCATCCCTGTTCTCGCAGAAAACGGAATAAAGGAATCTTCATTCGAAATGGTGAAGAATGTTGTTGCACTTATCAAGGAACGCGCTACCTTTGTAAATGATTTCTGGGGCATCTGCTGGTATCTGTTCAAGGCACCTGAGGAATTCGCGGAGAAAGATGCCGCGAAGTTCTGGAAGGAGGAGAACGTCACTATGGCGGAAGAGGCTTTGACCGCCACCGGCACTGCCGAAGAGATGGAGGAATACATCCGCGCGAAAGAGTGGCCTATGGGCAAGGTGATGAACTGCATAAGGCTTTCACTCACAGGCGCCTCCAGCGGACTTGGTATTGCTGACATTATGAAATTCATCGGCCACGACGAAGCCGTGCGCCGTTTCAAATATGCAAAGGAGACTTTAAAATGAGAATAGGAATCTGCAGCGATCATGCCGGTGTTGACTACAAGACAAGGCTGATCAGTTATCTTCTGGGCAAAGGTTATGATGTCGTGAACTTCGGCACCGATTCTGCCGACAGCTGTGATTATGCCGACTTCGCCCATCCGATGGCCTATGCCATCGAGGAAGGTGAAGTGGACTGCGGCATCGCGATCTGCGGCACCGGCAACGGTATGGCCCTCGCCTTGAACCACCATCAGGGAATACGCGCAGGACTCGCCTGGAACAAGGATGTCGCCCACCTCGTGAAGGAGCACAACAACGCCAATGTCCTTGTGATGCCTGCAAGATTTGCCAGCTATCAGATGTGCAACCTTATGGTCCGCGAGTGGCTTTCAACCGAATTCGCAGGCGGACGTCATCAGAGACGCATTGATAAAATACCTGTCAAATAATATCGAGGACTACCCGGAAGGGATAGTGCTGCCGATTGACAAGCCTTACAGATGGACATCGGCTGATGTTATCCGCAAGGTAAAGTTTGCGGCGATCCGTCATTTCGGCAAGAAGAATCTGAAGGTCGGTCACGCGGGGACGCTGGATCCCCTCGCGACCGGCATTCTGCTTGTGTGCCTCGGCCCCGCCACGAAGCGCGCCGAAGAGCTTCAGCGCTCCGCCAAGCAGTACGTCGCCGGAGTCACATTCGGCGCGACCACGCCGTCCTATGACCTTGAGAAGGATATAGACAGGGAGTATCCTCTTGACGGCGTGTCGGAAGAATCGGTGCGCGGCCTGCTGCCGCGTTTCATCGGCGAGCAGGACCAGGTAGCCCCGCTTTTCAGCGCGAAGTCCGTTGACGGCGTGCGCGCCTACGAAACAGCGCGCAAGCTCTACAAGGCCGGGCAGCTCACCGAAGAGAACAACATCCTCCAGGCCAACCGCATCAACATTTACGACCTTGAATTACTGTCGTTCGATACCCCATCATTTGTGAATTCTCCTGCGGTGGAGGAATCGAAGAAGAACAGGATAAACGTCGCCGACATATCGGAATATGCGTTGCCGACGGCGATGATCAAAGTTGACTGTTCAAAGGGAACGTATATCAGAGCGCTCGCGCGCGACCTGGGCGAAGCGCTCGGCAGCGGAGCCTTCCTGAGCTCGCTGCGGCGCACAGCCAACGGAGGCTTCAGTATCTCTGAAGCCCTCACTCTGGACGAAGTCCTCGCCCTCCTTAACTAAAAATTGAAGTAATTCTTCGCGTTGTTGTAGGACACGTCCTCAACCATCTTGCCGATGAAATCAAGCTCGGATGAAGGCAGCCTACCACTCTCGACGTCTGCGCCTATCATATCGCACATGATGCGGCGGAAGTACTCGTGACGAGGATATGAGATGAAGCTGCGGGAGTCGGTGAGCATTCCGACGAAACGGCTGAAAAGGCCAAGGTTTGAAACGGCGGTCATCTGTCTGCGCATACCGTCCTCCTGGTCGAGGAACCACCAGCCGGCACCGAGCTGAAGCTTTCCGGGACAGGTTCCGTCATTGAAGGTTGCAGCCATTGATGCCATCACCTCGAAGTCCTTAGGATTCAGGCAATAGAGGATAGTCTTGGTAAGACTGCCCGCAAGATAAAGCCTGTCGAAGAACTTATGTCCGTCAACGGAAATCTGATGGTCAAGTATCGAATCGAAGCCTGCATCAGGACCAAAGTCACGGAACATCTTCGTATTGTTGTTGCGGCTAGGCCCTACGTGATACTGCTGGACCCAACCGGCATTGTCATCCATAACGGCCTGGTCATACAGGAATGCGCTGCGGAATTTCTCGATTTCGCGTGGCCCCGGTTCAAAGCCTAGGAGGACCTTCTTGAAGATCGCCTCGATCTCAAGGGTCGTATAGTCTTCTGCATAGAACTTGTCCATACCGTGGTCGGACAGGCAGCATCCCATCGAAGCGAAGAAATCGTGACGGACCTGGAGCGCATCCATAAGGTCGGAGTAGGATTTGATCTCAATTCCGGAAGCTTCCTCCAGGGCAGAGAGATATGCCTTGTAAGCCTTGGGGTTCTCTATTGCCATAGCCTTGTCAGGGCGCCAGGCCGGAAGGACCTTCGTCCCGAAAGGATGTTCAAGAATCATCTTGTGCCAGCGGAGGTCGTCCACAGGATCATCTGTGGTGCAGAGCGTATCAACGTTGAATTTGCGGATCAGGGCCTGGCCACGGAATTCAGGGGTGGCCAGCTTGGCATTGCACTCTTCGAATATTTCGCGGGCCGTCTCGGGCTTGAGTATCTTGTCGATACCGAAGGCACGGCTGAGCTCGAGGTGTGTCCAATGATAGAGCGGGTTGCGCATCGCGTGCTGGATGGTGTCAGCCCATTTCTCGAATTTCTCCCAGGAGGAAGTTTCGCTGCCGGTGATATAGTCTTCAGTGACTCCGTTCGCCCTCATTGCGCGCCATTTGTAATGGTCGCCCGCCTTGCCGTCCACCAGCCAAAGCTGCGTAATGTCACGGAACTGAATGTTCTCAGCAATCTGCTGCGGAGAAAGATGACAATGATAATCAATAATCGGCATCTTCGCCGCGTGACCGTGGTACAGCTTTTCCGCCGTACCGTTGGTAAGCATAAAATCTTTGTTGATGAATGACATTTCGTATCTGTTTTCTTGTAAAAACAAATATACGAAAAAAGTTGAACACCCGCGAGTGACCCGCGGGTGTTCAGCTATCTGTTTTTCATTGCTGATGCAACAGCCTTTTCGACTTCGGTGCGGTCCATTTTGCCGTCGAAACAGATGAAGGTGCATTCACCGGCTTCCTTGACGAGAAAGACAAAACTATCGATGACCTTGTCGGTGCCGGAGGTGTACATCCTAACATTCTGGCCGTTTTCCTTGACTTCCATCAGCATCTCATACCTGCCCCTTGAAATCATACGCTCAGCCTCACTGCTGAGGGCGGAATTGATGTTCTTGTTTTCGCTGCTGATGATATACATTCCAGTAAGGGAACGAACGAAGGCGCCGAGGTTAAAGGATGAGCCGTCTGATACTTCGATATCCGGGAGACGTCCCATAAGTCGGAACATTGCAGGAGAGATATAGACGGCGCTTACGTCCGCCTCATCTGAATACCTGTTGTAGATGCTTTTGCCGTCCTGGGCGAAAGCGCTTACGGTCATAAGGACTGCCGCAGCTATGATGATGATCTTTTTCATTCTAATAAGTCTTGTTTATTGTGTTTGACATTATTTCCAGAGGCTCCTGAGATACAGTCTCGGCAATCTGGATTCCCTTGTCCATTTTCTGGGCTATATAGTTGAAAGTCTTTTCCAATTCTGCATATGCGGCGGCAGGGTCTTCGAAAGTGTCTTTCGGAGTATTCCGCACAGGGGCGATGAAGACGATGGCAGCGCATACGGCCACTGCCGCGAAGGCAGATGCGTATGGGATCCATGCGAAGCGGCGCTGCGCCTTCCGCTTCGTGTCTTCAGCCGCAGCTGCGGCCTCAACCGCGGCCTTTACGGTTGCCTGAAGCCCTTCCGGAACACGGATGCTCCCGTCGGATGCTATCCGTTCCAATTCTTCGAAACTGATGTTTTCGATGTCTTCCAGATTTTTCATAACTGTCGCTTTATTGCCTTTCTTGCATTGCTCAGGAGGACTCTGAGAGAAGTGTAGCCCAATCCTGTCTTCTCCTGGATCTCCTCGTATGACAAGCCCTGCATCGTTTTCATTTCAAGAACGGTCCGCTGGCTTCTCGGAAGCCTTTCCATCGCCTTCCTGACCCTTTCGAGCTGTTCCTTGTAAATTACAGTGTCGTCTGCACTTCCATCCGCACTGACATCATCCTTCAACTCGGCGGTCACACGCCGGGAGGTCTTGCGTATGCGGTCGATGCAGAGATTTTTCATTAGAGTGATACAGTATGCCCCGGGGTTGCGCACCGCATCCAGAGTGTCCCTTGAGTTCCACAGCTTGATATACAGGTCCTGCACGGCGTCCTCAGCATCGGCCTGCGACTCCAGAAGATAATACGCGACCCTGTAAAGGTTATCGCTCAGCGGAGTGTATATGTCGGAGAACTGCCGGGCGGTCATCTGCTAATAATTGGCCTCGATGAGCTTGCCTACGGCATCCATACTTACTGAGCCGAACATACAGACCACAGCATCCTCGGAAGGGACATAGAAAATGAAATCCCTTATAATGGATGCATCATCGGAAGCCACTCCGTAGATGGAAACCTTGTCTCCACCATCCTTCGCCTCCAGAAGAAGTTCAGAGCTGCGCAGGCAATCCTGAAGGCGG
This sequence comes from Bacteroidia bacterium, assembly GCA_030537315.1. Lineage (GTDB taxonomy): Bacteria > Bacteroidota > Bacteroidia > Bacteroidales > UBA932 > Cryptobacteroides. The sequence continues at coordinate 48,142 of JAUNNZ010000007.1, forward strand.
ACTCTGAAACTCTCCTTATCAGAGGCGGACGCGTCTCCGAATTCAATCACCACGAGTTTGTCAATGCCCTCGGCGATGTTGGAGACAAGCTGCACGTCATTATCCTCCTTCGCAGCCCTCCTCATAATGGATTTGGCGATAGAAGTACCCAGGCTTCCGATCCTGACGACGTGGAAGCCGTCCTTCTGATCGAAATCGCTTACGAGGGACGCCATCTGTCCGTTGTCGGCAGAAGCCTTTTTCTTTTCATTGTTCGCCCCGTTGGCGCAGCTTGTGAAGGCCACGAGGCAGAGAAATGCAAATAGGAAAAACTTTTTCATGATTTTTAACATTATCTGCATTATTGACGCAGTCGCCGGCTATTTGTTAACGGAAAATTCTTTTTTAGCGTAAATCGGAGTCCCGTCAGAGGCAAGGCCCTCGACGGTGACCACGAAACGGCCCTCATATGCGGGCAGCACGACATTGACATTCAGCGTTTCTCCTGCGGCGATGTCCAGCATTGGATGCCAGTAGGCGGTCTGGCGGTAATCCGGATAACGGCCGTCGTGAGACAGGCCGCTGCAAGTGTATGCGGCAGGATATGCCGGTCCCTGGTAATCCACAATCCTGACGTTTGCGTCAAAATTCATAGCCGGAAGATTTCCCTTGTATGTGGTAAAGTTGACCATGCCTTCAAACATACGCACACCGACACATACATTGTAAGGATATATGTCTATGACCTTGATGAGAGCCGGATCGTACGAGAGGATCTTCTGATGATTGAACACTGGCACTCCGTCAAGAAGCACAAGAGTCGATCCTTCGGCGATCCGCGCGCCATTGTGGACGTCCGACAGCATCATCTGCAGTTCATCATGCCCGCTCCGTCTGCGCGTCCTGAGTTCGGTCACTATCTCTACGATCACCTCGTCCATTGTAGGGAATCTGGTATAGTCATCAAGGATGTATGATTTCACCGGAGCTTTCGGAAGCAGGTTCTCCCTGACCGGCAGTGCCGCAAACAGCGTGTCGGCATCAAACATTTTCTCTATCTGGCTTGCCGCGCCACGCGTCTGAATGCGGTCGGAATAACCGGAATACAATTTGAGCCGTTCAATGTCGCCTGCCGGGGCATTGACGAAAGGCGAGTCCAGTTCAAAATGGCCGGAAGTTTCCGCGCCGATATTCTCAATCTCACACACAAGGTCTCTTGAACCGTAAATGTTGCAGGTATAGAACGATACTGCCCCGTCTTTTGTTATTTCTGAGGAATAGACATTCTCGAAGCTGCCGGGAGTGGAGATGAATGCATAGAAACCAGCCAGAGAATCGATCTGGGCCGGGCTCAGTCCAACCACCCTGCCCGTAATGATTTCGCCTTCATATTCAGGAATGACATTGCCGGCAAACCCGGTATCCGGCCTGATGCCTGATTTGAAATCAGCTATGGAAATCTGTTGAGGGGCACCGATTCCGTCGTCGTGCCATACTGACAAGCTGACCGTCGCATCCTTGTCGCTGCTGAGCTGGAGGGTGGCGGAGCCGGCCGGCTTTGCCGCATCGGGCGCGGCGATATCGAACGCGCCCGTCTCCGCAGGCGAGGCAGCGCCTGCGGGCGCTTCCGCAACCACATCCACCCCACCCTCGACACGGTCAGATGAAAGAGTGTTGTACACGCTGATGGTTTTCGCAAAAGCGGAATAGTCAAAACCCTCCTCGTTCCTGTTCAGGGCAGTATATGCAAACAGTTTGTAATTGCCTGTCGGCAAATTCGCCGGAAGTTGCATCACGGTCGCTCCACGGCCGCCGACAAGGGCCGCCTTTGCCGTGCAGACCATTTCAGAGGCTGAATGCAGCTCAATATACGCCACACTGCTGAAATCGGCGAAAACTCCGGTTGCGGCATCGACACAGAAAGCCGAGCACCACACCCTGTCCCCAGCCACATAAACCTGACGGTCAGTAGTGATATATGTCCTTTCGGACAGCCCTTGCGCCCACAATACGGCAGTTGCAAGCAATAACAATGATATCGTGAATATTCGCTTCATATCCTATTTGTCTGTTGTCGGCCAGTCGTCCGGTTTGTTCTTCGTACCGCCAAGTTTCGTACAGTCGAGGCACTCTACAGGATATCCCCAGACCTGGCCTTGCAAAAAGTCATGATAAAAAGGACGCCAGCCCTGAAGATACCTTCTCAAGTACTCGCCCTCACTGAGCACTTCTTCCTGGAATTCATATGGCATCTTGCCCATCTTATAGAAATCAGCATCCTCATCCGAGACATACAGGCGGGCCTTCTTCGGGAAAACGACCGCGATATAACCATATACCATTTCATCGGGATCCGTGGTGCAGGAAAGATTGCCTTTCATTGCGCTCGGGATAGGAGAGAACAGGTCACCTGTGTAGGAGGAAATACTCTTCAGGTTCTCGTAATACTTGTAGCTGCCCGCGGACACAGGATAGACGGTCAGGTCAATACGATACATTATCGACATCTTCTGGTCATTGGGCGAGAAGAATTTGAAAGGATAATCAACAAGCCTGTCTTCCGACATATCCTCGGTCGTGGCCAGATTTATGCCGCGCGACACTGTGTGGTTCCAGCAGTAATAAGTGTTGGAGGATGCTCCGAAATCAAGGACCTGACCGTTCGGATGCGACGCGTCGGGCATTTCGTAGTAAGTGGAAGCACGGTTATATGTGGTATACTCCCAATCCTCTTCATAACTGTACCGGAAGTGCTTGCTGGCGCCGTTGGAGTGCAGGCTCATCCTGATCGCCAGTTCCTCCTTGTCCCTGTCCACGACATAGGAGAGGTTATCCAGGACAAGGTCGCCTTCCGGGTGTATCCATTCGGAGACATACTCTCTCTTTACCGAACCGGAAGCCGGGTTCATCCCGGTATTGTCAAGAGAGACCCTGAGCCTGTACGAAGCTGACGGTTGGCCCGGCTCATATTTAATGTCGGTCAAGTCGACAACGCTTTCATATTCATTGCCCGTCTTCTGATTCACGCCTTCCCTGGAATAGCCGTTGTCACCTTCGACAAAGACCCTGGCAGCGATTGTCCGCCGCTGGCTGTAAGGGGAATCCAGCGACTGAACCCTTGAGACCTGGAAATAGGACATCTCCCCGAGAAGTATATCTCCCTCGATCACGATGTCATCCACGGTCTTTTCAGGCACGAAATCGTACGGATAGACGCAGGACACCGCAAGAAGCGCAAGCGCAAACGCATATATGTATTTCTTCATTAGAATTTCAGGTTAATGTTGATGTAAGGGATAGGACAGGCGAAAACGGAAAGCATATATCCGTTGACGTTGGACGTATTGTTTGACGTGAAATACACCGAATAGGCATTCTTCCGGCCTGTGATATTGTATACTCCAAGGGTGATCGAGAAATGTGTCAGCTGCTTCAGATAGTGGCTCGGTTCTATAATGAGTGCCGCATCCATTCTGAAATAATCCGGGATTCTATATGAATTCCTTTCTGAATACGCGAGGACATATGTCTCGGCGAACCAGTATTTGCCTACAGGTACCGTGATAGGACGGCCTGTGGCATAATCCGCGTTCAGCGAAACGCTGAAGCGGTGCGTGAATTTGTAGTTCAGCACCATCTTGAAATCGTGCGGCTTGTCGTGGGTGGTGCTGTACCACTGACCGCCGTTGATGGTCTGCCCCCCGCGGTCACTGAGATCGCGCAATTGAGAACGGGAGTAAGTGTAGGACAGCCAGCCGTTGAGCTTGCCGAGATTTTTCCTTGCCATGAACTCAACGCCATAAGCGCGGCCTTCGGTCTCAATGAGATAATCAGGAAGGTCCGGATTCATCACAAGCTTCGCCCCCGGCAGATAGTCAAGGTAATGAGCCATCTTCTTGTAGTATCCTTCCAGTGAAAGTTCAACCTGGCCGACGGTCCAATATAAACCGGCGGCACCCTGCCATCCCGTCTGAGGCCGTATCCTCTCGTCGCTCAACTGCCAGGTGTCCATAGGAGAGATCGAGGTGTTGTTGGATATGAGGTGGATGTTCTGGCTCATGGTGTTGAAGCCGGCCTTGACGGAGAGGTTGTCAAGGAACGAATATTTTCCCGACAGCCTGACTTCAGGATAGAAATAGAATTTCTTTGACTTCAAGGACATATATCCGTCAAGTCGTACACCATACTCCAGGGCGAGTTTGTCCGTAGCGTGCCAAGAGTCACTCATATAGACCGCGAGGTCAAGTGCCTTCTGTCTGTCAAGATAGTCGGGAGTAATGAGGGAACCGACGAGAAGCGGGGTGTAAGATCCCGGATTGAGATTGTAATAGATTCCGTTGACGCCATATGAAAGCGTGTGGCTTCCGAGAATCGACTTGAATCCCAGCTTTGCGTATCCCTGATTGATTCTCGTCGCCATCTCGTATGACTGAGGCTCATAATGGGTTTCCTGCAGGGAGCTTGAGAAGCTGTCGTAGCCGCCCACAAGGGTCATCGTATTGCGTTCATTGATATGGCTGATCCACTTCACGGAAACGTTCAGGTTGGAATAACGGAATGTGGTGTCCGATGAGAAGCCGAAGCGGTCACGGGACCAGTAGCCGTTCACGTGAAGGGAATTGTTGTCATCGAACTTGTGGGTGAGTCCGACGTTCACGTCGCTGAATGAGGCAGAGCCTCCAGAATAGGCGCTCTCTTCCTTCGGAAGCATGCGGAGCATCCAGTCGGAGTAGGTCGTGCGGCCGCCGACGATGAAGGTGGTCTTCCCCTTTTTGATCGGGCCTTCTATCATGAAGTTACTGGTAAGAAGGCCGACACCGACCGATCCTGTGATCTTGTTGGCGTTGCCTTCCTTGCCCCGGATGTCGAGGACGGATGAGATTCTGCCGCCGAACTCCGCAGGGATGGAACTCTTGTACAGTTCGACGTCATTGATGACGTCCGCATTGAAGGACGACAGGACACCGAACATATGGCTCGGATTATAAATGGTTCCTTCGTTGAAGAGGATAAGGTTCTGGTCAACGGCGCCGCCGCGCACGTTGAATCCCGTCGCGGCCTCGCCTGCCGTCTTGACGCCCGGCAGGGTCAGTACCACCTTGAGGACATCCGGCTCGCCGAATACTGCCGGCACTTTCTTGATCGTTGTCAAGCGGATGCGCTCGATGCCCATCTTGGCGTCGCGGTGCGCCGACTGGTTCTCGGCGGAGATGACCGCTCCCTTGAGGGATATGACCTTCTCCTTCATCTGCACGTCCAGTCCGCCGTCGTTGTACACGACAAGGTTGAGCTTCAGGTCCTCCATGGAGTAGCCGCTGAAGCAGAGCACATTCTCGCCGACGGGAAGTTCCACGCGGTAGAGACCATTGACGTCTGTAAGGGAATATGCACCCGTCTTTTCATCATAAACGGAAACACCCACAAGCGGCTCACCGCTTGAGATGTCGCGTACGCTGCCGCGCACGTACGCCTTCTTCTTGCCGGCCACGGCGTGGTCACCGATTTCATATATCTTGTTGCGGAAAGTCGCAAGCAGATTCTCCTCCTCGTGCAGGACTGTCATCCCGTCTTTCTTCGCTTCCCTGACTCCATCCGAGAAATAATCGGACGGCAATGATGCGACATTGAGAGACTTTCCCGACGAAACGAAATATGCGCCGTCATAGCTGACAACGGAATATCCTTTCTCCTTAAGGGCCTTGAACGCGGCCGCGGCAAAGTCACCGCGGAGAGTTTCGATGGTATAGGACGCGACATCCTCGGCATCCTTGAGGAAATAGACGGTCTGGCCCAGTTCCTTGCGGAGGCAGTCAACCACCACGTCGGAAGAGACACGCTTGACTATGAGTGAGTCAACGGCCAGAAGTCTTTGCGGCAGGATCAGCGCTGCGCCGAACAGTGCCGCCAGAATGAGTTTGCCTTTCATTTCAACAGCTGTTCGGCCTTACGGCGGCCAATCTTCTTGAGTTTGTCGTTCTTGATGGTGTAGTAATAGCGCTTGATGATAAAACAGTCAATGACATCAGGCCTGTAATATTCGTCATCGTAGCCGATTCCAGAATAACCGTTGTTGTTGCTGACGTTTGACGTAATATATTTGATGACCCTGTAGTACACCGGGATATCACCTGTCCGTTTCTCAATATAGAATCCAGGCTCGGCGTTTGCCAATACGTTTTCGCGCTCGAGGTTCACGAACCTCTCGCCGTCAATCTCGAACCACTCGACATAATCGCGTATAAGCGTGACCTCGGCGGAGCCGGCAGATGCCCGGGTAAGCAGTTCCTGTTCATAAGCATCCACGTTAAGAAGGACGTCAGTATAGATCCTGCCGTTATAGCAAAGACTGCCGGTCTTATATTCGCGGCTGTCCCAGAAATAGTGTCCGTTATATCTGAAGTTGTATTTTTTAGCTCCCCGCCCCCGATAAAGGACGGATTTTGTTCCCGCCGACGCTGCAAAGGAGTCATACTCGGGACCGCCTTGCGCACAGACTGACAGCGACAGAAGCATCAGGAAGACAATCAATATCCCAATCTTTCGCATTTGACTGTAAATTTTGTCAAATTTAATAAAATATATACGTAAATTTATGGGCTGAAAACGCATTTATATAGGTTATGGCAAAAGTTATCACGTTCGGGGAGATAATGCTCAGATTATCCACCCCGGGTTACTTGAGATTTGCGCAGGCAAAGCAGTTTGACGCCACCTTCGGCGGCGGGGAAGCCAACGTCGCGGTCTCCCTCGCAAACTACGGCATCGACACCGATTTCATCACCAGACTTCCGGACAACGACATAGCGCGCTCCTGCGTGCGCGACCTCCGTTCTTACGGAGTAGGCACCTCCAACATCATTTACGGAGGTGACCGCGTGGGCATCTATTTCCTCGAGACCGGCGCGGTCGCCCGTCCAAGCAAGGTCGTCTATGACCGCGCCGGATCTTCCATCGCAACCATCCAGAAGGGTATGATAGACTGGCCGGCCGTGTTCGCCGGCGCGGACTGGTTCCATTGGACCGGCATCACCCCTGCCCTCAGCCAGGGCGCTGCGGATGTCTGCCTGGAAGCCATCCAGGCCGCGGGCAGGCTCGGCATCACAGTCAGCTGCGACCTCAACTACCGCAAGAATCTCTGGAAATACGGCAAGCAGGCCTCTGAAATAATGCCCGCCCTCGTGGAAGGCTGCGACATCATCCTCGGCAACGAGGAGGATGCCGACAAGGTCTTCGGCATCAAGCCGGAAGGCTTCGACGTCACCGCCACCGGCGGCGCCATCGACCAGAAGCGCTTCCAGAGCGTCGGCGAGCAGCTTATGGCCCGCTTCCCTCGCGCAAAGAAGGTCATCATCACCCTCCGCGGCTCCATCAACGCCAACCACAACACCTGGGGCGGCGTCCTTTGGGATGGAAAGACACTCTACCAGTCACCGCGCTACGACATCACCCACATCGTCGACCGCGTCGGCGGCGGCGACTCCTTTATGGGCGGCCTGATCTACGGCCTCCTCACATACAAGGGAGATGACCAGAAGGCCCTCAACTTCGCCGTTGCCGCCTCCTGCCTCAAGCACACCATCTTCGGCGACTTCAACCAGGTCACCGTCAAGGAAGTCGAGAACCTGATGGCCGGCGACGCCTCCGGCCGCGTCGCGAGATAAACGATTATGGACAAGAAGATAATTTATGATACCATCGGGCAGACCGGAATGGTTCCGGTGTTCTACAATCCCGACATCGAGGTCAGCAAGAAGGTGCTCAAGGCCTGCTATGACGGCGGCGTGAGGGCTTTCGAGTTCACGAACCGCGGCGACAAGGCGGCGGAAGTGTTCGCGGAGCTGGCTAAATACGTAAAGGAACTGCCGGGTATGATACTCGGAGTCGGCTCCATCTCATTCGGCAGGGATGCCCGCAAGTTCATTAAGCTTGGCGCGCAGTTCGTGGTGAGCCCGCAGTTCGTGCCCGACGTGGTCACGGTCTGCCGCTGGCGCCGCGTTCCGTATATGCCCGGTTGCGGCACCGTGTCCGAAGTCGGACGTGCCCAGCGCGCGGGCTGCGAAGTCTGCAAGGTGTTCCCCGGTGACGTGCTGGGTCCCGCCTTCGTAAAGGCTCTCCGCGCCCCTATGCCTTGGAGCAAGCTGATGGTCACCGGCGGCGTCAAGCCGGAAAAGGCCAACCTCGAAGCCTGGTTCAAGGCCGGCGTCACCTGCGTCGGGATGGGCTCGAACCTCTTCCCGAAAGACGTAATCGCCGCAGGCGAATGGGACAAGATCACAGAACTATGTAAAAACGCACTTGAAATAATCAAAGAAGTTAAATAATGTCTGGCACACAACAAAAACTGATGACCAACTGGCGCTGGTGGCTTTGCTCGCTGCTTTTCGTGGCGACCACCGTCAACTACCTCGACCGCCAGGTACTTTCACTCACATACGAAGAATTCATCAAACCGGAGTTCCACTGGACCGACGCCAACTACGGCACCATTACCAGTTTCTTCTCCATCTTCTACGCCATCGCCGTCCTCTTCGCCGGCAAGTTCGTTGATTGGATGGGGACGAAGAAAGGCTACCTCATCGCCATAGGCGTGTGGTCCGCGGGCGCCTGCCTGCACGCGCTCTGCGGCGAGGCGACCAGCCTCATCATCGCCAAGAACGCGATGCTGGCCATCTCCACCGTATCAGTTTACCTCTTCCTTCTCTGCCGCGGCATCCTCGCCCTCGGCGAATCGGGCAACTTCCCTGCCGCCATCAAGGTGACCGCGGAATACTTCCCGAAGAAGGACCGCGCGTTCGCGACGTCCATCTTCAACGCCGGCGCATCCGTCGGCGCCCTCGCCGCCCCGCTCTGCATCCCGCCTCTTGCAGTGAAGTTCGGCTGGGAGATGGCATTCATCATCATCGGCGCCCTCGGCTTCGTATGGATGTTCTTCTGGGCGTTTATGTACGAAAAGCCGGAAAAGAGCAGCCACGTGAATGCCGCCGAGCTCGAATACATCCATCAGGACGACGCTGAAGAAGCCGCAGCCAAGGCAGCCGAAGCCGCACAGGCTGCCGAAGAAAAGACAATCCCGTTCTTCAAGTGCTTCACCTTCAAGCAGACCTGGCAGTTCATCGTCGGCAAATTCTTCACCGACGGCGTCTGGTGGTTCTTCCTCTTCTGGGCACCTTCCTACTTCAGCAACCAGTTCAACGCCCCGGCCACATCATCACAGGGACAGTGGCTGATCTTCACGCTCTACGCCATCGTGACCGTCGTCTCCATTTTCGGCGGCTACCTGCCGAAGATTTTCGTTGAAAAGAAAGGAATGCAGCCATACAGCGGCCGAATGCTAGCGATGCTGATGTTCGCCTTCCTGCCTATCGCCGCGCTCTTCGCGCAGCCTCTCGGCATCAACCTGAACACTCCGTGGTGGCCGGCCGTCCTTATCGGACTCGCCGGTGCAGGCCATCAGGCCTGGAGCGCCAACCTCTACTCCACCATCGGTGATATGTTCCCGAAGAGCACCATCGCCACCATCACCGGCATAGGAACTATGGCCGGAGGACTCGGCTCAATGTTCGTCCAGAAGATTGCCGGCAACCTCTTCACCTACGCCGAGAAGGCGGGCGAAGCCTTCAGCTTCCTCGGCTTCACCGGCAAGCCTGCCGGCTACTTCGTGATGTTCTGCTACTGCGGTGTCGCCTACCTCATCGCCTGGTTCATAATGAAGGCCCTCGTGCCGAAATACAAGCCGATAGAGGTTTAGTACAATCCCTGACGACGACAAGGAGTATAACGCAAAAAACGTAATGTAATTTGCGTAATTAAAGATCGTGCCTTATATTTGCAAAAACCTCAACGTATGAACAGGAATCCATTCATCACATTCGGGTATGAAGGGCCGGAATACTTCTGTGACAGGCAGCATGAGACTACAGAACTGACAAGCCTTCTGATGAACGGCAACAATGTCGTCCTCATATCACCGCGCCGTATGGGAAAAACAGGTCTTCTCTACCATTGCTTCGGACAGGAGGAAGTTCGAAAGCGATACACGACATTCATCATCGACATACTCTCGACATCGAACCTCTCCGACCTTGTAGTTACGATGGGGAAGGCAATCCTGACGCAGCTGATGCCATCAGGCCAGCGGGCCATAGCGAAGTTCACGAGAGCCGTGTCGTCCCTGCGTCCCACGATCACGATGGACCCTATGGGGAATGCAAATTTCAGCATTGAGGTGACTCAGCTTGGTGCTCCTGAGTATTCTCTGGAACAGATATTCAAGTACATCGAGGAAGCGGACAGACCGGTACTGGTCGCTATGGACGAGTTCCAGCAAATAACCTGCTATCCGGAAAAGAATGTGGAGGCAGTGCTCCGCACGTACATCCAGCGTTCAAGGAACTCGACTTGGGTGTTCTCCGGATCATCGCGTCACCTGCTCTCGGAGATGTTTCTCGCCCCGTCAAGGCCGTTCTATGCGTCGACCTCGATGCTTTCGCTGGAATGTATCCCCGTTGGGACGTATTCGGAATTCGCCGTAAGCCTTTTCAGAAGGAACGGCAAAGACCTCGACATTGAGGTCCCGCAAATGGTGTACAAGAAGTTCGACGGAGTGACCTGGTTCATGCAGAAGGTGATGAACAGGCTGTATTCCGAAACGGGCAACGGCCAAATATGTGATGTATCAATGGTTGAGGACACGATAAAGGAGATGGTGGAAGGCAATGGAGCCATCTACACCGATCTTCTGTATCAGCTGGCGCCAAGGCAGAAGGAGCTTCTTATAGCGATCAACAAGGAAGGTAAGGCCGAGTCGATAACTGGCGGCAAGTTCATCAAGAAGCACTCCCTCCAAAGCCCGAGCACGGTGCAGACTGCGGCCAGGGCTCTGGTGGACAGGCAGATTGTAACCTTTAATCAGGGCACATACGAGGTGTACGACAAGTTCTTTTCGATGTGGCTGGCATCCAGATAGGCAAGTAAGAGTTGCTGTCTTACCGCTTCATTGCTTATTCTGATCAGAAAGCCAACCTATAACTGAAGTTCGGCATAATAGGCAGGATAGCTATCTCATTCCAGGTTTCCGTTGTCCCGTCGAAGTAAAGCATAAACGGGTTGAAGTGATTCGTGACGTTGCACACGCCAAGGTTCACCTTGTGCCCGACTTTGCCAGTCACGAACTCGAACTGATAACCCAGATCCAAACGCAGGACCGTCGGCATACGGTAATTGTTTATGCTTGAGAAATACTTGGCTGTCCAGTCTTTACCGGGAAGGTGAAGTACGTATGTTTCTGCGGCTCCGTTCTCCCAGTTGCCGCTCTGAAGGATTAACGTGACACAGATACCCTTCCACTATTAAACTTAGTTATTCCTTTTTTTAGGATATACGACCCCCATCTCTGGCAGGACCGTGTCTAAAATATATGTCGGGGCTTCGTCCAAAACAATCCAGTCCCTCTCAACAGTCAACTTAACTTCCTTGTAGGCGTTTTCATCAATCTTATCCACGACCAATGCAACACGGCTTGATGTGAACGGGTCGACATATTCGCTGACAGCGTTTCCTTTATTTATCATCTGGCTAATATGAACGGTTTGATAACAGATTCCTCTCCCTTTATCCTCTGTAAGGAAATAGTCAAACAGGAAAGGAAGATTGAACGCGAGCTCTGTATAATACACGACCAGGACAGTCTTATTTGAGAAGTCCACCGGTCCGTATCCATCCAAGCCGTGGGCTCGGAGTTCTTCATCGGAATTAACGCTGAATATAGGGCACAGTATTCCTTGGCTGTTAATGTCTTTTGATGTATCATATTTCGGCCCATATTTCCACTCCTCAGGATGTCCTGCCTTGACCTCGTAGTCAAGGATGGTAAACGGGTGATGAGCCACCCAGTTAATTAATAATGAAATGTCTGTAAAATCCACTTTCTTTTTAAGGTCAGTGAGCAAGAATGGGCCTTCCCCCCAGTATCGGTCGTCATCCCAGAGAAGAGTTTTCTCCACCTTTGCGCCGAATATGCCCGTTGCACCATTGATATTGGAATAGATATTGTCACGGAGAAACATATCTGACAGGTTCGACGATGTGCTTATCTGCTCCATCTTGTAACAGTCGGAGAGGAACTTGTCATAATCCTCAGAAGAAGCAATGTAGTGTAGCTCAGAGAATCTCTTTTCGCTATGGACGAAGTCTGTCGGATCAACCAGACAATTCCGGAAGTCGCCCGACACCAGGAACTCTGTTCTCTCTCCCTCCCTCTTCGGGAATCGCAGATATTGGTGATGCCCCACGGCGCCGTCCAAGTCCGGATAAGTCGATGTTCCAAAGTAGCACCCCCAGAGGCTCCTTTCACTGCGGGAATCATACACAGATGATCCGAGTTCATTAAAACCGTCCACTTCCGGAAAATCCGTATATAGAATCTCTGTCATTTCCTCAGTTGAAGCCACATCTTCTGGGTGGTTTATGCCGTAGAACCAAACCGGTGTATTTAACGTGTCAACGGAAAAAATATACCCGTGGACATGCCGATAATTGGTGTCTTCTGGAAGGTTTTCCCTCCACCAGTTCCACTTCGCTTCTACTGACGGCTCCTGCGGCATAGTCTGCTCTGCCCATATAGGCTCGTGACCGGGAACAGAAATGTCCAGACGATAATGGTGTGAAGGGATGGCGGCATACGGCATTTGCCAAGAGCCGTCCGATACACGTTCGAAGCGGCCGACCTCGTTCCCTTCCGTCAAGTCCGTCAAAACAGCAGATGCCTTTGGCAGATCTGGAGCCTTTTCACGTGATGCCCCTTTTGTATATGTCAGATACAGTGTCTGCATCGGTTTATCACTCAGCACACACTCTACCACAACTTCAGGATCTTCCATCGCGTCCATAGTAATGTCTCTGACGCAGGACGGCACAAGCAACAAAACGAGAAGGAAAGTCAATATTATCTTATTCATATCAGAATTCAATTCTATAGCTGAAGTTCGGCAGAAACGGAAGAAGGGCGAGTTCTTTCCAGGATTCTGATCCAGTGTCGAAATATAACATAAACGGGTTGAAGTGGTTGGTGACATTGCACACGCCAATGTTGACCTTGTGTTCCACAGATCCAGTCATAAAGCCGAACTGGTAGCCGAGATCAAGACGGATTACGGTCGGCATATGGTAGTTGTTCACTCCCGAGTAATACTTTGCGGTCCACTCTTTGCCAGGGAGGTGCAGTTGAAAGGTCTCGGCTGCTCCGTTCTCCCAGTTGCCGCTCTGAAGGATTAACGTGACACAGATACCTTTCCATTGAGCCATAGCATTCAGCACGTGGCTACGGTCGAAACGTGCGTGGAAAGGAAGTCCGTTGTTGGTCTCCTTGAAGTTGTGACGGTCGGTCTTCGACAGAGTGTATGCCAGGCGTGAATAGAAGTCTTTCCCCTGATACTCAAAGAGGAACTCCGCTCCGTAAGCAGTGCCTTTGCCGAAATCGACATTGTCCTCCCAGGTGGCCAACGCTCCGCTGAAAAGTGATGGGGCATATTTATAGAAAATGAGGCCGTCCATTGCCTTGTAGAACCCTCCAAACGACACGGAGACATTGTCAAACTTGGCAGTAAGGCCGACATTGCCCTGCAGGGCTGTCTCGGGGACTACCTTCGGCCCGGTCGGCACAATCATATCCAGGGACCAGCCTACCGGCATTCCCTCCAAGGAATGGTAGTACTGGACCATCCTGTCGGCCGTCAGTTCCAGCGACAGCCATTCCGTAAAGTTGACTTTAGCTGAAATATTCCCTTCAATGTCGAAACGTCCACCGTTGTCACTCGCAAGATTGTTGAAGTAATGGCAACGTACAACGGCTTTCGCCGCGAACTTGTTTTTAGAAGTGTATTCACCCTGAACCCAAACAGTGGAGAGTAAAGTGTTTGTGTGAGGGTCTTCTCCTGATACTTGTCCCGGTGCGAACTGAGCCCACCGCAAGTTGAATCCCTCGTTCAGAGAGAAGCCTCGCGGCAAGGTGTGCCGGATATTGCCGGCAAGGGCATACTCATTTAGGCGCGACTGCAAAGACAGATTGTTCTTAGTATAACGGTACCATTTCTCCTGTTCCTGTCTACTCCCGAAGCCGTTGGCAGAAGCGGTCAACTCCATCCTAATATTCTCACTATAGTGACGGAACCTGAGCAAACCGATAATGTTATTCCACGCCATCAACTCATACGAAGCGTCGGGAGTGTTGAATCCATAGCTGTCAAGACTACCGAGGAACGATGCGTCTAATGAACTATGTGCTCCGGTCTGCATTCTTATCTTGGCATAGACATCTCCGACATTGGCACTGAAGTTACTCAGACCACTCACCAGCTCAGGAAGAGAGCTTTGGACAGCACGGTACTCCCAAGTCAGTGGAGAATATCGGATAGAAAGCAAATAGGACAGTTTCTGCCCGAGCGGGCCCTCGGTGCTGGCGCTTGCAAGAAAATTGTTCAGTGCCACACTTGTCCTTTGGACATCGGAAGGCTCCTTTGTGACCATTCGCAAGTGAGCCGCGGTGAAGTTGCTGTCTCCACCGTCAAATCCACCCTTAGCCAGCGACGCGCTCTCAACTATGTCTGACGGGACGATTGTAGTAAGGCCGAGTATGTGGGAATAGCCATAGACCGGCACACCGTCCAGTGAGAAAAGATTATTGCCGGCATTGCCGCCACGAACATACATCGAAGTGGTGCCGTCTGCACCGGTAGTTACTCCAGGAAGGCTCTGAGCCCAGCGGACGGCATCGCCTTCTCCCAATGGAGACGACAATACGCGAATGGCGTTCAGGCTGGTTTGCAAACGCCCCAGGCCCATCTCTATGCGGCGGAAATCTGTCATTACCGCCGCCTGCAGAGTGTCCATTCGGACATTCGGCTCATCGAAAATGGCTGGCTGTTCAATCTTGACGGGAGCATCCGGCTTCGCGGCCGTCAGAACAATGAACTGCTTCCTTCTTTCCCATCTGATGCCGCTGTCCTTGAACAAGGCATCGAGGTTTTCTTCAAGTTTGCCCTTTGCCAAACTCTTTCCTTTGTATGGCGAGCCGACCGGCAGCGCAGGGTCATACACGAAATTGACCCCGTGCCTGTCGGCTATCTGCACCATCCCGTCCTTTATGGTCATCTGAGCCAGAACCGGGATGGAGAGAGCCAAAGCCATTATGACTGTCAGCAGCTTTCTCATCTCTCTACCGTAATATCAATGGACAGCGCCTTTTCGATAAGCGACACGATGAAGTCAATGTCATCATCCGGGAAAGTCGCGGTCAGACGCCTGTCGGTCTGTCCTGTGGTGAGGGTGCAATGGTAGTATGCTGAAAGCTCATTGAGGACATCCGATATCGGGGCATCCTCGTATACGAATTCGTGGGTGACGGCAACGTCAGGATTGAGAACGACAATCTCCTGCTGCAGTGGCTCCGCCTGCCGCGCATTCTTTATAGTGGACACGATACCAACGCCTGCAGCGAATGCTATCGCCACAGAAGCTGCCGCCGCAGCTGCCGTGGTCCACCAACGGCGTCTGTGGCAGCCCTCCGCCGCCGTTGCTTCGTTGAATCTGGATATCGCCTTTCGGGTGTTAAACCTTTCCTTGTCATACCTGGAGGCCACAAAGCGCAGGTCATCTTCGTTGAATTCTGTCATAGCAAAATGTTCTTCTCATTGCTATGACGTTGAAAAATCAAAAAGTGGCTACTCGCTATGCGAAAATAAACAGAAAAATTTTCTTCGCTCCTTCGCGGAGGGTCTTGAGGGCCTTGGTAATATGGGCGTGCACTGTGTTCTCAGAGATGCCGAGCTGCGATGCAATCTCGGAATACGTCATCCCGTCACGCTTGTTCATTAGAAATATCTCCCTTCTCTTTTCAGGAAGCCGGTCTATGGCTGTCCATAGCCGGGCCCAGATGAAGGAACGTTCCTCTACATCTTCATCTACAACATCGTAATCAATGCATTCTGTTCCTGCCGCGTCCGCCCTTCTCAGCACATCGAGGCACTTGTTATGCACCGCCTTGTAAAGATAGGATTTCGGGGAAGACGGAACCGACATTCCATCCTGCAGCCTGTTCCAATAAGAAATGAACGCCTCCTGCACCAGATCCTCCACTGCTTCCGGATCGGTCAGAAACTTTGAGGCATAAAGACACAGCGGCCGGTAATACAACCGGAACAGAGAGTCTATGTCTTCATATTTGCCCATCCCGCCAAAAGTACGAAATTTTGCATAACAAAAAAACTCGGGCTAACGGTTTTTATTGCGTTCGGCATTTTGCCGAAGGGACAAGAGAGGTTCTGAGCAGTCTGGTCAGTATCAGTAATTTATACGAAATGACCCCGCCTGAAAAAGGCTTGAATTCAAATTCAAAATGCAACTGATATAAAAGTGATTGAATTGTAAGTTT
>JAUNNZ010000028.1 GCA_030537315.1 Bacteroidia bacterium
TGTTTTAATTGTTAAACTTTATTTAAACGTCCACAACTTTTAGTGGACACACATGCGGGAAGGGGAATAAATTAATACCACTACGATATGGAAGCGAAGAAAATCACTTTAATCTGTTTGCTGCTCTATACCTGCGTACTATCTTTTGCAGAAACATCAGATGCACTCAAAGTCAAAACTTTCACACTTAGCAATGGTATGGAGGTTTGGATCAATGAAGACCATAGCCAGCCAAAGGCATTCGGTGCTGTAGTAGTAAGGGCTGGAGCCAAAGACTGTCCGGGAACCGGCATAGCGCACTATTTCGAACACATAATGTTCAAAGGGACTGAGAAAATCGGCACAACTGATTACGCCGCAGAGAAGCCATATCTTGACTCGATCGCTGATCTCTATGACCAGCTGGCGGTAGCCGAGACCGATTCTGTACGTGCCGTCATTCAGATGGAGATCAACCGTCTGAACATAGCGGCCAGTGACTATGCTATTCCGAATGAGTTCAACAACCTCATTTCAGCCTGTGGCGGCAGTAATCTTAACGCTTACACCAGCCAAGACATCACGGTATATCATAATCAGTTTCTTCCTTCGTTCTTTGAACAGTGGGCCGAACTTAACAGTGAACGGCTGATTGACCCAGTGTTCCGTCTCTTCCAGAGCGAACTTGAGACAGTCTACGAGGAAAAGAACAGAGCCGAAAGCAATGAATTGAGCGCATTCAGTATGATGATTTCTTCAGAGGGATTCAAGGGGACGCCTTATGAATACCCAGTTATAGGCACCACCGCCAATCTGAAAAATCCGCAACTCAGCCATATGAAGGCATTCTTTGACAAGTATTACGTTGCAAGTAATATGGGCTTGATGCTTACGGGTGACGTAGATGCGGAGAGGGCAATCCCGATTCTAGAGAAAACCTTCGGAAGAATAAGGTCAGGAAATATCGACAAGCCTGCTAGTGCAATGAAAATCCAGTATGCAGGAAAGAAGGAAGTAGAGGCTTTGGCCAAAATCCCTATGATCAAACTGCGCGCATTGTGCTACAGGGGCCCTTCAAAGAAGGACGAAGACTGTCTCCCGCTGAGTCTTTTGGCATTTATGCTGAATAATTCTGAAGGAATTGGCCTGCTTGATGAACTGACCACCGGCCGAAAACTTATGGGCGCCATCTGTATGTATCCGGATTTAGCATTCGAGGATGCAGCCATATTCCCTATTCTCATTATGCCTAAACTTCTGTTTCAGAGCAACAAAAGAGCTGAGTCTATGGTGGTGAAAGTCTTGGATCGCGTCAAGAAAGGTGACTTCAGTGATGAGTACTTCGAAAGCTGCAAACAGACATTCAAGCGCCACCTCATAACAAAGACGGAGGGAATCAGCGGGAGAATGAATGAAATGGTCAATGCTTTCGCTGAAGGAAAGGACTGGGAATCAGTACTCTCAGCACCAGACAGGATTGATGCCCTTTCAAAGGATGACATCATCGCACTTGCCAACAAGTACATTGGTGAGGATTACCTGTGTATCACCAAGAAGTTTGGAAATCCTGAAAAAGATGACCTTCAGAAACCGCTATACAAAAAGGTTTCTCCTAAAAATAACGGGGTTTCTTCCAAATACGCCGATGCTATAAAAATTACAGCGTCACAGGTACAGCTTCCACGTGTATCATTGGATTACGAATCTGCCGCTGATATCAAGCAGATCTCTGGCAACGTCAAACTGTATACAGTCGCCAACGAATTGAATGACGTATTCAATTTGAAGATTTCATATCCTGTCGGCACGGCCGAATGCCCTGCTTCGGAACGGGTTGTTGAATATTTGAATCTCCTGGGCACCAAGTCGATGACTTACGACGAGCATAGGTCCAGACTTCAGTCTTTGGGTGGCAGCGTCGGTTTTTCTGTCGACAGGCAAGGGCTTAACGTTATCGTTTCCGGATTTGACGGAAATTTCGAGGAGACACTCTCTCTGGTGGCAGACCTTATGGATAAGCCGAATAGTGACAAGGAGAAAGTGGCAATAATCAAGGAGAATGACCTCGCCAATCAAATACTGGCAAAGAGAGACATCGGTGAGATTATGTCGGCGTTGTTTCAGAAAATTGCATATGGAGAGGACTCATATTACCTGAAAGATAAAGGTAAGATTTCTGATAAAGTACTTATGGAAACTTGGGACCATATTCAATCTATGGAACTAGATATACATTATTCAGGTTCGATTCCGACTGATAGTCTGGCGAATATTATTCGTGGCTATGAATTCATCAATAAGGCAAGCCAAGCGCATCCATATTATATAGACCGCCGTGTGGCTCTCAATGGTGAGCCGGGTGTTTATTTTGTAAACAAGAGCAGAGCCACTCAAAGCCGAATATATGCACTTGTACTTGGGGATAAAATTGAAGATACCAAGGGCAGGTTCTCTTCTTATGCTTTTGCTGACTATATGGGGGGAGGTATGGGCTCTGTCCTCTTCCAGGAAATAAGGGAATTCAGATCAATGGCATATAGTACCGGGGCTGCCGTTTATAAGCCCGAATATTGCCACAAAAGCATCGACCCGACTTATTTCTATGCATATGTCAGCACCCAGTCCGACAAGACCATAGATGCTATGACTGTTGTAGATTCACTTATCAGGAATGTACCTTTAAGCGAAAGCAGAGCAAAGATGACAGTGTCCAATCTTTGGTTTGAGCGAGTGAACAGCTATCCGGATTTCAGGCGCACTTCGACTACAATTGCCAATGGCAAAAGGGAAGGCTGGAGCAGTGACCCTGCGGACTACCTTTATGATCTTCTTGAGTACTATTCTATAGCAGATGTTGAACAATACTGGAAAGACAATATTTCTGGACATAATATTGTATGGGCAGTTGTCGGTGACAATAAGAAGATTGATATGGAGGCCTTGAGTAAATTTGGTCCTGTATACATTCTTACTGCAAAGAATATTTTCAACAACTGATTTTCAGGCAAAACAAGCTACTTTATCGCCATAAATTTACTCTACTAAATCACCCTGATTCAAAGTCGGGCCGGTGAGGTGCACTGCCGTGAAAATCCCGCCGGAACGGCGGAAATCGACAGAGAGGCTGTCGCAGTTCGCACGGATGCCGTAGTGCATCACTTCCTCTTCAACCTTTGTTGCCGGTATGCCGCTGAAACAGGCGGCAACCGCACTTGCAGTGATTCCGGTGCCACAGGCCTGCGTTTCCGCCTCGACACCCTTTTCAAAGGTGCGTACACGGAGCGAGCCGTCAGCGCACCTGCTTACAAAATTCACATTTGCTCCCTGGGGAGCGAAAATCTCATTCCAGCGAATCTCACGCCCCTCCACCGCAACATCCACAGCATCGGCGTCTTCGACGAACTTCACGAAATGACGCGTACCCGTGTCAAGGAAGTACCCGTCAAGCACGGGTTTCACTTCGGCCACATCCTTCATCTCAAGACGGACTATCTTGCATTCCCCGAGATGCGAAAGGATCTCGGCGTGGTGCAGACCGTCTGCCGTTTCGAAAACATACTCCCTGGAATGGAAAGGCTTGACTCCCACGACGTCGGCGAACGCCACTATGCAGCGGCCGCCGTTGCCGCACATCATTCCTCCGGACCCGTCGGAATTGAAATAGTCCATGCGGAAGTCCGCCTTGTCGGAATTCTCCAGAACCATCAGACCGTCGGTACCGTGCTGCAGGCAGAGCGCATGCACGACTTCTTTTTTCTTGAAGCGGGCTGCGTCTATGGTGCGGCCGTCGATTACGACGAAGGTGTTGCCGGCGCCTGAATATCTGTAGAATTTCAGCATCCGAGGTCCTTGAGGACGTTCTTCATCAGTTCCGTGGTGGCAGCTGATGCAGGGACGAGCGGAAGGCGCATCGCCGGGGTGCAGCAGCCGAGAATTGAAAGTGCAGCCTTGGCTGGGATAGGGTTGGACTCCACGAAGCAGGCCTTGAAGAGCGGCTTGAGAGGCTCTTCAAGGGCCTCAGCCTTGGCGAAATCGCCGGCGAGAGCCGCATTTGTCATTGCGACGAGCTTGTCAGGAAGCACGTTTGACGCTACGGAGATGACGCCCTTTGCACCGACCTTCATGATGGAAAGTGTCATATCGTCGTCGCCGCTGAGGACAGAGAAGCCGGCAGGGGCATCCTTGAGGATGGCCTCGATCTGTTCGAACTTGCCGGAAGCCTCCTTGGTGGCCACGATGTTCTTGACGTCGCGGGCAAGTCGCAGGCAGGTCTCCGCCGTCATATTCGCGCCGGTGCGGCCGGGAACGTTGTAAACCACTATCGGCTTGTCGGTCGTGGCTGCGATGGCCTTGAAGTACTGATACTGGCCTTCCTGTGTAGGCTTGTTATAGAAAGGAACGACCACGAGCCAGGCGTCGACGCCGTAAGGCTCGAGGAGTTTCATATTCGCGAGAGTTGACGGAACTGCGTTGGAGCCGCAGCCGACCACTACAGGCACGCCGGGAGCGTGCTCGTGGGTAAGTTTCAGGAGTTCGACCTTTTCCTCTGAAGAGAGGGTCGGGGTCTCGCCTGTGGTGGCGAGAGCCACGAGAAAATCAATTCCGCCTTTTACCTGACGGTCGATCAAGGCTGCATAGGCCTTGTAATCCACAGCACCATCTGCTGTGAACGGAGTAACCAGCGCGGTGCCGCATCCTTTGAGATTCAAATTGCTCATAAGATAATTTCTTTAAATTCGTGAACACCCTGCAGGCCTTCGGTAAGCAGGGCAGCAGCAACCGCACCATCGGCGAAACCCTGACGGGAGAACGCCTCGTGCGTAAATGAGAGCTTATCCACAGCTGAAGTGAACTCGGCTGTGTGGGTTCCGGGAACCTCCCCGATTCTCTTTGCCTCTATTTCAGGCATTTCGCCAAGCGTGCCGCCGATGATGCCGGCTATGCTCTTGGCGGTGCCGCTAGGGGCGTCAAGCTTGTGGATATGATGGATTTCCTCGACAAAAGGAGTATAGCCCTGACCTTTCAGGACCTCGCAGGCGCGCTGGACGGCGGCGAAGAAGGCGTTGACGCCGATCGAGAAGTTGGAGGCCCATATCATAGGGGTGCCTTCACTCTCGAACGCGGCGAACACCTCGTCCTTGATGTCATACCAGCCCGTCGTGCCTACTACGACGGCCTTATAGAGTTTCGCGATGGTCTTGAAATTGGCCCTGAAAGCCTCTGGAGTGGTGAAGTCAATGCAGACGCATTCCTTCGCAAGTTCAGGGTCAACGCCGCAGACATCTTCTGTCGCGAGTGCGAGTTCCACGCCACGGCGCTTGAGGGATTCCTCAACCATATGGCCCATTTTGCCGTAACCGCTGATGATAACTTTCATATGCCTATTTGAGTATGTCGTTCAACACGCCTGATGCCGCCTGGCGGGCACCCTCACCTGCACCTCTGATCACGAGCGGAGCTGAATTGTCGCTCTTGATGATGGTGACGTTCTCGGTACCGTTGATCCAGTAGAACGGGCTCTCGACACCGACGAGCTGCATCTTGATCTCCGCCTTGTAGCCGTTCTTTGCAGAAGGGTCGCGATGGAGGGATGCGACGAAACGCTGGCGCTTGTCAAGCGCGTCGAGTTCCGCCTCGCGCTTGATGAACTCAGGCTCCGCCTTTTCGAGCTTGCTGTAGAATTCATCAAGGGTGCAGTCGAAATAGTCCTGGCCGAGCATCGGTGTGATTTCGACGTCCGACTCTTCGAGAGGGATTCCGGCTTCGCGCGCGAGGATGAGGAGCTTGCGCAGTGCATCGCGGCCGCCGAGGTCTATGCGAGGGTCATTTTCGGTAAGACCTGCCTTCTGGGCTTTCTGGAGAAGAGTTGCGAAGCTCTCGGTATTGGCGCCGTCATATCCTGTGATGATATGGTTGAGCGTGCAGGAGACAACCGCCTCGATGGACTCGAGTTCGTTGCAGCCGGCTCCGCCCGAAATGGATTCGAGGATAGGGAGCGCGGTGCCGACAGTCGTGCTGTAACGGAGGAAACATCCGTTGCGCATCGCGGCGCGCTTCATCGCTGCGTATTCGACATACGGAACAGCGAGTGAGCGGCGGTTGGATGATACTATGCTGATACCCGCTTCGAGAAGCGGAACGTATTTCTTGAAAATTTCCTCGCTGTCGGTGCAGTCCACGAAGACTGAATGGCGCGGTGCGTTAGCAAGGACCTTGTCGGCGAAGTTGTGGTCGCTTGAGATTTCAGCAAGGTGTATCTGCTTGCCGTTTCCAACTGCGCGGCCGCTTTCGATGAAAGCCTTGAGCGTGCTGCCGACGGCGCCGTTGCCGGCGACGTAAAGGTCAACCACGTTGAGTTTCGCGAACTCGAAGAATTCCTTGTGGAGCACACGGCAAGCCTCCTTCGCAACGGTAGGGCGCACGTCCACGGTGATGCATCCGGTCTCGGAACCGGTGGCTACAGGGACGATGCCTGCATCCTTCAGCGCAGCGAGAGCGCGCTTGTGGGCTACAGGTTCGTCTACAGGACCTTCCGCCGTCACCACGATGCGCTCGTTCTCGCCGACCGTCATATTGCTGACGCCCATCCATTCGCATACCATCCTGGTAGGGAGTTTTTCGATCATTGTACCCGGATTGGCAGGATCGAAGGTGTTGCGGATGTTGATGGCGATGTTGGCGGCCATTGCAGGAGCTACGGTCGGTGCATAAAGGACCTTGGCGCCGTGCTCTGCCATGCAAAGTGCGGCCTCGTAGGACATCTGCGGAATGGTGCGTGCGGCTGGGACAACCTTTGGGTTGGATGTCATGATGCCGGGTACGTCGGTCCATATCTGGAGGGAGTTGGCATCAAGCGCGGCTGCGTAGAGCGCTGCGCTGAAGTCGGAGCCGCCGCGGCCGAGGGTCACGATCCTGGCTGCCGCGTCGTGTGCGATGAAGCCCGGGGCGACGAACACGTCGATCTCGGGGCTTACGTCGATTGAAGACTTGATGTTGGAATATGTCTGCTTGAGATCGTCCTTGACCACGAGGACGCGTGAGTCAAGCCACTTGACCTTGAAGTCCTCGGTGGCAAGCTTAGCGGCGAGTATGGTTGTTGAGAAGAGCTCTCCGAAGGTCTGGATATGCTCGGCTTCGTCCTTGGTGATGGACTTCTTGCCGAGGATGTTTTCAGCCGCGATGCGGAGCTGGTCAGAGAATACGGAAAGCTTTTCCGTGATCTTTTCGAGTTCCTTTCCCGTGAAGAGGCGGGAAATGATTTTCATGTGGCGGTCCTGCAGGGTCTTGACCAGGTCAAGACAGCTGCTGTCGCCTTCTGAGGCCCTGCGGCCGATTTCGATGAGGGTGTCGGTGCAGCCGCTGATGGCCGATGATACCAGGACAACCCTGTCGGTTTGCAATGCGTCGGTAACGATGTCAAGGACACCTGACATTCTTGTGGCGCTGGCCACAGAACTTCCGCCAAACTTTAAAACCTTCATAATTCACTACTATTTTAACTAACTAACTTTTTCTTTCAATGTGTGCTCCCAGAGCATTGAGGCGGCCCTCTATGTCTTCGTAACCGCGGTCGATCTGTTCGATGTTGTCGATTTCCGAAGTGCCCTTCGCCGACATCGCCGCGAGCAGCATCGCAATACCGGCACGGATATCGGGCGACGTCATCCTGCCTCCCCTCAGGTCTATCTTGTGGTCGTGGCCTATGACGACGGCACGGTGCGGGTCGCAGAGAATGATCTGCGCGCCCATATCAATGAGTTTGTCAACGAAGAACAGTCGGCTCTCGAACATCTTCTGATGTATCAGGACGCTGCCCTTGCACTGGGTGGCGACCACGAGCATCACGCTGAGGAGATCCGGAGTGAGACCCGGCCACGGAGCGTCGGCGAGAGTCATTATGGATCCGTCTATGAACGACTCGATCTCATAACTCTCCTGTGCCGGGACATATATGTCGTCGCCGCGCTGCTCGAGCTTGACGCCGAGACGGCGGAAAGCCTCAGGAATGATGCCGAGATTCTCCCAGGACACATTCTTGATGGTGAGCTCGCTGCGGTTGATGGCGGCCATCCCGATGAATGAGCCGACCTCGATCATATCCGGCAATATGGTGTGCTCCGCCCCGTGGAGCCTCTCGACTCCCGTGATGCGGAGAAGATTGGATCCAATCCCTTCGATCTGTGCGCCCATTGCAACAAGCAGGCGGCAGAGCTGCTGGACGTACGGCTCGCAGGCGGCATTGTAAATGGTGGTGACGCCCTTTGCCAGCGTCGCCGCCATGACGATGTTGGCGGTACCGGTCACCGACGCCTCGTCAAGAAGCATATAGCAACCTTTGAGGCCCTCGCCGGAGTCAAGCCGGTAGGCACGCACGTTGTGTTCGTATTCGCAGTTTGCTCCAAGTTTGATGAAACCGTCGATATGGGTGTCGACCCTGCGGCGGCCGATCTTGTCTCCACCCGGTTTCGGGAAGAATGCCCTTCCGAAACGGGCCAGGAGCGGACCGACGACCATCACTGAGCCGCGAAGAGCTGCGCAACTGCGCACGAACTCCTCTCCGTTGATGTACCTGACATCAACGCGGTCGGCCACGAAAGTGTACTCACCCTTTGCGTGACGGGTCACGGAAACGCCCATCGTTTTGATCAGCTGTATGAGATTCTTGATATCCAGAATCTCGGGGACATTCGAGATGGTTACAGCTTCGCTCGTAAGAAGGACGGCACTGAGCACCTGCAGGGCCTCGTTTTTGGCGCCCTGAGGTACGATGCTGCCGCTCAGACGGCGGCCTCCTTCTATCACGAACGAACTCATATTCCAACAAATGTAATAAAAAAATGTCTGTTTTTTGTTTTTTGCCACTTAATATTTACCTTCGCAAAACATACAACTGCTGATTTATGAACGATAAACAGAACATTGAGGAAAGACTTATTGAAGAGCTTGTGCCCATTTTCGGGCTGGATTCCACCGATGATATCAAGCCGGACAGCGCAATGGTCAGGGACCTTGGCGCCGAGAGCATAGATTTCATCGAAATCCTCTATATGATCGAGAATGTCTTCGGCGTAAAATTGAAGATTGCCGAGATCACGATGAACGACTATTCCGCCGACGGTTTCCCTGCTGATGCCAAGATTACCGCGGAACTTGCAGCCAAACTCAACAGCAACCTCGACAGCTCTCAATACAAGGAAGGCCAGAGCGTCAACGACATATTCCAGCTCTTCTCCGTCCATAACCTTGCAACCGTAATCTACACCAAGCTCAACGAACAGAAATGAGATTCTACCTCGTAGACAAAGTCACAAGGATATGCTTCGGCAAATACGTGGAGGCGCTGAAATGCGTTTCCCTGTCCGACGACATCTTCAACGAGCATTTCCCCGGCTACCCGATTTTCCCCGGTACAATGATGATTGAGGGAATGGCCCAGCTGTCAGGGGTGTTCTTCGAATGGTGCCGCAAGGAAATGGGATGCCCGGACCGCAGAGCGGTGCTGACTATGGTTAAACGTTTCAAGTTCCGCGGCACGGTGACGCCGGGTGACAGACTTGTCTACAGAGCCGATGTCAAATGCTTCTATCCCGACGAGTATGGAGCAGTCAGGGTCAAGGCAATGAAAGACGGCAAAACCTGTGCGGAAGGCGAGCTTATCTTCACCTTTCTGGATATTCTCAATGACAAGATGAAGGAAGTCAGCGACGAACTCATCAGGTTTGCGTCCTCCAGCGCTGTCATCGAGAAGGAATAATGGAATTCATTTTTCGCAAATATGGTCCGGATGAGCAGATTCCGGTCACAGCCGTCCTTCGGAAGCGCAAGCTTGTGAAATACTACAACCGTGAGGCACAGGCCGCCGTGCTCACGGCAGCGGAATTCCTCGAAGGGAAGGGTGTCTCTTCGGATACACCATTTTACTATGCTTCTGCCGAAACAGAAAATTTCGACAGCATACGCGGCATTGTGGGCGGCATTGATTCTGACATCCGGGACATCTGCAGCCTGTTCCCGGCCGTATCCACCCTGGATATCTTCAAGATGATGCGGAATATGGTCCCCTGCTTCATCGCCATTGAAAATGACTTGAAAGGTGACAACAACGTCATCATTGACTCTGCATCGGCATTGTTGTATTGTGCCCTGACCGCACCCACCGAAGGAAATGTCCTCATCGGCGCCGGCCGTCTCCGTGCGGACGGTTCCGTGGAATGCGGATTCGCCCTCGGGACTCCGTCGGAATGGAACGGACACCCGTTCCTTGGCTCCGGCAAAAGCGCAACTGAAATATTCGAACTTGGAGAATGGCGGCAGTAATCACGGGAATAGGAGCCAGGACACCGCTGGGGTGCAGCTACGAAGAGTGTATGGACACGCTTCGTCAGGGAACACTCTGCATCGATGACATCCAGAACTTCAAGACAGACGGATATGAGATGAAGGCCGCCGGCGAGATACGCAGTTGCGGCAGGGTGGTCCATACCGGCAGCGGAATCGACAGAAAAGTATATTTCTTCGAGCAGGCGCTGGGTGAGCTTGATGCAAAGACGGCCTTCTCGAAAAGATACAAGGCTGACGAACTTGTCCTGAATGTCGGCGGCGGAGTCGATTATTTCGACATCGACAACTATGCCCGCACCAAGGACATCTCTTCAGCACATTTCAGGATGAACGCCGATATGCAGGAACTCTGCAGGAAATGGAATATCGGGGCCGGTTGCCATCTGTTCTCCTCTGCGTGTACGGCCTCGGCGCAGGCGATAGGTCTTTCATTGAGGATGCTCCGCAAGCATACCGCAGGGGCTGTCGTTACCGGTGGCGCAGATTCAATGATCTCGCCTGTGAACTTCCTCGGCTTCTTCAAACTTGGCGCACTGTCAATGTCTGACGACCCTTCACCGTACAAATGCAAGCCTATGGATCTCAAGGCAAGCGGAACGGTTCTTGGCGAAGCATCCGTTGCCGTTATGCTTGAAGACTCCTCGCGGGTGCCGGCCGACGTGCCTGTTCTTGCCGAACTCTGCGGATACGGCTGCTCTATGGACGCCTTCGCCGTCACAGAGCCGGAACCGACCGGGGAGCAGGCCGCCAGGGCAGTGGCAGCAGCTCTGGAAGATGCAGGCATCAGCGCGGACCAGATTGACTGTATCCATCTACACGGCACAGGTACACCAAAATGCGCGCCTGCAGAATACAACTGCCTGTACAGCATCTTCGGAGACAGGCTGGCAGATATCCCGGTCTACTCCATGAAAGGCCAGGTCGGGCATATGATCGGGTCCTGCACATCCGTTGAACTGATGGGCATAATCCACTCCCTGGAACATCAGGAAGTCCTGCCTACGGTCAACTTTACCACTCCTAATCCAAAAGCTCCGTTCCACGTTGTCACGGGCGAGCCTTTGAAAATGCCAATCAGATACATTCTCAAACTCAATTCGGCTTTCGGTGGCCATAACACCGCATTGATATTCAAGAAATGGGAAAGATAGTGATCACCGGAGCAAGTTCCGGCATAGGACTGGCCATCGCAAAAAGGCTTGCATCTCTTGGAAAACCTATGATTCTCCAGTACAGGAAAAACGTGGAGCAGCTTTCGGATGCCGTGCCTGACGCCACTTTGGTCAAGGTCGATTTCTCTGACCTGAAAGCCGTGGAGGATTTTGCTGCTTCCCTGGATGACGTTGAAATCCTTGTCAACGCCGCCGCCGTCACCGAAACAGGACTTCTTCCTACACTCGAGACAGAGTCGATAGAAAAAATGATATCTGTCAACATCCTCGCCACAACCCTGCTCTGCAGGGCTATCCTGCCACGGATGTGCTTGAAAAGAAAAGGTGTGATCGTCAACATCTCCTCTGTCACCGCCCAGAAGGTTTACCGCGGTCAGAGCGTATATGGTGGCACAAAGGCGTATATTGAGACACTCAGCAAGGGCATTGCGGCCGAATGTTCTAAGAAAGGTGTCAGATGCAATTGCGTCGCACCGGGGAGCATTCTCAGCGGCACAATGGAAAAACTTGTCATCTCCACGGCGGGAACCGACCTGAAAGGCGTCAACGCCAGCGACCGCTTCGGCACGCCTGACGATGTAGCGGCGGCCGTCGAATTCCTCTGCTCCGACAACAGCAATTACATAAACGGCGCCGTATTGGCAGTCAACGGCGGATTCTGGCTTGGGATATGAGGCGTATCGCATCCATATCATTCTGCCTGACCGCCATCCTGCTGCTGGCCGTTTCCTGTAAAAAGGAGGAGGTCCCTTCCTACGTGGGAACCTGGCTGTATTCCTGCTCGAATCCCGATCTGGGTCCTGAATACAAGGATTCTTATGTACGGGTGGAAAAGAATTGGGATTACGAATTCTACGATGGCGGCACGGGGATGAAATTCTCAGGGGACGGACTGGACTTCTCTGCGGATGGTCTTACGATTACGCTGAACGCCCACAATGACGATGTCTCCGTTGTGTTCGTCGCTACTGTGACATATCTGAAGGGTGGGAAGATGAAGGTCGTTACGGATTCCGTCAACGGGATGATGACAGAAATTGAGTTCAAAGAGCAGCGCTCCTTTTGAAAAACCTGTTGTTTTTCTTCTCTTCACCTATGCTTGAAGCGACCCCGTGGCCATAATGGATTACAGTATCATCAGGCAGGCACAAGATCATTTCCTTGATACATTCGAGCACGGCACCATAGCCTGTTTCGAGAAATCCGAGGCTTCCTTTTGTGAGCGTATCGCCGGCGAACAGCGCCTTTGCCTCAGGAGAATAGAAAGCCACTGACCCCGCCGTATGCCCTGAAATGGGAAGGACCTGCAGGGAGATTTTCCCGAAATCCAGGACCTTGACATCAGGTGAGAACTTTTTGAAATTGACCTTCGTCTCAAGGTGGCTTCCGTACATATTGGAAAAGAAATCGTTCTTTTCAAGAAGGGCCTCATCCTCTCCGTTGATCCAGCATTCAATCCCATATCTGTTGCTAACGGCGTCGACGCCAGCGATATGATCGAAGTGAGGATGCGTCACCAGTATGGCCAGAGGTTTCAGTCCACGCCCATCGATAAAGGCAGCCAGGCCGTTGAATTCCTGCTCCGTAGTGAATCCCGGATCTATCAGGACGGCCTCTCCGGCATCGTTCCAGAGCACATAGCCATTCTCCAGCATTTTGCCGGAAACAAATGTTTCAATCTGCATAGGCCTCAAGCTTGTGTCCTACCGGTATCAGTGCCCCGATTACAAAGTTTTCCTTGATTCCGAGCGAGGCATTGAGCTGTCGCCCGGCCATAAGCGGGCCGGTCATATAGCACGCCCCAAGATTCAGGCTCTCGGCGGCAAGGATGATGAGCATAGCCACGCAGGAGAGTGACTTCGTGATATTGTCGTGCTCCCAGGCATTGATTTCCTCAGATGCCTGCCCCCCGAGAAGGCTGTTCATCGTGGCGGTCTCCCTGCAATATGGGACAAACAGTGCGGCGGCATTCTCAAAGAATGTAAAGCTTGACGAATATCTCAGGAACATTGACGCAGCCTCCCGGTCCATCCCTTTGGATATTTCCACCGATTGCTCGCGGACGCAGTCCGCAATGGCCTTGAGCTGTTCCTTGTCCCGAATCACGGCAATCTTCCAGTTCTTCCTTCCGGAAGCGAAAGGCGAGCGCCCAGCGGCATCCAGGATTTTCCGGATGTCCTCTTCGCTGACCGGCTCTCCCGAGAACCTGCGGCAACTGTGCCTTGTGGACAGAATGTCCAGCAATTGTTCGTATCTGTTATCCATATCACTCGACTTTCCCCAGCGCCACAACATTGAAGGTGAACAACAATCCCCCGATGGCGAGAAGTATGCAAATATGAGGAAAAACTCCGGATATACCCACCCCTTTCAACATAATCTTCATAGCTCCGTCGATGCCCCAGAAAAAAGGATTCACGAACCTGGTGGCCGCCCAGGCCGGCGACATATTGTCCAGAGGGGCGAACATCGTGCTCAGAAGGATCAGTATCAAGAACACGAATACCAGAAGGTAGATTGCTCTTGCCATATTCTTCCCGCCAGCGGCGAAGGTCACACCCAGATTTACCATAGCAAAAAGGAAGCAGGCAAACAGAATGAACAGCGCAATCAAAGGTCCTGCCGGGTCCAGGCCGAACACAACCCTCGCAATGATCAGCGCAACAATGAGTTCCAGAAGAGTGATGCAAACATAGAAGGCAACCTTTGAAGTCACGTAAGCCAATGCCTTCATACCTGTACTGCGCAGATGCTCAAGGACTTTCGTCTCCATCTCCCTCACGACAGAAAGAGCAGACAGGCAGCATCCCACTATGGCCGTCAGCATTATGATCATTGAGACCAGATAGTAATGAGTGTTGTCGTCGCAGCTCAGATACAGAGGGTGCGGATGGATTTCGGAGAGGACCTTCTCCTCTGGAGGGGATATGATGTTTTCTATGTAATATTCGGCATTGGCTGCATGCAATGTGTGTGCACCGTTGACCGTAATCGTCGCTTCACCACCATCGGACAGAGTCACGACAGCATCGGTTTCGCCGTGCTTGAGCTTCTGCTCCGCTTCTGACTCGGAATTTGAGGCCCCGACTGACTTGACATATGGAGAACGCGCAAGTAAGGAAACCGCCTCAAGCCCCCTGTCCGTAAACGTCCTGTCCACTACTTCCACCCGAAGCATGGTCTTGTCGCCAAGGCCGAACGGGACCAGTCCCACTGTCACAACAGGACATAGTATCAGAATGGCCACCATTGCCGGCGTCCTGACCAGCTGGAGGGCTTCCTTGACAAGGTTGTTCAGCAAGACAGTTTTCATCTCATCAGTTCTCTTTTCATTCCGGGCAGTGACAACAGGACTGCAGCAGCGGTTTCTCCAAGCAGGATGATGACGGGCTTGAGAATTTCACCGAAACCGCAACCCATATACGCAACGCTTCTGAAAGCATCAATGAACGATGTTCCGGGCAGGCATTCCGCCATCAGGCGGATAACGCCTTCCATCGTGGTTGTCGGGAACACGAACCCGGACAGGAACACATTCGGTATGAACAGCACTATCCAGCTGAGGATCACGACATCCAGCGGCCTGTCGAACCACGCGGCTATCAACAGGCCCAGGGACTGGCAGCAAAGCGTAAACAGAATGCATATCAGCAGGAACAATGCGACGCTCCCAACGATCTGGATATGGAAGTAACCGCATATGAAGTAGATAGCAGCAATATGTACAAGGGATATCAGAAAGTACGGAAGGGCTTTCCCGATAACGAGCTGGATATTCGTGACAGGCGTCAGCCGGAGCAGCTTGAAGGTCCCGTTGATCTTTTCCTTGTTCATACTGGTGCCGAGAGCAATCGAACTCACAAGGATGAAGATCATCAGAACAAGGCCCGGCACGGACATATATTCTCTGTTGGAGGCAGGGTTATAGAGATAACGCACGTTGATTTCCGGCCTCACGGATTCCGGCACACGGTTCTCGTCCAGGATAAAGTCAGATATGACGGCCTCTATCGTGCTTCGGACTCCGATGGAGAACGCCGGAGAAGATCCGTCAAGATACAGTTCAACACCGTCTCCAGAGTAGATTATGACAGCTCTGGTATTGCCTTTTGTCATTGCTTCGCCAATCTGGTCATATCTGTCCAGACGCTGTGTCACCTTCAGTTTCGGATTGGCGTCAATACGCTCGAACAGCCGTTCCGCAGCAGCGTCCGGGCCGACACACAGGACTGCCACTTCGTGGTGATGGACCTCGAAGGAAAGCGCGTATCCGAACATTACCAGGATCACGGCAGGCATAATGAAGAGCAGCAGGCAGCTGACAATATCCCTGAAGATATGTCTGAACTCCTTTACGAAGATTGCTTTTATGGCCCCTGTGCGTCCTGACATATTACTTGAAGTATTTGATAAGTTCACCCGGGCAGGACGCGACTTCAGCTGTATGCCCCTGGCATATCAGACGGCCATGACTCATTATTGCAAGGCGGTCGCAATAAAATGCCTCATCCAGATAGTGGGTGCTGACAACGATCCCGGTGCCGCGGGACGAACATCCGTGTATCATTCCCCACAGCCTCCTCCTTGAAAGGGAATCCAGCCCGGATGTCGGTTCATCAAGGACCAGCACGTCGGGGTCGTGGATCACAGCTATCGAAAAAGAGAGGGCCTGTCTCCAGCCTGACGGCAGGAAACGCAATGACTTGTTGAGATATGGTTCCAGATGCAGGGCGGCAACCATTTCATCCTCCCTTTCAGACAGCTTCTGCTTATCCAGCCCGTAGAGGTTCCCATAATACCTGATATTTTCGTGGACCGTCAATTCTTCAATCAAAGAAAATGACTGGCACATATATCCGAAGGATCCATTTATGCTGACAGCACCCCCGCTGGCTTTTGTCAGGCCGCACAGCATCCTGATCAGCGTTGTCTTCCCGGCACCATTTGCCCCGAGCAGGCCGAGAATCTCTCCGGACTCCAGACTCAACGAGACTCCGTCGACAGCCTTGAAGCTGCCGAAGCATTTGCTGACGTTGTCTATGCTTACCAGTTTCACGGATCAGGATAAAAGATTGATGAAAACGTCTTCCAGGCTTGGCTCTGTTTCTGTGACTTCGTATCCGTCAAGTGTGACAGGTCCGTCACTCACAGCATGGACCGCCTCTCCATAAACATAATGCCCTATCAGTGATGGGCCTGATTCAAGTGCGGCCAGCAGCGCATTACGGTCTGCCTGGGCGCAAGGTATGCTGTATACCCTGTGCGGGAAAGATGCGATGATTCTGGCCGGGGTATCGAAAACAAGCAGCCTGCCCTCGTGAAGGAACAGAATCTTGTCAGCCAGGGAAGCTTCATCAAGGTAGTGCGTGCTTATGAGGATTGTCGTTCCCTGTCTTTTCAAGGCATCGAGCTCTTCCCACATTTCACGACGTGACACCGGATCCACCCCCACCGTCGGTTCATCAAGCAGAAGCGTTGACGGAGTATGCACTATAGCACAACAGATGGACAGCTTCTGCTTCATTCCCCCGGACAGCGTACCCGCCCGGCTTGCGCTGAACGGCTCCAGGCCCCTCCAAAGACCGGGACAGACTTCGGACACGCGTCCCGTGGCCACACCATAGGCCGAGGCGAAAAAGTCAAGATTTTCGGCGACGGTGAGATCGTTGTACAAAGAAAATCTCCCGGGGACATAACCGATATGCTTCCGGATGTCGACAGGATTCTTCCGGACATCTATCCCGTCTATCCCGGCGAACCCTTCGAATTTTCTGTCCAAGGTGGCCAGGATGTCGAACAACGTTGATTTTCCAGCACCGTTGGCACCCATAAGCGCCACCAGCTGGCCGTCCTCAATGGAAAAGGACACATCGTCCAGGGCGCGGTGAGCGCCAAAAATCCTCGATATGTTTTCAGCGCTGATCATTTCGTCTCGCGGAGAAAGATTTCCGCAGGCATACCTGCCTTCAAGGTGCCATCGTTGTGGATTGATACCCTGACACGATAGACATATCTTTCTCTGGTGTCGCGTGTCATCACCTTGTTCGGCGTGAATTCCGATTCCTCTGCAATATAAGTCACGGTACCGTCGATCCTGTGCCTGTCTGCCGAATCCGGGACGACATCAACTATGCTGCCGAGTGTCACGGAGGCCAGTGACTGCGCATCAAACCAGCAGTCCACGAACATATTCTCGTAGTCGGACAATTTATAGACAGGCATCCCGGAACTGACAAATTCGTGCTCCTTCACATAATGTTCACTCACGGTTCCATTTTCCGGGTTGACTATCACACTTCTGCTGATCTTGTCCTTCAAGACGTCGGCCTGCGCTTCCAATGCGATGATTGACGCAAGGACGGATGCAGACTCACGGCTGAGCGATGAACGGGATGCCGATTCCTGACTTTCGCAGAGACGCAACTCTTCTTCAAGCCGTTCAAGCTGTTTTGTAGAAACGCTGCCCGATTCCGCCAGCGGGCGGATCCTTGCAATCTCATTCCGGACTGATTCCTTCTTCTGATGAAGGACGTCCATCTGTTTCCCGATATCCGGCAACGTCTGCCTCAACGAAACGACCTGAGCCTCAACCGCCTTCAGCTGAATGGAAAGCTGAGCGGTGTCAATCAGTCCGACTTTCTCGTCCTTGAGGAGTTTCTTCCCTTCTGTGACGTTCAGGCTTACAATCTGGCCCTGCTCGGAAGAAGCGACCATCCACTTGTCGGCATCGATGATTCCGTATGCCGAAGGCTTGACGTTTCCGGAGCAGGAAATCACCGCCATTGCAGCGCCTATGTAGAAAAAAACACTTCTTTTCATATCACTTTACCATTGATCTGTTTTTCATCAGCCGGGTCTTGATCTTCAGGATCGAGTATGCCTCATAACTGACTCTGGCCGCAGACAGCTTTTTCAAGGCTTCAAGATATTCCGATTGGGACGAGACACCGGATTTTGTCATTTTGTCCAATTCTTCGCACAAGGCTTCGTATTTGCTGACAGCAGTTCCGCTGGATTCCAGCAGGGCTTCGATTCTTGCAAGTTCGCCGTCAAGCTTTATTTTCTCCACAGACTGGCGTCTGGTCAGGGCTTCTTTCTGTATCTGAAGCCTGTCGGACTGATAGCTGAGCAGCCTGTTGCGGTAAATTGCACTCTGCCTGGAGGTTATCGGAATGCTCAGTGTCAACCCCACCACACCATAGAACTGAGGGTTGCGGTTGAAGAAATCGAGCGACCACAGACCATAACCAACCGTTCCGAAGGCATTGACACTCGGCCTGGTTTTCGCCAATTCCAAACGCTTCTGCGCTTCAATCCTGCGGCCCTGCAGGTCTAATATACCGAATGTCGGATCGGTAAAATCCTGAAGAAGACCTGCATATGGGAGTTCCAATTCCGTCCGGGATGTGATTTCAAGACCGGTAAGTTCGGACAGTACCGCCAATCCGGCATTCCTTCTGGCAGCATACGCCGCGAGACCGGCATCGGCTTCGGCGAGTCCGGCTTCAAGGGTAAGGATATCGCTGCGGTATCCGACGCCCTGATCGAAAGCCTTCCTTGCATCTTCAAGCTTGATTTCAAGAATATCCCGATGCGTCTGAGCTATGCCCTCCTCCTTGGAAGCCAGTATTATGTCAAGATATATCTCATCTATGGTGTTCTCCAGCTCAAGAAAATAGGACTCATTTTCAAGGCTCTCGATATCTTTGTCTATGTCGTTGATTTCCTTGCTGAGCTTCAGCGTTCCTCCCCGGTATACGGACTGGGTCAGCATAAAGCCTGCGTGATACTGGAATTTATCAAGCTTGTACAGCTCGAACGGGAAATCCGTGATTCCTGTAGGATCCGGGGCATCGGACTGATAATGGGTTTCGCCATAGAAAGAAAGCTCCGGCCTGTATTTGACTTTTATGATGTTTTCCTTTTGCTGGTGCTCTTTATCGATGACATCCTCCAGTTCCGCTGATCGGGCTTTTTCCCTGGCCGCCCTGTGGCAGTCATCCAGCGAAAGGGTCTGCGCTCCGGCCTCCTTACAGAAACCGAACGCAACCACAACCGCAACCAGAGGCATTAACCCTTTGAATATCAACATTGTTGTTTTTGATTGAATTTTTCGTAAATTTACGAAAATTTAACAAACCTATGAAAAAAGTATTTGCTGTTCTTGTCGGATGTCTTTTAGTTTTTTCGGCTTCCGCTCAGACCATCAAGAAAGGCCAGGCATTTCTTGATCCTACTCTCACCAATCTCGGCTTCAACACCGGAAGCATAACTCCGGAAGGCAGTTCAAGCAGCGTCAAGGCCACACGCTTCGGACTTCAGGCCGCCGGCGGTTTCGCCATTCTCGACAACCTCGGCATTGAGGCCGGTATCGGTTTCCAGTCAATGAAAGGTGAAGATACTCCTCTTTCTGCATTCGATGTCTATGCAGGTGCACGCTACTACTTCATCCCTAATCTCTTCGCTGGAGCAGACCTTATGTTTTTGAGCGGAAAGGTCGGTGATTCATCACTTATGTCAAACGATTCCATCAACGCCCTCAACCTTGTGGTCAAGGCAGGTTACGATTTCTTCGTCAGCGAGCATTTCGCCTTTGAGCCGAGCCTTTCATACCTCTTCAGCCTCACCGCAAAGTCTTCCGACACCAACTTCAAGATCGGCGCATTCTCTGTCAATATCGGATTCCTCTATCTGTTCTAGTCTTAGAAACAGTTCCAGGCCTTCAGGGCCTGCACATATCGCTATAATAGAAAGACCTGCTGAAAATTCCCCTTTCAGCAGGCTTTTCTTTTCCAGGTACCCCTTTTTTGACCCTACCTGGCGAAGGAATCCTCATTCTGTCAGCGTTTTTTCAGCAGGTCTTTATTATCTTTGTGTCACTATGATGCGGAAAGTCGAAAATTTTGATCTTAGTGCGCTCAACACCTTCAGGATGAAGGCCGGATGCGCCTGCTTTGTGGAATATGACAGCGCAGCCGAGCTTGAATCGCTTGACTGGGACTCTCTGCCCAAACCCATCAAGCATATAGGTGAGGGCAGCAACCTGCTGCTCACCGGCGACTTCCCCGGCACTATTCTCCACTCCCGCATCGATTTCATCAAATATGTCGATATGGGCTTTGACGAAGTCCCCGTGATGGTCGGAGCCGGCGTCCATTGGGACCGCTTCGTGGAGGAGACCTGCGGCCACGGTCTCTGGGGCGCGGAAAACCTGTCGCTTATTCCGGGCGAAGCCGGAGCAGCCGCAGTGCAGAACATCGGCGCATACGGAGTCGAGGTCAAGGATATCATCTCCGGCGTAGTCTGCTACGACCTGAAGGACAGGAAAAAGGTCAAGTTTTCCGTCGCCGAATGCGGATACGGTTATCGCGAATCGATGTTCAAGCACGCCGAAGGGCGCTACATCGTAACATCGGTGCTGTTCCGCCTGTCGCGCAGATACAATCCGCGTCTTGACTACAAGGGCATCCGCCAGGCACTCGGCCTCGAGGAACGCGTCTGGCCGGAAGATCTCACCCCTATGAAGGTGCGCGAGGCGATTATAAACGTACGCCGGCAGAAACTTCCTGATCCTGAAGAGCTCGGCAGCGCCGGCAGCTTCTTCAAGAACCCTGTCGTCAGCGCACTTGACTTCGCGCGCATCATCGACGTGGCGAAGCGCGACTTCGGCGCAGACGCCACGGTACCGCATTTCATCAATCCGGACGGCAGTATCAAGGTCCCCGCAGCCTGGATGATTGAGAAATGCGGATTCAAGGGTGCTGTCGAAGGCGGGGCCGCCGTCTATGAAAAACAGCCGCTCGTGCTGATAAACAAAACGGGGAGCGCCAGCCCGAAAGACGTGCTGGCGCTTGAAAACCGTATCATCTCAGCGGTACGCGACCGCTTCGGAGTGGAACTTCACCCGGAAGTGGAGCATCTGTAATCTATTTTTCCGTGACTGCGCGGATATATTCATCGTAATTCCTGCTATACCTGGTGGTTTCTACCGTCGGAGATGAATATCTGCTCAGGGTGATTGCAGAAGGGCAGGAGATGTCCCAATAGTCGGTGGCCGGATCGTCCCTGCGGTTCCCGGGCCAGAAAGTGATGTTTACACCGCTTCCCGTAGCGAAATAGATGGACTTTCCATTCGGTCCGGTAAGAAGAAGTCCGTACTCGGCCAGCAGGTCATAATAGTATGTCTGTGTACAGTTGTCTATGAGTTCCTTCCACTCCGCATCGGTAGGTGTGCGCCAGTCGGATCCCCAGGTGACGGTGGCCGGATCGTCTGAAGGCTCCAGCACGGTGAGATTGTCAACTGACACACCATATTTTTCCTCACCCGGAAGAACATATTTTGTGTACTTTTTCTGAGCAGGGTCCCACCATTTGTAATCACCTGTCTGAACCGGCTCGGCTTCGCCCCAGCGATAGGTATCGCCCATTTCCGCCGGTTTTGAAGCGCCTATGTTCCAGCCGGCCCACTTGAGACCGGAAGGGAGGCCGAGATCCACAGCCTGAAGGGTCGGGTCCAGACCCAGGGCGGACATATCGATCTTCGTCCTGAATTTATAACCCGGATCATAGGACGGGGTGCCATCGAATACGGCATAAGCGGCGAAACCATAATCTGTTTCGCTGTCCAGGCCGGTAATCACCTTTGAGAAAGCAAAGTCGAAACCGTCCTGGGCTCCGTCTGAAGCATCACAGGTGACCTTGTTGTCATTGACGGTCGGGCTGACGCCAAGACCTTTTATGTAACAGAAGCCGAATTCAGGGAGGTCAGCTGCAGTCCTTCCGTTACGGAAGAAATTCTTGATGCGGCCGTACAGTTTGACGGTTGATGACGTTTCCTCAAGGTCATAACCTATAACCGTATCAATTTCCGGAGTGAATATCACTTCCGGCCTGTCTTCATCCCAGACGGCACGGACCGGACAGCCCCACCATCTGTAGGCCATCTGTCGCTGGCTGGTGGCAACTTCCCAGTAGAAACCGAGTTCATAAAGCATGGAAATTTGATCAACCGGCTTTCCGCCTTCGAGTACCTTGTCGCAGGCAATGGCGGCGCCGCGCTCGTCGGTAGGGCACAGGGTGGATGTCCAGAACGTGGTGAAATCACCGGCCTTCAAGACATCGCCATAATAACTGTATCCGGCTGCAGGGATGAATATGGAGGCACCATTCACCTCACTGGTGAAAACATATCCCGGAACGCCATTCAAGGT
Source organism: Bacteroidia bacterium (assembly GCA_030537315.1). GTDB lineage: Bacteria > Bacteroidota > Bacteroidia > Bacteroidales > UBA932 > Cryptobacteroides. Next base: position 22,703 of record JAUNNZ010000028.1, read on the forward strand.
ATACTTGGTCTGATAGGTATTGCTTTCCAATTCACGCTTTTCCTCTTCTGTAGGCATTCTCCATTTACCTTCCCAGTTTGCAGCAGCTGCGTCGTCTTCAAGGTCGAGCACCGTCTTGCCGTCAACCGCTCCGTATTTGGTTGCCGTGCCATCAGAATTCAACCATTTTTTGGTTACTTTGGAAGCAGGCTCGGCGCTTCCCCATACATAATATTCTCCGAACTCCTCCGGCTTGGAGGCTCCGACATTCCAGCCGGCCCACTTCACACTGAGACCCATATCAACCAGCTGATCCGTGGCGATGTTCAGGGTCGTGGTCTGGAAGGATTTGACCTCGCCATAGTAATAGACTCCGCTGAACAAGGCAGTGGCCTTGTAATAATATGTCGTTCCTTCCTCAAGAGCAATCGGAGAAACCGTATAAGATCCACTGGTATCAGGGTTCCCCTCCTTGTCCTTCTCGATTTCAGCAAAAAAGCTGGTTTCCGGTTCGAGATCCCGGCTCTTGCCATAAATGATTCCGGCATTCTCGAACGTCGTGCCCGGCTCTGCATATTGGAAGAAAACCTGCAGGGTAATCCTTGCGGTAGAGAAAGATATACCCACAACGTCACCCGTCTCAACGACTCCCGGTTTCCTGACGGTGACATTACAAGTTGCCGTCTTTCCGCCGGCCTTCGCCGTAATGACGGCACGGCCTTCGGCAACACCCTTGACCTTGCCGTCCGTTACCGTGGCGACCTTGTCGTCAGATGAAGACCACTGGACGGTCTTGTCCGTCGCATCAGAAGGGGTGACCGTCGCGACGAGCGTCTTGTCTTCATTAAGAAGGACCGTCATCTCTGATTCAGACAGAGACACTCCTGTCACCGCAACCGTCTTGCCTGACGGATTTGACGGTGAAAAAGGGTTTGTCGGGGAACAGGCCCCGAGAATGATGCCAAATACAACAACAGTTGAAACAAGCTTTCTTGTTTTCATAATAGCTCAATAACAGGATTTATTCTTTAGGTGTGGTGACATTAGTGTCCACTAAAAACTCATGAAAGTTCTTTGAAAATATTGAAAGTTA
>JAUNNZ010000056.1 GCA_030537315.1 Bacteroidia bacterium
CGCCTTCACAATCTTACACCCTTGTTGCACTGTTCACTTGAATCGGGGATTTATTCAGCATCCTTCCCGTTCGAGAACGACTCGTTCCTTATGGTCTATGCCGATGACTGGACTGCAGCTGATGCGAATTCCGAATCGCGGTCAGCAATCGTTGCCCTGAAATATACGAAGAGCGGAATGAGTGCATACCATTACATTACCGTAAGACAGCTCGCCCCGGCAGTCAGGGACATCGCGGTCCCTTCGGCCATCGAGATGGATTATAATGAGACGTCCGCAAGCTTCAGGCTGGCGCTGAACGGAGGTGAAATAGGTGATATCAGTTATTCTTCGTCAGGAAACTGGATAAAGAGGGCCAGGGCAGTCGAAAATGGTGACCAGCTGGTGGATATTGTGGTTGAAACGGACAATTGGGTCGGTTCCGGCTACGTGACTTCAGACCGCTCCGGGACTTTGTGTATCCCATACAAGTATGATGGTCTTACGATGTACCATTATGTTAAGGTGAGCCAGAAGCCTGAGCCGTTCTCCGATATCTATATCCCGGGTCATTTGAGCCTGCAGCAGAAGTCCGGACCTTTCACTTTCTATCTTGATGCATCCAAGGGAAGGATAGGCAACATCACTTCTACAGCAGACTGGCTGACGGTTACTTCTTCGACCAACAAGGGGATATGTTCCGTAACGATAGCCCCGACAAATCTGAGTGATTCCGATCCTTCAAGGCAGTGCGTTCTGGCGGTACCTTATACCATGAACGGAATTTCCGTAATATACTATATAAACGTTGCACAGTTCTCCAAGCATATGTCGGCACTTTCGTCATACCCGACGATAATTTCGATGTCATACAGTCAGACCGGTTATGAATGGTCGGCATTCAACACCACGGAGACCGGATGTGTGCTCGGCAAGGCGTCCTGGACATCAGAAGGCGGTTGGCTGACGAATGCGACGGTAACCGGTACAGGAGGTGTCATAGGAGAAAAACTTCTCATTGAATCAAGTGCGCTGGATCAGTCAACATCGTCCCCATTCAGGATAGGTCTGGTGTCATATCCATTCACGAGAGGTTCGGAAACCGTATTCTATTACGTCCCTGTTTATCAGTATTCCCCTTCAATTGTAGGTATCAACATTCCATCCAACATAAACATCGAGTCGTATGACGTTTCAACCACGATAGACTTGAACGGTGTGGATGGCGCTACACTCACGGCATCTGAGAGCGTGGATTGGATCACTTCTGTCGATACGTCACCTCATCAGGTGACCATCCATACGACCACGGCCTATATCAGCGGTTCATCAGAACCGACCCGTTCGGCAGTGGTGACGTTCACGTATACGGTTGACGGCATATCCACGTCATATATGACGACCGTCACGCAGGATATCATGAATGAGCCTGTCGGCCTTCTTGATGAGATGCCGACGGGGTATAGGAACTATGCTTGGAGATCATCCAAGTCGGAATCGCCTCAGTATCAGTACTCTTCATTCAAATGGCTTGAGAACAGCGATGCCGCCAGGACAGCGGACGTCGGTCTGTTCTTCCTGGGCGTTGCTTCATCCTATGACTTTGTAGGGAACAACCAGTCCATCCCTTGCAGCGACGGTTCGCTGTTGAAGGCAAAGATGATATCCTGCGACCATAAGACGGATGCCGACGGCAATTCATATATGGAGGCGGTCATAAGGTTCTCGGATCTTGACCTCCGCGGCTGGGTCCCTGGCAAGGAGTATTCGCTCACCATAGCCGTTGACGGAGGCACAATGACGGTTCCGTTCACTATTAATGTCTATGACCATCAGCCTGTCAAGCTTGATGCAATGCGGGATATTGTTCCAGAAGTTACAGGCAATACCGGCAGGCACGATACACCGACATTCGATCTGGGCGGACTTGCTTGCCCTCCTGGTGAGGAGTATTCATCCGTAACAATCGATGGGATCTTCAGCGACAGGGAGTGTACGGTATCCAAGACATCAGAAGAAATCACGTCCCTTCAGGTTCTGACCTCCGATGGCAAGCCGTATATACGAATGACATATAATGTCAACCACAGGCACGAGGAAGGATTCATCAAACTTGTGCTTCATACTGAAAGCGGAAAGACTGAAACGCTTTCAATCCCGTACAGGCTTTATTCATCCATCAGCGCAAGCGGTACTCTGAGAATCAACAGCCGTGTATATGAGACAGCTTCGATTTTTGACAACCTGGATGATTGGACGATCGACAGGATTGAATGCACCTCCAATGCCGGGGACAGCGATTTCAGGATCAATCAGATTGACGGTGGCAGCAACCTGCTGGCGGAATGGAAGAATACTATGCCTACAGAGGCAACAGCAACATTCCATTTCAAGCTCAAGTCTCCTTATGGGACTGACAGTATGAAGAATCCATACAAGATTGAGGTCCATCTGAACGGGTCTGTTCACCATCCGCTTCTTCCTGGTGAGTTCTCTGTAAGTGACACTAGGAAGGTCAAGTTCACTTCAGGTATGCTCTTTGCCAAATATGAAGGTGCCTGGTCCTTCTCCATTTTGACTCAGGATCAGAAGCCATTGGGTGAAGGCGGCGCAAACACAACCCTGTCAACATCGCTTGGCTCACGAAGGGATCTGTTCTTCTTCTCCACGTCTTCTCCTATAAACAATAATTACGGACTGAAGAATAGCAGTTATATGTTGTGGTTGTCTGTTTCCTTTAAAGACTGGGGCGGATTGTTCTCTGGTGAAGGCTATAAGACATTGACGGAAAATGAGTGGAGGATTCTGATGCAAAGGGTGCTGTCAGTCAATGTTGACGGCAGTGTGATTGCCGATCAGCCTGGAGCATTTTTCGCCAATTTTGACGGAGGCAAATATCTGGTCCTTCTTCCTGACAGCTTTGAATGGAATTCGAAGTCTATGGGACAGTACGACAAGAGGTCTTATGCTAACAATACCTGTTGCGAGTTGGCGGCAATGGAGGATGCCGGTGCAGTCTTCCTGCCTTATGATGCCGGATATATTAAAAATGACCGGTTCGAAAAAGGATGGATGTTCTTCGTGAATGAAACAAGTGTTACCAGGGAAACTGCATTCAGGATTATGGATAATGGTGACGGGTCGTTCAGTATCTCCACGGTTAGAGAAGATGTAGGAACGCTTCGCTGTCCGGTAAGACTGGTGAAACCACTCTAGCAAGAGCGTAGGACTCATATAAACAGGAGATGCCGCCAAAAATCTTGGCGGCATCTCCTGTTTACATGCCTGTCGGCAATTTATTCTGCGAATGCGATGATTTCGCCCTTGGCAACGTCCTTTCCCTGAGGGGCGGTGACAGCTACGATTTTGCCGCTGACGGCGGAGAAGACTTCCTCCATTCCGTAGTAGGTCTGAACATAACCGCAAGGCTTGTCGGCGGATACTTTGGATCCGACAGCCGGGGCGGTGGAGTCGTCGATGACATCGAGCTGCCAGAGCATCTTGCCTTTGGCCGGGGTCTGGATAGGGGTGGCCTTCGGGTACTTGGCGGTAAGGGCGTTGATGTCGAATTCCGGCATCTCGACGACAGGGCGCTTGACTATGACAGGGGCACCGGCTTTGGCACGGAAATCTTCGAGCTCCTTGTTGAAGCGTTCCTTCGCAATGCCTGACCTGTAGTCGCGGTACTGGCGCTCGTGCATCGCGAGCTCGAAGAGCTCTTCGTCGTCTTGTCCGCAGTCCCATCCTTCTTCCTTCATCATCTGGCGGAACTTAGGAAGTTCGTCCGGATAGTTGTCCTGAGGGTTCTCGGTGTGGAATTCCATTCCCTTTTCCTTGGCAAGGGCGATGATTTCCGGTGCGAGAGGGCCCGGAAGGTTGCCCATCTTTCCCTGTATCATTCCCCAGGTGTCCTTGTCGATGGTGCTGAAGCGAGGCTTGTTCTGCGCCATCGCGAGAAGGTTCATAAGTGCAGTGTTCTTGACGTACTGGCTGAAAGGAGTGACGAGCGGTGGGTAACCGAGGCGAGGCCATACGTATTCGACTTCCTTGAAGAGCTGGACCATAAGGGAGTCGAGGTTGCTTTCCGGCTTGCCGTTGGCGCGCTCGGAGGCGTTGATGGCGGCCTTGAAACCGTTGAGGTCGGCCATCATCGAACCCATCATTCCGCCAGGGAGGCCGCAGCCGACGAGGAGGGATGTCATCTGGGAGTTGGTCTTGCCTATCCAGTAGCCGAGGAAGTCGTCGATGAACTCCTGTGTGAGGGAGCGGACTTCCATATATGCGTCCATATTGACGTCCTTGACGAGGAATCCGTCGGCCTTGAGCATCTGCTGGATTGTGATGACGTCAGGGTGAACCTTGCCCCAGGAGAGCGGCTCTACGGCAACGTCTATGTATTCTGCGCCGGCGCGGGCTACCTCAAGCATTGAGGCGGGCGAGAAGCCGGGGCCGCAGTGACCGTGGTACTGCACCTTGATGTGCGGATATTTCTTCTTGATTTCGCTGACAAGTCTGGCGAGGTCGGTCGGACGGCCGATGCCGGCCATATCCTTGAGGCAGATTTCGTCGGTACCGTATTCCACGAGGTGATCAACCACGCCCATATAGTAATCTACGGTGTGGACCGGGGAGTGGGTGATCGAGAGGGCGGCCTGGGAGATCATACCGGCTTTCTTGGCGTATTCGACGGAAAGCTTGAGGTTGCGGTGGTCGTTGAGGCCGCAGAAACTGCGGGCGATATCGGTTCCCTGCGCTTTCTTGACCTTGAACATAAGTTCGCGGACATCCGCTGGAACCGGGTTCATCCTGAGGGCGTTGAGGCCTCGCTCAAGCATGTGGGTCTCGATGCCGGCCTTGTGGAACGGTGCCGTGCACTTGCGCACGGAGACGTTAGGGTTTTCGCCGTAGAGGAGGTTTACCTGCTCGAAGGCGCCGCCGTTGGTTTCGACTCGGTCGAAACATCCCATTTCAATGATTGCCGGAGCTACCCTGACAAGCTGGTCGACGCGCGGCTGATACTTGCCTGATGACTGCCACATATCTCTGTAGACCAGAGAAAACTTTACTTCTTTTGCCATAATTGTACTAACTAGAACTTTTGCCAGGGCAACTTTGCCCTTTTGCGCGAAATCTCTCAAAGTTACGAAGATTTTTCGATATTGCTATTTGCTGGACTATTTTGATATTTCAAAAAATTGCGTACCTTTGCCGTCCCTTCCAACACGGTGCGATTAGTTCAGTTGGTAGAGCACCAGATTGTGGTTCTGGGTGTCGTGGGTTCGAGCCCCACATC
>JAUNNZ010000029.1:0-20960 GCA_030537315.1 Bacteroidia bacterium
ACACCAGCGGTATCCAAAGCTCCTCTAAGGATGTGGTAACGTACACCTGGAAGGTCCTTTACACGACCGCCGCGAACGAGCACGATTGAGTGCTCCTGGAGGTTGTGGCCCTCGCCAGGGATGTAGGCATTGACCTCTTTGCTGTTTGTGAGACGTACACGGGCAACCTTACGCATTGCTGAGTTAGGTTTCTTAGGAGTTGTTGTGTAAACTCTAAGGCATACGCCACGCTTCTGAGGACATGCATCCAACGCACGGGACTTGCTGGTTGATTCAGCAGCCTCGCGTCCTTTGCGAACCAATTGTTGAATTGTTGGCATAAATGGTTGTTAATAAATAAATTATAAAAGCCCCAAAAAATTGGGGCTGCAAAAATAGTTAAAAAATATTAATTATCAAAAACTAAAGAACTTTTGAGAGCTCAATGTCCTTGGCCGCCTTCGTCTTGAAAGAAGGGTCCTTGGCGGCGGCAGACGAGAGATAGTTCTTCGCGGCGGAGGTGTTGCCGGCACGCGCGGCCGCAACCGCGCGTATATAGTCGGCACGGGCATCGTCACCCGTGACGGCCGAAGCGGCCTTTGCATTCTGCCCCGTCAGGAGGTATGCGACGGCCTCGTTGGCAGAGCCGGTGCCGGCCAGATTCCTGGCAGCCGCCTCGTAGTCTCCCTGAAGGATGTTGACGGTGCCGAGGTTGGCGTTCGCCTCCTTGGTGCCGGACTGCTTGAAGAGCTTGGCGGCTTCGTCAAGATTGCCCTTCTGGAGAGCGCAGACGCCCTTTGCGTTTATTACGTCAGCGTCGGCTTTCTTGATACCGTTAAGATAAGAAAGCGCGGCGTCAGGGTTCTTGTCGTCAAGCGCGAGAACGGCGAGATTGAAGTTCGCCCTGTCGGAGCCGAAGTCCTTCACGGCGCGGTTGTAGAGCTCCTCCTTGCGGGCCTTGCTGGTGGAATTGGCGGCAACGCGGAGAAGTCCTTCCTCGTCAAGCATGTTGATGGCCTTCTGGGAGAGTTCCTCGAGCTCCTCGTCCGAGAAGTTCTGGTAATCGACGTCGGCGATGAAGCGGGCGCGGCGGAGTTCAGGGAACACCTTGTCGTTGATCTCTGAATATACCTGTGACATGTTGCGGATCTCACGTTCGCGGACAGCCGGGTCGCTGTACATCGAAAGCACGCGGAGAATGAGGTCCTTGTCTTCGATGTTGGACTCCTGGACAGCCTCCTGGAATCCTTCCCAGTCCTGACCTATGCTCTTTACCTGGACGTCATCGACGTCGATGTCCTTGGATATCTTGTCCCAGGCCTTCTGCGCTGAAGAGGCGCGCTTGTCGGAAAGCTTGGCGTTGTAGTCCTGGCCGCCTTCAGGTGAAGCGTATGCCACGATCTGGGTGTTCTTGACAGTATAGCGCGGATCCTTCATGATCTCTGCCAGAGCGGCCTTGAGGTCATTGATGGACGAAGAGCGGAGCTGGCTTGTCTTGACGTTCGCCGAGTTCTTGTCATAAAGGATCTGACCTTCGGCGGTGCTTGAGATCACTGACTGGTATTCGTCGGCCTTGAAGGAGTAGCTGCCGTCGGTGTCGGCGAGTCTGGAAGTGGTGATAAGACCGTCGGCCACCTTGATTGCAGGCACCTCTATGCGCTTCTTTCCGTAGAACACCGTGGTGCGGAGCTCGAGATGCGAGGTCTCCATTCCAGGCCTGTAGACGAACTGATAGCTTTCCTTTACGGTGCCGCCGTCAGCAGGGATGACCCAGTTGTTGTCCTTGACTTTCTCCCCCTGGTATATCTTGGCCTTGAGAGCCTGCTCGCCGCCTTCATATACGAGGACAGGGGTGACGGTGATGAGGGCCGTCGGAGCGAAATAACCGGCCGGATAGGTGACGGTGACGTCCGCAGGAATCTTGTCGCCCACGAGGGCGAGGACTTCAGGATTGCAGGTTATTCTCAAATTCTCAGCCATAGCCATCTGCTTGGCGCGGGAAGCGCCGCAGGAAACGGTTGTCGCGGCCACGGCCACAAACGTAAGTGCTTTAAGTATCTTCATCATAAATGGTTAAAGATTATTAGATTTCGTTGAACACAAAGATATGCATTTTTTTTGTTAACTTTGCGAAAATATGGACGCACAGGACCTTCAACGCATTAAAAACAAATTCGACATCGTCGGAAACGACTCTTCGCTCAACCGGGCGATAGAGACCGCCGTTGCCGTTGCGCCCACCGACCTCACCGTCCTCATTTCCGGTGAGAGCGGCGTCGGCAAGGAAGTCCTGCCTCAGATCATCCATCAGTACAGCAAACGCCGTACCGGAAAGTACCTCGCGGTCAACTGCGGCGGCATCCCGGAAGGCACTGTCAACGCAGAGCTCTTCGGCCACGAGAAAGGGGCCTTCACGGGCGCCATCGGCGAACGGAAGGGCTATTTCGAGGAAGCCGACGGCGGCACTCTTTTCCTTGATGAGATAGGCGAACTCCCGAAGGACACCCAGGCGCTCCTTCTCCGCGTCCTGCAGAACGGCGAATACATAAAGGTCGGCTCCTCCAAGGTCGAGAAAACGGACGTCCGCATCATAGCGGCGACCAACGTCAACCTTGCCTACGCCGTCGCCACGGGCAAGTTCCGCGAGGACTTGTACTACCGCCTGACCGGCATACAGATTTCGATGCCGTCCCTGCGCGACCGCAACCGCGACGACATCTATCTGCTGTTCCGCAAGTTCTCGACCGACTTCGCCGAGAAGAACGGACTCTGCAAGGTCAGCCTCACCCATGAGGCGATCAATATCCTCACGAACTACCGCTGGCCGGGCAACATCCGCCAGCTCAAGAACATAGCCGAGGCCATCACGGGCATCGAATCCTCACCTGTCTCAAGAAGCGCCGAGCGCATCGAAATCGGCGCAGAGACGCTCCGCAAATATCTCCCTGACGAGAAGGACACCCTCCTTCCGGCGGCGGTGGCGGGCAATGCGGGCGGCGGAATGAACGACGCCGACAGGCAGGTCTTCATCAAGGCGATCTTCGACCTCAGCCAGAGAGTCGAAAGGCTCGAGCGAATGGTCGGCAAGGGCGAAGAGCCGCAGCCGGCCGCCCAGCCGCGGATCATGGAATACTCCCGCAGGGAAGAGCCGGAAGAGCAGATGGGCGAGCCGGAGGAGCAGAACGTGATGTCCATACGGAAGACCAATGACGAACTGATCGCCAAGTGCCTTGCAAAGCACTCCGGCAACATCAAGAAGGCGGCCGCGGAACTCGGCATCTCCGAAAGGACGATATACCGCAAACTCAAGGACAGCAAACTGAACGGCAAATGAAAAAACTGATACTTTTCATAGCTGCCGCCCTGGCTGTTTCATCCTGCGGCATCTACTCGTTCTCCGGCACTTCCATCCAGCCGGACGTCAACACCATTGCCATCAACTACTTCGAATATACGGCCCAGAAGGTCAACCCGACTCTCGCCAACGACATCACGGAAGCCCTGCGCGAGCAGTTCCGCAAGATGACCAGGCTCGAGCAGGTCGAGACCGACGGAGACCTTGACATATCCGGCGAAATCACCGGATATGCCGTATCGGCCACCGCCATCACCGCGCAGGAAGCCGCAGCGATGAACCGCTTGACCGTCACCGTCAAGGTTGATTTCACCAACGAGAAGCATCCCGAAGACAACTTCGAGGGCAAAAGTTTCTCTGCATACGCCGATTTCGCTTCAGATGTTCTCCTGGACGCAGTCGAGGGCTCTCTCTGCCAGGAAATCATCGAAAAGATCAACGAGGATATTTTCAACGCAACTGTAGCACAATGGTAAACGCTATCGACATCCACAAGCTCACGTTTGAAGAGCTGACCGGAGTGGTCAGCCTGTACCCCTGGTATGGCGCGGCCAGAATGGAACTCTGCCAGAGAATGTCTGCAATGGGCGCACTCTCTGAATCCCAGATTGCCGACACCGCGCTCCGCGTAGGCTCGCGCAAGATTCTCTCCAACCTGGCCAACAACAAGGGCCAGGTGGACTGCACCGACGCGAATGCGCAGAAACTGGTGGAGGCGTTCCTCCCGTCCGGAGACGGAAACAAAAGGCAGGTGTTCGTGGTCGGAGGCGACTATTTCACCCAGAACCAGTACGACTCTGTCCGCAACGCCGAAGACGGCGTCTTTGCGAAAATCGCAAGGGGGACCGGCAGCGCGAACTATCAGGAACCGGAGGCCAGAGGCGCAGAAGATTTTTGCACAGAAGCACTTGCGAAAATCTACCTGGAGCAGGAATATCCTGACGAAGCCATCGCCATTTATTCGAAACTTAGTTTGTTATATCCGGAAAAAAGTGTTTACTTTGCAGCCCTTATTGAGAAAATAAATAAAAATAGACAATAAAATGAACGCAGTATTTACAATTTTGACCGTTCTCATCGTGATCGCAGCAATCCTCCTCGTACTCGTGGTATTGCTTCAGAACGGCAAGGGTGAAGGTCTTGCAAGCAACTTCGTTGCCGGCAACCAGACTTTCGGCGTACGCCAGACCGCAGACATCCTTGAGAAGATCACCTGGGGTCTCGTGGCATTCATCGTGGTTGTTTCAATCGCAGCATCCTTCACAATGGGCACTAACGGTGCCGATATGGACGTCACCAACAAGATCGAGAACACCACCACCAACTCCCAGCCGGCATTCCCTACCGCTCCTATCCAGCAGGATGCCCCTACAGCTGAGGACGCTGAGTAACTGTTCCGCACGCTGACATTTTGTCAGTGGAATATATTTTGACTTACAGTCGTTTGTCCAATTTCGGGCAAACGACTTTTTTATTGTATGATTATGGAACAGAAATTTGAATTCCTCAGCAAGTACGCCATCGACCTCAACGAGGCCGCGGCCAAAGGCAAGCTCGACCCCGTCATCGGCAGGGACGATGAGATAAGAAGGGTTCTGCAGATTCTGTCTCGTAGGACCAAGAACAATCCCATTCTCGTCGGCGAACCCGGCGTGGGCAAGACCGCCATATCCGAAGGGATTGCGACCAAGATAGTAAACGGCCAGGTTCCGGAGAACCTGAAGAACCGCAAGGTGTTCTCCCTCGATATGGGTGCGCTCATAGCGGGCGCGAAATATCAGGGTGAATTCGAAGAGCGCCTGAAGGGCGTGGTGAAGGAAGTGGTGGAGTCGGACGGCGACATCATTCTCTTCATCGATGAAATCCACACTCTGGTTGGTGCCGGACGCAGTTCCGGCGCCATGGATGCATCCAATATCCTCAAGCCCGCGCTTGCGCGCGGCGAGCTGCGCACCATCGGTTCGACAACCCTGGACGAGTATCAGAAGTACTTCGAGCAGGACAAGGCGCTGGAGCGCCGTTTCCAGAAGGTGATGGTTGACGAGCCGTCGCCTGCGGAGAGCATAGCCATCCTTCGCGGACTGAAGGAGAAATATGAAACACACCACCGTGTGTCCATCGAGGATGACGCGCTCATCGCGGCCGTCAACCTCTCGCACCGCTACATCAACAACCGTTTCCTTCCGGACAAGGCGATCGACCTCGTTGACGAGGCGGCGTCGAAGCTCCGCCTCGAGATGAACTCCGTGCCGGAGCCGATCGACGAGCTGAACAGCCGCATCCGGCAGCTGGAGATTGAGAAGGAGGCTATCAAGCGCGAGGGCGCGAGCCTGAAAAGCGAGCGCATCGACGAGGAACTCGCGAAGGCGAAAGCCGAACACGAGGCCCTCAGCAAGCGTTGGAACGAAGAGAAGGGGATCGTCACCGAACTGAACGACCTGCGCCAGAAGGTGGAGGAGTACAAGCGCGAGGCTGAGATAGCCGAGCGCTCCGGCAATTACGGCAAGGTTGCCGAGATACGATACGGCAAGCTCGCCGACACGGTCAAGCGAATCGAGGAGCTTGGCAAGAAGCAGGCGGCCATCAAAAATCCTATCATCACCGAAGCGGTGACTCCGGAAGACATCGCGGAGATCGTAGCCCGCTGGACGGGCATCCCTGTGAACAGGATGCTCGAGAGCGAGAAAGAGAAGCTTCTCCGTATGGAGGAGGCTCTCCACAAGCGCGTCGTCGGACAGAACAAGGCAATCGCGGCCGTGTCAGACGCAGTCCGCCGCAGCCGCGCCGGCCTGTCCAACGAACACCGCCCTATCGGCTCATTCCTCTTCCTCGGCACCACCGGCGTGGGCAAGACGGAGCTGGCAAAGGCCCTCGCGGAGTTCCTGTTCAACGACGAGACCATGATGACCCGAATCGATATGAGCGAATATCAGGAGAGCCACACCGTCAGCCGCCTCATCGGTGCGCCTCCGGGATACGTAGGCTACGACGAAGGCGGACAACTGACGGAGGCAGTGCGCAGAAAGCCATATTCCGTCGTGCTGCTTGACGAGATAGAAAAGGCCCATCCGGACGTTTTCAATATACTTCTGCAGGTACTTGACGACGGCCGTCTGACCGACAACAAGGGCCGCACCGTCGATTTCAAGAACACCATCCTGATAATGACCTCGAACCTGAAGGAAGAGGAACTCCGCCTGCGGATGCGCCCCGAATTCCTCAACAGGATCGATGAAATCGTGGTGTTCGACGCCCTTGGGAAGGATGACATCCGTGAAATCGTGCGTATCCAGATGGAAATCCTGCGCAGGAAACTTGAAGAGGACAACGTCGTGCTTTCATTCACCAGGGCGTTCGAGGACGATATGGTGGAGAACGGATATGACCCTGTCTATGGCGCCCGCCCCGTCAAGAGGCTCATCCAGCGCGAGCTTGTAAACAAACTTGCCCGCGAGATACTCGAGGGCAAGATTCACAAGGACTCGGCGATAAGCGTCGATGTCCGCGACGGACAGACCGTCCTTGAAAATGTTAAAGGATAGCTTCCAGCTGTTCGGCAATCTGGCGCATACCCGCATTTGACGGGTGTCCCCACTGCTTGTCGATATCCTTGAGCTGAAGGGATTCTACACCGAATATGCGGCTGGCCTCCACAAGGCCGGCCGTTGTCGTTTCGTCCAGTTCGGTGTTCACGATCACGATGATCCTGGTATCCGGAAGCTTCTCGGTCAGGTAGCCCAGCATGTAGGACATTGCCGGGAGGGAATAATTCAGGTCGGCGTCACGCCAGCCGTCCTTTCCGAGCAGCTCGCCTTTCGGAGACTGGGCCCAGCTGTCATTAGTGCCGGCAAGGATGAAGATGAAATCAGGCTTGCCTCCGCAGAGATATTCCCCATCTTCAGAAACGATGTCGCGGTGTACACGTGTGGAGAAAGACCTGGCGGTGTAGTCATCACCGTTATATCCGACATTGCATATCGTGGCGCCGCTGTAGCTTGTGTTGAGCAGCAGTTCATAGCCCTTGTCGGCGATGACCCTGCTCCACCAGGTGGAATCCACGCAATGACAGTCGTTCTCATAAGGCATCTCTTCAAAATACCAGCTCTCGTATCCTTCAGGAATATATCCCTCGAACGTGCTGTACGAATCACCGAAGACAACAACTTTCTGCGGCTCTGAAACCTTCGCGCCGCATCCCGTCAGCGCAGCAGCCATAACAATTGCAAAAATCAATTTTTTCATACCAGTACTGAAATCAAAAAAAAGACAGACAACCGTGATGATTGTCTGTCTTGTGGAGCGGAAAACGAGGCTCGGACTCGCGACCTCAACCTTGGCAAGGTTGCGCTCTACCAACTGAGCTATTTCCGCGATTGGGACCACAAAGATACGGCAAAAAATCTGTTTTGCAAATTTTTTGCAGAATATTTTGCTCCCTATACCTCTATTGCGGTACCGAATTCCTCAAGGAAACGCATGTCGTTCTCGAAATAGTGGCGGAGGTCGTTGACCCTCCACTTGAGCATCGCGATGCGCTCAAGACCCATTCCGAAAGCGAAACCGCTGTATTTCTTGGAATCAATGCCGCTGGCTTCAAGGACATTAGGGTCAACCATACCGCAGCCGAGGATCTCGAGCCAGCCGGTGCCCTTGCAGATGTTGCAGCCCTTGCCGTGGCAGATGTTGCAGCTGACGTCAACCTCAGCCGAAGGCTCCGTGAACGGGAAGTATGACGGACGCATGCGGATTTCGGTCTCAGGGCCGAACATCTCGCGGGCGAAAAGCAGGATGGCCTGCTTGAGGTCCGCGAATGTGACGTTCTCATCGACATAGAGTCCTTCCACCTGGTGGAATATGCAGTGCGCACGCGCGCTGATCGCTTCGTTGCGGAACACGCGGCCAGGGCAGATGACGCGGATAGGGACCTTCATCGATTCCATCGCGCGCACCTGTACACTGGAGGTGTGGGTCCTGAGAAGAAGCGGGTTCGGATGGCCCGCAGACACGAAGAAGGTGTCCTGCATGTCGCGTGCAGGATGGTTCGGAGGGAAGTTGAGCGCCTCGAAGACGTGATAGTCGTCTTCCACCTCGGGGCCTTCCGCCACGTCGTAACCGAACTTGCGGAAGATGTCCACAATCTCCTGGCGGACGATTGAAACCGGATGGCGGGAACCGAGCTCAAAGGAATCTCCAGGCATCGAGAGGTCCTGCTTCGGACCGTCTGACAGGCCTTCGTCAGCCACGCTGTCCTTCAGCTCGTCAATCCTGGCCTGGGCGGCTTGCTTGAGCTCGTTGAGCGGACGGCCGAACTCTCTCTTCTGGTCCTTGTCGACGTCGCGGAACTCTTCGAAGAGAGCCGTGATGGAGCCCTTCTTTCCGAGGAAGCGGACACGCGCATCCTCAACGTCCTTCTGTGACTTGCATTCAAGCTGCTGGAGCTCGGCAAGTATCTTGTCTATATCTTCTCTTTTCATATTACTGTTTTCTCTTTTCCTCCCTCTTGTCGCGGGACTTCTTGTCCTTGGCGGCGCCTGACTTCAGGTACTTGTTCCACTGCTTTTCGTCAAAAACCTTGTGAAAAGCCTGGTATGTGGCCTCCATCCATTTGTCATCGACCCGCTGGTACGCGTCTTCGACCGTAACCTTCGAGGCCTGGAGTTCAAGGAGCTCGTCTCTTCTGTGAATGGAGTTGTATGTCAGAATCGAATCTACGTAAAAAGTCTGCCAATCCTCGAGATTATAGGTTCTCTCCATATCCTCAACGCTCTGGTCGATCTTCTCGCGGAATTCCTTTTCAGCCTTCTCGTCGAGCTGCGGCGCCTGCGCGAAGGCACAGACTGACACAAGCAACATTGTGGTGATAGCGAAAATTTTCATTAGATTTGTATTTATCAATCTGCAAATTTAGTAAAGAAAACATAAAATGAGAAAATTAATGCCTATAGTGTTGGCTCTCGCCTTGCTTTCAGCAAGCCGCGCTGATGCCTGCACAAACGTGATCATCACCGCAGGCGCCAGCGCAGACGGCTCCTGCATGGTTTCCTACGCCGCCGATTCGCACTGGCTTTACGGTGAGCTTTATTTCCATCCTGCGGCCAACCACAAGGCCGGAAGCACCCTCGCGATCCGCGAATGGGACACCAACAGGCCGCTGGGCAGGATCGCCCAGGTTGCGCATACCTTCCAGACCGTCGGCAATATGAACGAGCACCAGCTCATCATCGGCGAGACCACCTGGGGAGGCCGCGAGGAGCAGATGAACGAAGACGGCATAATGGATTACGGCTCGCTGATCTACATCACCCTCCAGCGCGCCACGACGGCGCGTGAGGCCATCCAGACCATCGTTGACCTGGCAAACGAATACGGTTACCCTTCCGAAGGCGAGACCTTCTCCATCGCCGACGCAAAGGAGGCGTGGGTGATGGACCTTGTCGGCAAGGGCAAGGAAAAAGGCATCGTGTGGGTGGCACGCCGCATCCCGGACGGATACATCTGCGCCCACGCAAACCAGGCCCGCATCACCCGTTTCCCGCAGGATGACCCTGAGAACTGCCTGTTCGCGCCTGACGTTGTCAGCTTTGCCCGCGAACAGGGATGGTACAGCGGCAGCGACGAGGACTTCAGCTTCCGCGAAGCGTACTGCCCTCTCGATTTCGGAACCATCCGCGGCTGTGACGCGCGCGTCTGGTCGGCATTCAACATTCTCTGCGACGGAGTGCTCACCTATGAGCATGACGGAGTCGAGAGCTCACGCCCGGCAGGCGAATGGCTGGACTACGCGATGGGCTATGACCTCGCCGGCGAGATGCCTCTTTTTGTAAAGCCGCTGCGCAAAATCACGATGAAGAACGTCGCCGACGTCATGCGTGACCATTTCGAGGGCACGCCTATGGATATGACGGTTGATGTGGGTGCGGGCGGAAACGCTCTCCCTTACCGCTGGCGTCCGATGGAATTCGAATGGGAAGGCAGGACCTATGTCAACGAGCGCGCGATAGCAACCCAGCAGACCGGATTCTGGTTTGTGGCACAGGCGCGCGGCTGGCTCCCTGACGAGGCCGGCGCGCTCCTCTGGTTCGGCTGCGACGATGCCGCGACATCCTATCTGACACCTGTTTACGTCAATACCAGGAAGGTGCCTGAATGCCTTCGCGAAGGCAACGGCGACCTCCTTCACTACTCCGCCACATCACAGTTCTGGATGTGCAACCGCGTTGCCAACGCCTGCTACAAGATGTACAATTATATGGCTCCGGTAGCCCGCCAGGCAGCCGACAGTTTCGAACTCGACCAGCAGGACAACGCCGTTCCGGCGCTTGATGCAAAACTTGCCAGACTCCTTCAGAAAGGACGCCTGCGCAAGGCGAAGAAGCTTCTCACCAAATTCACCGTAAACACCGCGCGGAAGCAGTTCAAGGACTGGGTGAAACTTGAGGAGCTGCTGCTCGTCAAGTTCATCGACGGCAACGTGAAGGCGCAGGACGAAAAGGGTGCCTTCAAACATACGGAATATTCCGACGGCATTCCTGACGGACTCACCCAGCCGGGTTACACCGACCGCTGGAAGGCCGCGGTGGCAAGAGACAACGGAGATGTACTTGAAGTGAAATGAAAATACTGACAATCATACTGGCCTCACTGGTGGGCTACGTCAACCCGTTCGTCGGGACCGACTGGAACGGTCACACCTTCCCGGGTGCGGCATATCCGTTCGGAATGGTGCAGCTGAGCCCCGATACCCGTCCGCGCGCAGGGGACTGGGACGGTTGCAGCGGATATCATTACCGCGACAGCGTAATCTATGGCTTCAGCCATACCCACCTGAGCGGCACGGGCTGTGATGACCTCTGCGACATCCTGCTGATGCCGGTCGTGGGATTCAACTCGCCGGAGATCTGTCCGGATGACTATAAATCTGGATTCTCGCACTCCCGCGAAAAGGCATCGCCCGGCTTCTACGAAGTGTTTTTGGAAAAGCCGCAGGTGCTTGCCCAGCTCACCGTCGGTGAGCGTTTCGGTGTGCACAGATATGTGTTTCCCGACGGGGTTGCGCCGCAGATCGTGCTTGACCTCCGGCACCGCGACCATCTCACGGATTACGCCATAAAAGTGGAGGATAACAGCATAATCGGCCATCGTACCTCATCCAGTTGGGCGGTGAACCAGAACGTGGCTTTCTCAATCTATTTTTCCCAGGATATCGCTTTCAGGCAGGAAGTGGACGGCGCCGTCGTGGTAACGTTCAAGCCCAGGAGAAATGAAAATGTCATTGTTGTGTATACCGGCATCTCGTCGACAAACGAGGAACAGGCATTGTTGAATTTAAAGGAAGGGATATTTGAAGTAGGCTTCGACAGCGTCAGAGTGGCCGCCGACATGGAATGGGAGAAATTCCTTTCCACTCTTGACTGCCCTTTCGAGGACGAGGGGTCCAAAAAGATATTTTACACGGCACTCTATCATACGGCCATACATCCTTCCCTGTATTCCGATGTGGCCGGTACTTACCGCGGCATCAACGGGAAGACCTACTTTGCCGAAGACCACGACAGGTACACGGTTTTCTCTCTTTGGGACACCTTCCGCGGCCTGCATCCGCTTCTCAGCGAGATTTCACCCTCGCTTACGCTGAGTTTCATCAAGTCCTTCATGGACATCTTCCTCGAAGGGGGCAAGCTTCCTGTCTGGGAACTGTGGGGGTATGAGACAAACTGCATGATAGGGTATCACAGCGCACCGGTGTTCGCGGATGCGCTGGTGCGGGGGATTGACGGCTTCGACGTCAATCTTGCCCTGTATATGCTGGTCGATACCGCGAACAGGCCGGATTTCGGACTGGACAGCTTCCGCAGGAACGGTGTCGTGCTGGCAGATGACGAGCACGAGAGCGTGTCCAAGACGCTCGAGTATGCCTATGACGACTGGTGCGTCGCACAAGTCGCGGACTGGCTTCTGAAGCACCCGGAGCGCTCTACGATAGAGGAAGACGACCTTGTTGAAATAAAGGGGAAATTCCTTGAAAGTTCGCAGTATTGGCGCAATGTGTTCGACCCGTCGACGGGTTTCGCGCGCCCGCGCCTGAACGGGCGCTGGCTCACGCCGTTCGAGCCGCGCGAGGTCAACAACCATTTCACCGAAGGCAATTCCTGGCAGTACAGTTTCTTCGTGCCGCACGACGTTGTCGGGTTGATGCGCGCTATGGGCGGGCCTAAGAAATTTGTCGCAAAGATCGATTCGCTGTTCGCAGCGCCTTCGCAGACGACTGGCCGCACGCAGGCGGACCTTACCGGAATGATAGGGCAGTATGCCCACGGCAACGAGCCGAGCCACCACATACCGTATCTCTACGCAATGGCCGGCAGGCCGGACAAGACTGAGGCGGCTGTCAAGAGAATAATGAACTCACTCTATTCAAGCAGGCCGGACGGCCTGTGCGGGAATGACGACTGCGGGCAGATGTCGGCGTGGTATGTGTTGAGCGCCCTGGGCCGCTACCCGGTGTGTCCGGGCGCACCGCTCGGCACGCTTACCTACGTGCCGAAGACCATTGTGGTGAACCCGGTATTCGAGATGGATGCCGACATTTTCGAGGACTCGCTCACGGTATCGGTGGCCAATATCGACATCGGTTGCCGCGCTTTCTACAGGATAGGGGACGGAGAGTTCGTGCCTTACAGGGAACCTTTCACCGTTTCGGAATCCTGCAGGCTGGAGTGTTATTCGGAGAACCTTTACGGCAAGAGGAGCTTCGTCACGGCAAGCGAGGTGCGCAAGGTGCGCAATGACATCGACATCACACTCGGAGCGGAATACAACCGTCAGTACAGCGCAGGCGGGCCGCAGGGTCTTGTTGACGGCCTGCGCGGCAAGCTCAACTGGCGCACAGGAGGCTGGCAGGGGTATCAGGGCACTGACTTCTCCGCCGTGATTGACCTGAGGGAGATAAAGAGCGTCACACAGGTGGGCGCTGGCTTCTGCCAGGACGCGCGCTCGTGGATCTGGATGCCGAGATACGTTGAATTCTTTGTCTCAAATGATGGAGAACACTTCAAGAAACTCGTTCATATAGATAATACCGTAGGTGAGCAGGACATGGAAGTGCAGACACTTGATTTTGTTGCGGATGTCAAGGACGGAAAAGAAATCAAGGCACGATTTGTGAAAGTGATTGCCAAGAATTTCGGCACCATTCCGGACTGGCATCCGGGCGCCGGTGGCGAAGGTTTTATTTTTATTGACGAATTTTGGGTCAAATAAATTATATTTGCAGCATTATGAAAAAGACACTAGCACTTTTAGCCGCACTGCTCTCAGCAGCAGCCTTATTCGCACAGGAACCACAGCAGAACGAACAGCCACAGCAGCAGGCGGCCCCTGCTCCGATGCCGCCGCACAGAAGGCCACAATTGATGCCGGGCCAGTATCTCGGTTTCTCGGGACAGACTTCCGTAACACCTCAAGGTTCATATACTCCTGATTTCAAGATTGACGGCTCAAACGCCAAGATCAAGAACGTGATTCTCCTTATCGGTGACGGTATGGGCCTCGGCGCCGTTACTTCCGCAATGTTCGCCAACGGCAACGAGCTCACCATGACAAATCTCCAGACAATAGGTTTCGTCAGGACCCAGTCCGTAAGCGATTTCACCACTGACTCCGCCGCTTCAGGCACCGCCTGGGCCACCGGCCACAAGACCAACAACGGTTATGTCGGCATGGGTCCTGACGGTGAGAAACTCACCAACATCCCTGAGGCCATAGCCCCTTATGGATATGTGAGCGGCGTCGTTTCCACCGACGGACTTGCAGGAGCAACCCCTGCAGCATTCTACGCCCACCAGTCAGCACGCGGCGAATCCGCAGCTATCTGGGGCGACATCCCCGGCTGCACACTTATTTTCCTCGCAGCCGGCAGCAAGAAGGAATTCGACACCCTTCCGCTTTCCACCCAGGACGCCATCAAGGGCCAGTACACAGTGCTCTCCGAGCCTGATGCAGATGCATTCGCAAACGCCGACAAGATCTGCTACACTGCAGTCAACGTAGGCAACGGCCGCGGAGACTGGCTCCCAGCCACCACCCAGACCGCTATCGATTTCCTCAAGGCCCGCACCAAGAAAGGCTTCTTCCTGATGGTTGAAGGCGCGCACATCGACCATGAGGCCCACGCCAACAAGGCCACCCTCGTTCAGGAGACCCTCGACTTCGACAAAGCAGTTGAAGCAGCTGTCCGCTTCGCCGAGAAAGACGGCCATACCCTCGTACTCGTCAGCGCTGACCACGAGACCGGTGCCGTCGTAGTCCGCAAGGGCAACTTCGAGGAAAACTCAGTTGAAATGACCTTCGCATCCAGAGGACACTCCCCTATGATGGTTCCTCTCTTTGCCTACGGCCCTGGCTCAAAACAGTTCGCCCGCGTCCAGGAAAACAGTGACGTGAGCAATATGATCCGCAAGATTCTCATCGGTAAGTAATATTGCATAATACGATTTTTATCGTATATTTGCAGTCCCGTTTGGACAACCAGAAGGGAAGGATCAGGAGAGGTGGGTGAGTGGCTGAAACCACCAGTTTGCTAAACTGACGTACTCGATTAGGGTACCACGAGTTCGAATCTCGTCCTCTCCGCGCTATGCAATCACAAGCGATAGACGCCGCACTGAAGTGCGGCGTTTTTGCGTTGGTCCGGGCACGTTGAGAGCGTGCTCTCATAAGGGTCCGGGCTAACGCAAAACGAGGGCCTCCGGCCCGCCTGTCGCCTTTGATTGCTCTCGGATAATCCGAGATGTGGCCGCCACAGGTGGGCAAATCTCGCGCTGCAACCCACCCACTGTGCCACAAATTGGCAAAATGATGATATATTTTTGCACAAACTGTTATTTGACTTATAAACATATACTTTTATTATTTTCTAAATTTGTAATAATTCAACAATCTAAACGCATAATATATGACACGGGACAATGCATTAGACCAGTTTATCGGTCTCTACCCTCTATCCAAGACTTTAAGGTTTGAACTGAAACCGGTCGGAAAGACGCTTGACAACATCATCAGCAGCGGGCTTCTTGAAGAAGACGAGCACCGTGCAGAAAGTTACAAGAAAGTCAAGAAACTGATTGATGAATACCACAAGAGTTTCATAGATTGTAGCCTCAACGGTCTTGTTCTTGACAGCGAAGCCTTAGAGGTATGCGCAACCCTCTATGGCAGAACGGACGACGTGCTGAAGGCGAAAGTCGACAAGGCTCAGGAAGTCCTCCGTAAACAGATTGCAAAGTCTTTCGATGTCAAAAGGTTGTTTGGAAAGGAGCTCATCAAGGAAGATCTCCCGGAGTTCCTCGGAGATAGAGAAGGATACGACCTTGTCGGCGAGTTCTCAAATTTCACTACCTATTTCACCGGGTTTAACGAGAACCGCAGGAATATGTACTCTGATGAAGCAAAATCCACGGCTATCGCATACCGTTTGATAAACGAGAATCTGCCGAAATTCATCAGCAATATGAAGGTTTTTGCAGCGGTAAAAGAAGCTCTTGGGCCCAATATTGATGGGCTCCGCAAGGTGTTTGAGCCAGATTTGAATGGTTTGTCCTTGGAGGATGCATTCACTGACATCAACAACTATTCGCTCTTCCTCCGTCAGAAAGACATCACTCTCTACAATGCCCTGCTTGGGGGCAAGTCTGAAGGTGATGTTAAAGTTCAAGGGCTGAACGAGTATGTCAACCTGTACAATCAGCAACACAAAGAGAAGCTTCCTAAATTTGTTATGCTGTATAAGCAGATTCTTTCAGATAGGGAGAGTCTTTCTTGGCAACAAGGGCAGTTTTCCAACGACGCCGAGCTTCTTGAGACCGTGGAAAACTATTATCAGGAATTCCGTTCTGTCGCGTATTGCGGGACGGAAGACGTGCCATCTCTCAAGATGCTCCTGTCTTCCATCGGGGATTATGACCTTGACGGCATATACATCAAGAACGACACAGACCTTACTGGGGTTGTAAAAAGCTGTTATGGGGACTGGTCTTTGCTCACAAAAGCAATGGAAGAAAAATATGACAGCATTTACCCTTGCCAAAACACAAAATCACTTGCCAAGCATCTGGAAAAGAGGGAGAAATATATCAAAAGTTTCAAAAGCTTGTCACTTCGTGATATCAATGACTATTTGGGCGACAAGGGACGCATAGAGGATTGGTATGAGATGCTTGGCGCGAACGAGAACTCACCATCCCTCTTCGAGGTCGTTGAAACCAGATACGCTGCTGTCAAGGATCTTTTGAACACGGAGCCCGAAAACAAACTCGCGCAGCAGGACTCTTCGATAGAGGGAATAAAGGATCTTCTTGATAGCATAAAGGACATTCAACGTTTCATTCGTCCTCTGGCCGGAACAGGAACGGAAGGGAACAGAGATGGACGTTTCTATTCTGACTACGAAATCATTTGTTCTGTGATTGACAAGATCACACCCCTTTACAATATGGTTAGGAACTATCTTACGAAGAAACCGTACTCCGAAGAGAAGTTCAAGTTGAATTTCGACAACTCCACTCTGCTTGATGGATGGGATGTCAACAAGGAAAAGGATAACAGCGGTATTATCCTCCGAAAGGATGGTATGTACTATCTCGCCATAATGGATAGGAAGCACACCAAAGTGTTTGACAAGGAGAAATTCCAGACAGACGGAGACTGTTATGAAAAGATGGACTACAAACTCCTTCCTGGACCCAATAAAATGCTCCCGAAGGTGTTCTTCTCAAAATCGAGAATAGAAGAATTCGCCCCGAGTAAGGAACTGCTCGAACATTATGAGAAAGGCACACACAAGAAAGGTCCTGATTTCAACCTGGAGCATTGCCACGGACTGATTGACTTTTTCAAATGCTCAATAGAAAAGCACGAAGATTGGAGAACTTTCGGCTTTAAGTTTTCTGACACCGCCTCTTACACCGACCTCTCGGGTTTTTACCGAGAGGTGGAGCAGCAGGGATATAAGGTGTCCTTCCGTAAAGTGTCCAAATCCTATATAGACGAACTTGTAGAGACTGGACAGATATATCTTTTCCAGATATACAATAAAGACTTTTCCGAATACAGCAAGGGTACGCCGAACCTCCACACGATGTACTGGAAAGCCCTATTCAGCGAAGAGAACCTCAAAAATATAGTATACAAACTGAATGGCCAAGCCGAAGTGTTCTTCAGGAAAAAGTCTATTGAATATGATGAAGAAAAACTGAAAAAGGGCTTCCACCACGAGCAACTCAAAGACAAATTCAGTTACCCTATCATCAAGGACCGCAGGTATACCGCTGACAAGTTCCAGTTCCATGTCCCGATATCGATGAACTTTAAGTCATACGGGATGGACAACATAGATCAGCAAGTACGCGAATTTATCAAGAATGGAGAGGTAGAACATATAATCGGCATTGACCGTGGCGAACGCAACCTGCTATACCTCTCGCTCATAAACCTTGATGGTGAGATTGTACGGCAGATGAGTCTCAACGAGATTATCAGCGAATACAACGGCACCTCCCACGCCACAAACTACCACAAAATCCTCGATAACAAAGAAGCGGATCGTCTCGCTGCCAGAAGAAACTGGAAGACCATCGAGAACATCAAAGAAATCAAAGAAGGATATCTCAGCCAGGTAGTGCACATTATCTCTAAAATGATGGTCGAATACAAGGCTATCGTCGTCTTGGAGAACCTCAATATGGGCTTCATGAGAGGGCGGCAAAAAGTGGAAAAGCAAGTATACCAGAAATTCGAGAAAATGCTCATCGACAAACTAAACTATCTGGTTGACAAGAACGCTCCTGCCGGAGAACCTGGCAGCGTGATGAAGGCATATCAGTTGACCTCGAAGTTCGACAGTTTCCAGAAACTTGGAAAACAAAGTGGATTCCTTTTCTACGTTCCTGCCTGGAACACCAGTAAGATAGATCCGGTGACCGGCTTCGCAAACTTCATCTCCACAAAGTATGAGAACGTGGAGAAGGCCAAAGCCCTCTTCGGCAAGTTTGCCGACATTCGCCATAACAAGGACAAAGATTATTTCGAATTCGTAATTGACGATTATTCGGCCTTTAACCCAAAGCTTGAAGGGACAAAACAAAATTGGACGGTATGCACCTACGGGGATAGAATCCGCACATTCCGAAACGGAGAAAAGAATAACGAATGGGACAACGAAGTCGTGGATATCACGTTTAAAATGAAAGAACTCTTCATGAAGTATAGCATAGATTTTTCCAATAATCTGCAAAGTGCAATTCTTTCACAGAACAATAAGGAATTCTTTGAAAGCTTACTATATCTGCTCGGTTTAACACTCCAAATGAGAAACAGCCGGACGGGGACAGACGAGGATTACTTGATATCCCCGGTGTCAGACAAATATGGAGTATTTTACGACAGCCGAAATTATGGAGGAGATAACGCAACCCTTCCGAAGGATGCCGACGCCAATGGAGCATATAATATTGCAAGAAAGGGGTTGTGGACAATACACCAGATTCAAAGGTCAGAAACGTTAAAAGATGTCAACTTATCTATCGGTAATTCCGATTGGCTTAAGTTCGTACAAGAAAACCGTTAGTTCTCAGGATGGAAGATTATATTGAAATCTCCACCTTGAATGATTTCATATTTTGCCCATACTCAATTTACTTACACAATGTATATAAGAACACAGTAGAAGACCTCTATTACGCCGCACCACAATTGTTA
Source organism: Bacteroidia bacterium (assembly GCA_030537315.1). Lineage (GTDB taxonomy): Bacteria > Bacteroidota > Bacteroidia > Bacteroidales > UBA932 > Cryptobacteroides. The sequence continues at coordinate 19,088 of JAUNNZ010000029.1, forward strand.
GGTAAATATTCACACCATACGGTTGACGAAGGGACATCAGTTCGAAGCAAAGGCGACCTGGCGGGGATGTCCGTGTTTTCCGAAAAATATGGATTGATGGGTAAAATTGATATCTACAGGGCTTCAGGTGCGCAACTAATTGAAAGGAAACGCCACATTTCCACAATATATCAAGGACAAATCTTCCAATTGTGGGCACAAATGTTATGTATGAGAGAAATGGGATATCAAGTAGATGCCTTATTTTTCTATGATATCAGCACTCGTAAAATGAAACCAATCAAGACCCCAGGCAGCACAGAGCTAAAGTATTTCGAGATGTTTCTTGCAAAATATCGCAGTTTCGATCCCGACAAAGATTTCTTTTCGGTCAACGAATCAAAGTGCCTTCATTGTATCTATTGTAACCTTTGTGATAAAACGGCTCAGGACAATGTTTACACAGAAGGATATTGAATTTAGAACTATCTTCGTCATCAATTGCATAGAGGAGCGCGGTCTTCGAGTTAAAGGGGGTGAGTTGCTGTTGGAAGAAATCAAAGAAGACAGGAAGGTGACAACCCTGACAAAGATTCCGTTTCAGAAAGTTCTTGCGCTTTTTGTGATTGGACATATTACAATTACAACGCCCTTGATTGAAAATTGCAAAAAATACAACGTTGCGCTTATTGTTTTAAAACCATCGCTTCGCCCTGTTTTCTATTGGTCCGATAGTGCTGAAGCAAACTATCTTTTACGGAAACGTCAATATTGTTCTGATGGATTATGCGCGGCTCAATCTTTGGTCAGCAATAAGATATCCAATCAAATGCAATTATTACTGAATACCCGGAGAAAAGATGCAAAAACGAGATTGGCAATAGAACATTGCCGAGCATGCCTGGATTCTTTGCCGGGGATTGATGACCGCCAACAGTTGTTAGGTATAGAAGGCACAGCTGCAAGGTATTTTTTTGCAGCATATTTCCATGATTATAATTGGTCCGGGCGCCAACCCAGGACAAAAAAAGATTATATCAACGCCACTTTAGACATCGGATACACGCTTTTATTTAATTTCATTGAATGCTATTTGCGCATGTTCGGATTCGATTTGTACATAGGGGTATTCCACACGGAATGGTATAAAAGAAAGTCACTGGTTTGTGATATGGTTGAGCCCTTTAGATGTATTATTGAGAGAACCATTAGAACAAGCATCAATAGAAAGCAAATCTCAATTAAGGACTATGAGCTGAAAGCTAATGAATACCATTTAAAGAAGGAGAGATGTGGTGATTATTACCATCTGTTCTTTGATGCTCTTATTCCATATAAATCGACTATTTTCAAATATATCCAATCATATTATCGATGCTTTATGGGCAGGAAAAGCGTGGTAGACTACCCAGTATTTGAACTATAAAATGCTTATAATCAGTTATGATATCAAGGATGACAAGCTGCGGAACCATTTCGCCAAAGGCATCCGCAAGTTCGGCGCAATCAGATTGCAGTATTCTGTGTACGAAGTAACAAATACTCAGCGAATTTTTGATAATCTACTATCATATATAGAAGAGATCTATTCTGCACAATTTGGAGGAGATGACAGCGTAATAATCTTTGACGTAAATTCAGTCAAACTGAAAAAATACGGCAATGCAATTCATCGTGATAAAGACATCGTATATTTCTAACAAACCTCCGATTGACGAGACTTGAAAACTTTGTTCAACTGTTTAAGAATTAAATACTTAAGGTTACAAAGTGCAAGCAGGTGGGGATAATGAGCCAAATTATAAAAGCAAAATATGGCTGAAAACCAGATATTTATGCGTACATTTACCACGCAACTGTTTGAACAGCAATTAAAATTTCTACTATTGTAGAT
>JAUNNZ010000029.1:21060-23348 GCA_030537315.1 Bacteroidia bacterium
GTTTGAACAGCAATTAAAATTTCTACTATTGTAGATTTGTTCCGCCTATCGTAGCCGAGAGATTGTTTGAACAGCAATTAAAATTTCTACTATTGTAGATGTGATGATAGCCTTGACCTCCGTTGCGTTTGAACAGCAATTAAAATTTCTACTATTGTAGATAGACCGAAAGTCGCATCCGGCTTGTAGGTTTGAACAGCAATTAAAATTTCTACTATTGTAGATGGCAAAAAATTCCTAATGAGTCGGGACATGTTTGAACAGCAATTAAAATTTCTACTATTGTAGATAAGTATTTGTACTCGCTCATTACTTGCCGTTTGAACAGCAATTAAAATTTCTACTATTGTAGATCGTCCCTCCCACTCGATGCCGTTGAACGGTTTGAACAGCAATTAAAATTTCTACTATTGTAGATGGTTTCTCCTGTCGACGTGACGAGGATGTTTGAACAGCAATTAAAATTTCTACTATTGTAGATCACGATTGAACAAATCAACGGACGGACAGGTTTGAACAGCAATTAAAATTTCTACTATTGTAGATCCCACGTTGACAACTTCCCGACCATCGTTTGAACAGCAATTAAAATTTCTACTATTGTAGATAGCGTCGCGGCTCGCAGTTCCTTCGACGTTTGAACAGCAATTAAAATTTCTACTATTGTAGATAGACAAGCAGGACACCTCCGCACCGTGTTTGAACAGCAATTAAAATTTCTACTATTGTAGATAATCAATACTTAAAGACAGGACAAAGTTATGTTTGAACAGCAATTAAAATTTCTACTATTGTAGATCGGTAATGCTTACCTTATAGCCGTTAACTGTTTGAACAGCAATTAAAATTTCTACTATTGTAGATATAACCATCTCTGAGTACATAGGAACAGGTTTGAACAGCAATTAAAATTTCTACTATTGTAGATTATCTATAAATATTGCATAATTCAAAATGTTTGAACAGCAATTAAAATTTCTACTATTGTAGATTGAAATCGTGTCATTATGAAAGCAACTACGTTTGAACAGCAATTAAAATTTCTACTATTGTAGATTCAGGCCGTGTTCCTGCCGCCAACAAGAAGTTTGAACAGCAATTAAAATTTCTACTATTGTAGATGCACTCAACCCCGGAACAAAAGCCAAAGTTTGAACAGCAATTAAAATTTCTACTATTGTAGATAGGAACGGAGAAGATACCTTCCGCAAGGCTGTTTGAACAGCAATTAAAATTTCTACTATTGTAGATGCCATCGTTTCTGATGTTTGTGTGTTTCGGTTTGAACAGCAATTAAAATTTCTACTATTGTAGATGTTCTTCGTACTTCGCCTTGCCGTACTCGTTTGAACAGCAATTAAAATTTCTACTATTGTAGATACGAGTTCCCGCATATTATCGTGGGCTTGTTTGAACAGCAATTAAAATTTCTACTATTGTAGATTATGTTACAACAAAATTGTGTTACCCTCAGTTTGAACAGCAATTAAAATTTCTACTATTGTAGATTATTATGCGCTAGATGACACCAAACTACACCCCCAGAATTACCAAAGGGGAAGCGCGCATTTTCAGGGTAGGCTACAATACAGTTCCCGTTCATAATTGATGGCAAGAGTGGTCTCACCCTTTGGCTCGGTATACCCGTCCCGGACCAGTTCGGAAATCTCGTCCTCTCCGCCATACATTAGCCCCAAGTGTTAATTATCAAGCACTTGGGTCTTTTTCTTTTCAAAAGGCCGCATACCGGAATCAGTATTGTTCCCGAATATTGCTAAATTTGTCAGTAAACCAATTTTGATTTGTTATGGATTTCAAACCGACGGCAGACATAAGTACTATTCCGTGTTCGAGATGCAGGATGAGAGCTAGATACGATTCTGATCCGAAGTCGTTTCTGGGACGGTTATGGCATTGGCATACCGGTTTTTGCCCCGGATGGAAGGTGTACATGACTATAGCGGATTGAATGTACCTCTTGTAGCGGTTTGTAATGTACCGCCCATAGCGTTTTCAAATGTACCACCTCAGAAGTGGTTGCTTTAAGGTTCTGCAAAGTTATTATTTTTATTTGTTTTTGCGTCTCATTGAGTCGCCTTTCAGTTCAATGCGGGTGGCGTTAGCCAGAAGCCTGTCCATTATGGCATCGGCAAGCGTAGGTTCATTGATGTAGTCGTACCATTTTGCAATGGGCAGCTGCGACGTCACGATTACGGATTTCCGTTGATAGCAGTGTGAACGGTAACCAGAAGTGCAGTATTTTCGGCAACTACGAGTGCAGTGATTTC
>JAUNNZ010000030.1:0-2149 GCA_030537315.1 Bacteroidia bacterium
AATGTAGCCAAAAAATCTCATTCTTCCACCGCCGTTCCCGCCGCCTCCGCAAAGTTCTGCCGTGCTACCGCTATCTCTGAATCACCTTCACCAAAGAATTACAATCTGCTCACTCTATGGCACATTGGCGGTGAAGGTGAGGCGATTTTCCCCCACCTTCACCACAAATATGTCCCCAGTTAAGCACAATGCGTATTTCCGGTGAAGGTGATTCAGAGATAGCAGCCTCCCCGGCCAAAGTCGCGGCCGCCTGAAAGAAATTTGACGGGTTTAGCGGAAAAATTCGTATTTTGGGGTATTATTTCGAAAATCGCGCTATGAAAAAGATTTTATTGCTGATAGTTGTTGCACTGGTCGCTTGTGTGGCCTGCACCAAGTCTTTGCCTGCCAGAATGAACAGGCTTGCTGACAAGATAGTCGAGAATGCTGACAAATACACCCAGGAAGAGTGGAACAAGATGGCCTCAGAGTTCGACACCCTGTTGAACGAATACAAGGAGAACTACGATTCATTCACTGAAGAGGAACGCTCCGAAATCAACAGGGCGATGGGAAAGTTCGCGAAGGCTGCAACTGTCCACGGCGTAACCCAGGTATCGAAATCCCTGGGCGCCTTCATGTCCGGATTCTCCGGCAAGGTCGATAATTTCTTCGACCAGCTGAGCGGTTTCCTGGAATAGCCCCTGAGGCTTCCGCCTGGAGGCGGTGCCTATAGCATATCTTTTACCTCAGAGTAAATGAGGCCGCAGGCGCTGGCGATCTGTTTGGGCGAGCAGTTGTAGCTCGCCCTTAACTTTTTGGCCAGCGCCACCCGCTGGGTCGTCGACAGCGAACGGATTGACCTGACTCCGAAATATTTCTGGCAGAACTCGATCTTGTGCTGATGCAGTTCTGCGTACGGCAGGGACAGGCGCGAGATGGAACCCTTGACGGACTCGATGTCTGATTCTTTCGCGTGGCACATGAAGAAGTTGAAACTTTTGTGAGTCCTGAATATCTTTTCGACTATATCCACGGCAACATACTCGCCGGGGAAAACGAGATTACCAATCAGATGAAAATCAACATTCGGAGCTGATTTAGTGTTAAGAATATTCCGGAGTTCCCGCTCTTTTACACAAGAGGAGTCCCGCATTGACGCCGCCCAATCACAAGAAGTCCAATACCCTTTCTTCCTGAATATTAAGGGTGCGCTTGACCAGGGGTAATCCTGAGCCAGATATTGAATGCCCGCAACAGGCGGATTCTTGTGTACATAGCATATCGCCATCTTCAGATAGAGATCATTGTCGATAACCTGATAATTCGGAAATACATTTTCCAATTTATGCCGGTCACCGTATTTGTCCGAAATGTGCATTGAGGTCAATTTCAGGTATTCGTGCATAAATCTCTTGCATTCTCCGAGCTCTCCCCAAAGAATAAAATGGACGTGAGTGTCCATCAGCACAAAAGCCAGAATGACAACGTTGTACTTCTGACATAGAATGAAAATCCTGTTCATCCCCGCAATGAAATCCTCGTCATCACGGAACAGGAAATCCACCAGACTACCATCTGTGGAGAAATGCCAGCAATTTCTAATAGGAATATTCTGCCCTTTTACGAACTGGGCGTTCAAACCGAGATCCGATTCCATCGCCCTGCGACAACTTTTTGTTTCCATCTGCACATATCAAGCTCCCCTTGGTGGTCGCCTGGTTCAAATATAGTTAATATTTCTTCTTGATGCGTTAGGTCGGGCTGATTTTAATCCCATTTTTCGGCGATTTCTTTTATTTTGCTGCTATCTCTGAATCACCTTCACCGAGAATAGGGCACATAGCTCACCAATGGCATATTTTTGGTGAAGGTGAGGGGAAATCGCCTCACCTTCACCATAGAAGTGCATTTTAACAGCACGCAAGATGCTTCTTTGGTGAAGGTGATTCAGAGATGAAAAAAAATCAACTTTTCCGATTAACTTTCGGGGAGATTCTGCTACCTTTATGTAGAAAGGCAAAGATGACACGTCAGGAATTCAACATATTTTCAGAGTCAGTGAGGGGAAAGCTGCTGGCGATCGCCGGGAGGTATTTCGGCGGGGCCGGGGTGCCGATGGGAAGCGGGCAGGGCGCAGTGTCAGGGAGAACCGGGCAGGGTGCAGTGT
>JAUNNZ010000030.1:2159-23071 GCA_030537315.1 Bacteroidia bacterium
GGCAGGGATGGCAGGGACGGCGGAGATGGCGGAGGATATCGTGCAGGAGGCGCTGGTGACGGTGTGGAAGTTGTCCGAGGAGGGGTACCCGATTCGGGATGCGGAGGGGTTGGCGGTGAAGATCACCAAGAACCTGACGGTGGCGAGTTACCGGAAACAGAAGTTCAAGGTGCTGAGCCTGTCCGGAGGATGGAGCCGTGGAGGGAGTGGTTCAGTGAGTGGGAACGGAGGGATCAACTGGAGATGGAGCCGTGGAGGGAGTGGAAGCGGGAGCGGAGATGACGGTGGTGCGAGGGGGATTGAGCTGGAGGGCGGTGAGCCGGCGACGGCGCTGACCGATGCGAGGGACAGGGCGATGATACGGGAGAAGCTGTACGGGGCCTTGACCGAGACGCAGAGGCAGTATCTGGAGCTCAGGAATGAGCTGGGGCTCTCGCTGGATGAGATTGCGGAGGCGACGGGGCGGCCGAAAGCCAGTATCAAGACTTCGATTTCAACGGCCCGAAAGCAGTTGCTCGAGCAGCTGAAGAAAGAACTTTAATATCTACCGAAATGATTGAGAATAAAGAATATAGAAGAAAACTCATAGCGAAATATCTCGAGGCTGAAACGACGGTCGAGGAGGAGATTGCGCTCGCGGAGTATTATGCCCTTGAGGATCTGATCGATGCCGACGAGGCTGCGGTGGCAAGGCTGATTCTGGCCGACCACCCGGAGGCGGCGATCTTGTCCGCGGGGGGTGAAGCGGAATTCGACCGGATAGCAGCCGAAGCGGCAACTGAAGCAAAAAGCGAAGCGGCAGGCGAGGAGCTCAAAGCCGGGTGCGAAACAGCAGCCGGAGCAAAAAGCGAAGCGGCAGGCGAGGAGCGCCCGGCGTTCAACCCGGCGGCGGCGCGCAAGAGGGCGCGCGGCGGCTGGCGAAGCGCCGCCGCGCGGCCGTTCACCGCGGCCAAGGCCGCGGCCGCCTTCGCTTTCGCCTTCGCCGCCGTCGCGCTGGTCCTCGTACTCCGCCCGCAGAAGCAGATCGGCACGGAGTGCCAGTTCACACCGATGGAAATCGCCCAGAACATCGACACGATGTTCAATATGGATACAGATGAAATAGAGTCAATCGTCGCGGAGCCAAAAGGCGCCAATGTCATCCTGACTGCGAAAATGAAGGACGGGAGTTCGAACACGTTCGTCATGAGCCGCAATCCGGAGGACGGTTCCACGAAGATACTGGCCCAGAACAAATCAAAAATCAAATAACTATGCTTACAACATTACTTTCAGCGCTTTGCGCACTCACACTCAACGCCGCCGGGGCCGTAGCACCAGCAACAGCAACAGCACCAGCAACAGCACTAGCACCAGCAACAGAACCAACAGCAGCACCAACCGCCGCCCCGGCCGACACCACCACCCGCTATTCCATCAACGGCAAGGTAGTCGATAACTTCGACGGCTCGCAGCTCAACGGCAAATACGTCAAGTCCTACGACATTGAAATCATCAAGGGGAAGAAAGAAGTCATCAAGCTTCACAATATCAGCACCACGGAATGGAACAGCACAGATGTCAAGGTCTTCAACGGCAGCAACGAAGATGTCAAAGTCGTAGGCTACGGAACGATGCAGAGCTTCGGCCCCGACGGCAGCTCTTCGAAAATCATCGTAAGAAGCACAACGGGCGAAGCTCCGAATCTCGTCTACGTTCTTGACGGAAGGGTCATCAACTCCGACGAGTTCCAGAGAATCAATCCTGCCGATATCGTTTCCATGGAGATCATCAAGGACAGCAGCAGCGGAATCAAAAAGAAATACACAGACGATGAAGACGCCGGAGTGATACTGATCACCTCCAAGAACGCGAAATAAAGACTGACAGGCCCTGCACAAAAAAGCAGGGCCTTTTTGTATCATATACCCAGCAGAACCGCAGGCTGGATGCCAAGGGTCTGGCAAAGGATCCGCGCCTGTTTCAGCGAAGGCTCGGACTTCCCCGACACGAAATCACTCACTCGGGAAGGACTCACCCCCAGCCTCTCTGCCAAATCCTTCTGGGTCATGGACTTTTCAACAAGCCCATCGGCTATGAGTTCACCCACTGTCGGTTTCTCAATCGGGAAATACTCCTTCTCATACTCAATCACGATATCCGACAGGACGGAAAGTTCAACTGCGGCCTTGTCCTTGACGTCATAGCCGTCAACCACAGGCAAAAGTTCCTCTATGCGCTCACGTGCATACTCATATTGTTCTCTTGTAATCCTGCCCATAACTAAATATTCTTGCAATCAATCTTTTCATAATCCTTATGCCTCCCCACCCAACGTATAAAAACATATCCCATCACAAACTTGACGACCACCACAAGCCTGAACTTGTTTCCGGACACATTGAATACATAATGCTGATTCCCAACGTAATCCGCTGACGGAAAATCCTGGCGCATATCCGAGAAATTCGCCCACCGGGCATCCTCCACAATTTCATACCATCTCTCCAGAGGCACTCTGGCCCCTTCATTCCCCGGCGTCTCAAAAAACTCCTTCAGCATTCTATGTGATACGATACGCATAGACAAAAATACACAAATATTCCGAATTACACAATAATCCGGATAACAACTTCGATAAAATAGAATTTTCAGGGCATCAGAACGGATACCCGATGCCGAAGTTCAGGCGGAGGCCGTCCTTCCAGAATGAAGGGATGTTGTAGTATCCTGCGCGGCCGGTGTCGTACGGAGCGTGGATGGCGACGCCGAGGTCAAGCCGGATCACTATCGACTCATAGTCGAGCCGCACACCGAAGCCGGAGCCGAGGGCGATCTGACGCAGGAAGGTATCGGCCCTGAGGCTGCTGTTGTACATATGCGTCAGCCCGAAGCCTTTCATAAAGGCGTCGATATCAGAAGCTGACATGAATTCTGTCAGTTCCCTCTGGTTCCAGACGTTGCCGGCATCGACGAACACTGCCCCATTGAGTTTCCAGACAATAGGGAAACGGAGCTCGGCATTGGCCTCCAGCTTCATATCTCCGGCGTGGAAGATGTACGAACTGTAGTTCCTGTTGTAGAAGTCTCCCGGACCGATTGACCGCGGAGCGAACGCCCGCAGGCTGTTCGGTCCGCCTATCGAGAACGACTCGGAAAGCGGTGCACCGACGCTGTTGCCGAAAGTGATGACGGCACCGGCCATCAGCCTTGTGGCAAGCTCCAGCTTCTCGCCCAGCCTGAACTTGTTCCTGAGCTCGAACTGGTATTTCACGAACTGGTCGTAGTCGATGCCGAGTATCTGCTTGTACCTCTGGTTGAAATCCTGGCCGCAGGCTGCAAGCACGCCCGATATGATATTCGCCGACTCCTTCAGCTGTATGTCAAGCGCAGTGTTGACAGTCCTGCCCCTGTCACTGTAATTGTTGTAGTTGAACGAGTACCTCATCGAAGGAATGAACTCGTTGTTGACGAACAGCTTCAGCATATCCACAAAACCTATATCCCGAGCCAGATCTTCGGAAGCCCTGTCAGCCAGAACTACAGACAGATACAGCGGCGAGAAGCTGTGGGTCACATACCTGGACGACCTTATGCTGTAGTCCACGCCGCCATACAGCTTGTGTATGCCGTAGTCTCCGGAAATATTCTCATTCAGATAGCCCAGCTTGTACGTTGTCTGGCCGATATATCTCTTCGCCCAGTCACCAAGCTGCATATATGGGAAATTCAGCGAGAAATCCGCTCCGAACAGGAAAGTGTCATTCCTGGTTGGGTCAGACGGCTTTCTGCCAAGATTCCAGTAATAGGCTCCCTTGAGCTTTGCCGTAAAGACGTCACCCTGGCCGAAGAGATTGTTTTTCGTGAATGAAACCGCCGCATCGGGGCCGAGCTGGTTGTTGCTCCTGTACACCACGTTACCTTCGAAATCGATGTCCAGAGACCTGTCCAGACTGTCCCGCTGAAAATCAATGGTCTTGTCTATCAGAATACCGGCGCCGGACTTGATCAGCTCGCCCTCGACGATATTGTTGTAGTCCTTCATACTGAACAGCCTCGCCTTGAACACCCCGGCAGAATCAAGCGCGTACTCGGCGGAGAGGTTGTTCAGGAAAGAAACCGAATTCTTGTTGACCTCCGCATTGTCGGACACGCTTCCGCCCAGCTTCACGTTCAGTCTGCCGTCAAAGAAGCTCTTCGAGACATTCACATTATAATCCGTCGTCTCTATCCCCCTTCCGTGTTTCGCCTTGGCCACTCCGAAATCGATGTCAACGACGTTGCCAAGCTTGTTCGACATGGCCGCATTCAGCTTGGACTGCACTATGCTGGTAAGTGCGTACCCCTCGAGCTGCGTTGCCTCGTTGCTCTCGGAGACATACATTCCCGTCGCCAGAAGCACCGCCGCCAGGCCTTCCCTGTCCTCCTCCGGCATCGCGGCAAGTTCATCCTGTATCTCCCTGTCCTTCGGCGCATCCAGATAGAAACCGATGTCCAGCTTGTCCAGCGAGCCGCCCACCTTCACTCCCGTAATGAAGTCAACCATCCTGGAAGCCTCGCCGCGCGGTTTGTAGGTGGCCTTCGCCCCCTGCGACGCGGAAACCGCCAGCTCCGTATCCTTGATGCCGCCGTTGAACTTCAGGTGGCTGCCGCTGTCTATCGAGAACGGCATCATCGGATACAGCTTCGGCGAATAGAAAAGCTTGCCCTTATCCACATCCAGCCTGCCTCCCAGACGCAGGCTGTCCTTCAGCCCGTAACTTACATTGACGGTGCCGGACGGACTCAGCTGCGCAAGGTTCTTCTTGTCTATCGGGTAAGTCAGGTCCGACTGCGGCAGCACATTCACGTCAATGCTGGCCAGCAGGCTGTCCACCGGACCCGTGATGCTGCCGTCGATGCCGGCAACCAGCTTCCCGTACACCGGGAACACCCCGCCCTCCGGCAGTTTCACCGGCTCGAAGGCATCCGACTTCACGGAAATGTCAAGCATCCTCGTACCGAGGTCCATCCCTCCGTCAAACGCCACGGAAGTGCTGTCGGCGCCTATGATTGAAAGCCCGTTCAGGCAAATCCTGTCATTCTCCAGGGTGACTTCCCGGCCGTCCAGCGACATGTGTATGTCGTACGGCTTATACGTCACCCCGACATCCACCGGCTTCACGCCGGCAAAAAGCTCCGCCTTCTCCGGGATGCCCGTCACGACGGCGCGCGCCCTTATATCACCCTGCAGGGCGATGTCCTCCGGGATAGTGGCGAACTGCTCGACCAACCCCACAGGCACGTCGTCAAGGTTCGCCCTCGCCACGAAATGCTGAGGGTCGTCCGGGTCCGGGACAAGGTTGAACACGACGTTCCTGTCCCCTATCTTCTTGCCATCATATACAAGGTCCGCCAGTTTCAGGTCCCCGTCCAGCCGGAGGTCATCACCATTGCGCACAAGCGCCGCTTCAAGGTCAATTCCCGAATCAACGCCCCTGAGGGACAGCAGACCGTCCTTCATTTCAGAATTGAGCTTCAATGAAGCGTCCATCCTGCTGCCGGCCAGGTCCGCGGCCAGCGCCGCGTCCATCGCCGGCAGCCTGTACTCCCCGTTCAGGTCGGGCGTCGCAAGCGAAACGTCCAGTTTCCGCGCGCTCCCCTCCGAGCGCAGCCCCGCAACCAGCCGTGTCAGGTCGACCCCCCTCTTCTGCAACATTCCCCTGAAAGGATTGTCCCGGCTGATGTCCACGTCTGCATTTATCGGTGGAATCTCAGCCAACAGGGAGTCAAGCCCCGCCAGCGTCTTCGACCTTCCGGAAAATGAAGGGAGAAGCGACGGTATCGCCAGCAGATGCGCCGGCAGATTTGCCGAGAGCGCGGCCCCCGGCATGGTGATGCCGGCGTCACACAGGGCTTCGCGCGTCTTCAGACGCACGTCAGCCCCGCTTATTTCAAGCGTATCGCCCGGAATGCGGGCGTCAATGTCAGCCAGCCTGGCATCCAGTTCTATCCCCGGGAATTTCCCGAGCAGGTTGCTGACCGCAAAGCTGCAGCTGTCTATCTTCAGCCCGGCGGAAATCGAGCTGTCCGCATAATGTACCGGGGCGGACAGCGTGCCACGGACCGTTCCGGTCTTCAGACTGCCTGCCGCGCTGAGCTTTCCCGCCACGATGATTTCTTTTCCCGGCATTGGGAAAACCCTGGCGACATCCGTCCGGGCCAGGTCCAGGTCGGCCCTGAAGGCCTCGTCATCTATGTCGTAGTCCGCATCCAGGGAAAAGACCGCGCCAGCGTAACTGCCTTCCGCTACGGTGGTCACCCGCATCGTTTCAAGGTCAAGCCTAGTCCCGTGCAGTTCCGCCTCCGCCTTCATCCCTGGCACGTCGACCTCCAGCCTGTCGGAAGTGATGAGTGAATTCTCAAGGTCAACTATTGCGTCACCGGCGAAGCTGCTGGCAAAAATCCCGAAACTTCCTACGCTGAAATCAGCATCCGCGACATCAAGACCGCGGACGGTATAGCACGACTTGTCCAGATCGACAAGCGCGCTGGTCTCCGCCTTGCCTATATCAAGCTTGAGTCCCTGAGGTTCCAGGCTGAACCTGACGTTCTCAAGAGTGACATCCTCCAGGTCGAAAACCATTCCGGCACTGTCGGAATCACTATCTTCATCTTCCTGTTTTTCAGTCAGTTCAAGAGCGAGTTCCGCATCCTTTATCCGAACATCCGTCAAACTGAAACGGCCTTCCTTGAGGCCGAAAGACCTGACTCCGGCCGACAGCCGGCCGATTCTTCCATCCATTTTCACCGCCGGGATCAGGTCTCCCGTGTGCGCCGCGAGGTCTTCCACCCCGAGATGCCTAACAGCGATGGAATCCGGCAGCGCGTCGATGCGCAGACGCGCGTCCAGCCTGCCGGCAAACACAAGGGTGTCCCCCTGCCCGCCGCCGGCGAAAACGTCCTCCAGGAGGACGTCGAACGGTGCTTTTACAGAAAAATGCCCGACCGACGCCTCAATCCCCATCTTGTCGGACAGAATCCTCGCCGCCATCCGGGCGGCTCTCTGCTGGAACGACGGTATCGTCAAAGCCACAAGCAGGCCGACAACGAGAACGACAGGTATGCCGATAAGGCTGCCTGTCGTAATCAGAATGGCCTTCAGCCATTTGTGCCGTTTATGTTGTTGCTTGCGTGGCATCCGCAGGATGACGGGTTAGAATGTCTTCACCAGACCGATGCCGTAGTCCATCAAACCCTGGAGGAGACCGTCGAAACCGCCCTTGCGTATATCCCAGGTGCTTGTGGAGACCGTCTTGTTCTGGTACTGGTATGTCGTGCCGTACCAGCCGACGGACAGTATGCCGATATGGAGCTGGAGGGCCAGTTTCTCAGTTATGTCGATATCTACGACAGGAAGTATCTGAACTCCGTAGCCAAGCACATTCTGCCACTGGGTTTCCGGCTGGTTGATGTTCCTGACATTATATTGCTGGTTGATATTGATGTTGCCTTCAAGCCATACCGTAACCCTGTTGCCGAGCTGCAGAATCCGGAACCCGCAGAAAGGCGTGAGCGACCAGCCTATCGCCCTGTTGACTGAACTGTCAACAGGCTTCTTGTCCAGACTTCCTGAAAGTGCGGTACTTCCTTCTGATGCCAGAGAGCCCAGATATTGGCCGTATGCCAGGCCGATGCGGGCGCCTGCCGTCCATTTCTCGCTGAGGTTCCAGTAAATCTTCGGTGCAAGCTGGATTTCGAACTGGTTTTCCTTGGAACTGAATTCCCCGGTGTTGCGTCTTGTGTATTCGTTGTCGATGCTTATGGTGAAATTGCCTCCTATATGCATCTGTGCAGCGGCGGACAGTGACATCGCTGCAAAAATCGAAATCAAGACAAGTTTTTTCATATCTAAATTTGTATTTTTACGAAATTATCGAAAAAAAGCGAAATTTGCAATATGAAAACTATCGCCAAACTCTGTACAGCAATCGTTCCGCTGCTCTTTACGGGCTTACTGTCCTTCGCGCAGACCAGCGTCTCCCTGGAATGGGAAGTCACTGAAGACTGCGGATATACCCTCAAGGGGTATCCGGTAAGCAATATGATGGACGGCAACCCTGCAACGGCCTGGGCCGGAAGCCTTGATTACATCGAGGAAGACGGCACGAAGGTTTTCGATGATTCAAAGGTTTACGGCGACGGCATCCTCGGATTCAAGATCAAGGTTAAAGGCAGCAGTGTAAGCTGCCTCACCATAATCGCCGGCTACGCCAAATCCGAATCAACTTTCAGGAACAATTCCATCCCTACCGAAATCGCCGTTTATGACGGCCGCTGCAACATAAATGACGGCGGAGAGTTCGTCGACGCCCTCGGCGGACCGGCGGAGCCGCTTGCAGTCAGGAAGCTGGAGCGTACGACAGAAGAACAGATGGTGGAACTCGATCCTTGCCTTGAAGGCACCGGCCTGCTCTGGTTTGTCATCCGCGACGTCGCACAGGGGGCCAGATACAACGACCTCTGCATATCCGAGCTGGCTTTCTTCGGAAGACAATGAATCAAACCACATACACAATGACAAGAAGAATTCAGACATTCCTGACGGTTTGCGCCATAATCGCCTTGTGCGCCGCCTGCGGAAAGGAAACTCCCGAGAAGGAACCGGAGAAAAAAGATCCGGATCCGGTGCAGCCCGCCCAAAAGGAAGAAAAACTTTCCACGGCATTCCTCTCAGCAAGGGAGACCGTGGCGGCCATGGGTGCCGGCTGGAATCTGGGCAACACCCTGGACTCCAATTCCGGAGACACCACCAATATGTGGATAGAGCACTGGGGGCCTTGCGGAGTCTCGGATTACGAGAAGGCCTGGGGGCAGGTCCCTCCTACCGGAGATCTGTTCAAGATGTTCAGGGAGGCCGGATTCCGTTCAATACGCGTACCTGTCACCTGGTACCCTCATATGGGCACACAGTTCAAGACCGAACTTGTCAACGGCCAGCCGTTGTGGAAGCCGTCATTGAATCCTGTCGGAGACACGGTCGACCCTCTCTGGATGGCTGAAGTGAAACGGGTGGTTGACGCCGTACTTGCCGCCGACATGTACTGCATCATAAATGTCCATCACGACACCGGCACGGCGAACACCCACTGGATCGTGGCCGACGGCGACAATTATGCAAAGAACAGCGGGCGCTTCAAGAGCCTCTGGGCGCAGATTGCAGAAACATTCAAGGATTATGACGGACGTCTTCTCTTCGAGGCGTACAACGAGATGACCGATGCGGCCGATTCCTGGTGCTTCGCCTCATTCGGCACGCAGGCCAGATACGACGCCGCGATGGCTGCGGATGCATACGCGGCCGTCAATGCCTATGCTCAGGATTTCGTGGACGTGGTCAGGGCTTCCGGCGGAAAAAATGCCGACAGGAACCTCCTTGTGAACACCTATGCCGCCTGCAGCGGCGAAGGCAACTGGAACAACCATCTCCTGGATCCACTGAAGGAGATGAAGCTGCCGGCGGACAGCGCCAAGGACCACATAATCTTCCAGGTGCACTACTACCCGACCTTCTCATCCTATGACGAAGGGAAGAAGAGTGTGGATTCATTCATCAGCGGACTGAATTCAACGCTTGTCCCGAAAGGCGCGCCTGTAGTCATCGGAGAATGGGGCGTCGGAGAGGGCTCGGGCGTTTCATACGACAAGAACCGCCCGGCCTATCTGGGATTCGCCCAGTATTTCGTGGAACAGGCCAGGAAGTTCAATATGGCCACTTTCTATTGGATGGGCATCTCCGACGGCGCAGACCGCAGCGTGCCTAAATTCACACAGCAGGACCTCGCGAAGGTCATAGTGGAAGGCGCCACGCCATCGATCGCATCAGAATAGCGTGACGTTCACCCCGAGTTCGACGGTGAACGGACGGATGAATTTGCCGGACATCGGATAATTCTGATAAGCGGAGGTGTCGGTGATGAGGTCGGCTCCGCCGATATTGCCGCTTGCGCCCTTCTGGTTGAGGATATTCACGACATTCAGGCTGAACTTGAAGTGGTCGTTAAGTTTGAAGTCGATTCCTCCGAAGGTCTCCACCCTGCCGTTGAAGAAGAGGGTGTTGGTCTTGTTGATATACTGCTTGCTGATGTACCTGGCGGTCAGCCAGAATCTCCATTTTTTCACAGTGTATGAAGGCTCCACGGAAAGCTCGGCCTTGTGGAGGCCGGTGACGTTCTTCCCGCTGAAATCGTAGGTTTCCCGGACACCGTCGCTGAAGGTGGCGTCGAACAGGAACTTCCGGTATTTCGGGTCGCGCAGGATGAACTGCAGGTGGAGGTTGAAGCCGCCTCTGGTGGAGATTATGGCGTCGGTGGTCCAGCTGAAGGATTCTATTCCGTATGACATCGGGAGGACCTTGGATTCTATGTATCCGGCCGGAAGGTCACCGACAGATTTCTCAAGGGAGTGGACAAATGTGGTTCTCTGCTGGAAGTTGGTCTGCTGGATGTAGGACACCCTCGAAGTCAGGTTCAGCCAGCTGTTGACGTATGAGAAGCCGGCCTGGGCGAAATAGGTGCAGGTAGGGTCGCAGGACGGGTATGCGAAGCCGCCGTAATGGTAGATGGTGTTGTGGGCCACAGTCGCTATCCCCTGGGCTATGACGGAGAAGCCGCCGCCGAGACGCCATACGAAGTCGAGGCCGGCCGAGCCGTTGAGGAAGTTCTCCCTGAACGGGGTGATTTTGCCCTTTGTCAGGTTGAAACCTGCATATCTGTCATTTGAGGTGTCGCCTCCGAGATTGTTCGCGCTGTCGCCGGAGAGTCCCTGGTATTCCAGCCTGAGGAAACTGCCCAGGGTCGTCCCGCCGCTGATTTTCCATTCGTCCTTCGCGTATGCGGCGAGCTTGTGCTCTACTCCGTCATAGTATTCGCCGGAGGTGTTGAAGCTCTCGGTGATGCTGCCGTTGCGGTACAGCGGGAGCGGGTTCTTCCCCGCCTCGTGGGCGAACATCACAGATGAAGTGACGTCCTTCGCGAAGTTCATCTGATAGTCGAGTCCGGTGCGGATGCCGTGGGCGCCGCGGGTGAAGCTGAGTTCGGCGTTGCTCATCCAGTTCGTCTCGCGCGCCTCGAACTGGAGTATGCTTCTTTTCTGGACGAAGCCGCCGTAAGGGCTGCCGTCCTCATATGTATAGCCGGCGGTGCCGTCCTTCTTCTCGACTCCGCCAAGGGAGCCGGAGCCTCTGCTGGAGGTTCCTGTCCTGAACCTGCTGCGCACGTTCAGGAGGATGCCGTCGGCAAGTTCCCTTTCCAGGATGAAGGTGGCGTGATGGCTGCAGTCAAGGTCGCCGTAGTCGTGTTCTCTCATTTCTCCCGTCCTGAAATCCATATAGCGGAAGGATTTCATCTGCGGGATGAAGGTGTCGGTCCCCATCGCGAATCCGTCGAGCGGCGCTACTGAGCCGTCGCCGACGAAGATGAAGGGACCGTAGTTGTCCATTATCGTGGCGTAGCGGACGTACTGGTAAACCAGGCTCATATGCCCGTTCCCGTCGTTGAAATCCTTTGAGAGCACCGCCTTGTAGAACTGGTGGCTGTCCTTGAGACCCTGGAACCTGGACGAATTGGAGCCCGGGTCGAAGTTCAGGAAGGCGTTGAGGGAGTATTTCCATCCGCGGGCTATCGGGCCCGTGACGTTAAGGTCGATCTTGTTCTGGCCGTAGGAGCCGAGGGTATAGGATATGGCGCCCTTGAAGCTGTCGCTGCCGGTCTTGTTGTAACTGTCCACGAAAGTGTTGATCTCGCCGTAGCGCATCGCGGCCTCGAACGGGGTCATCGACCCGTTTGAGGCGGCGCTGGTGCCGCCGTGCCAGGATTTGTACGGCATCAGCTGGTAGATGTAGTGGGCCACCGGCAGGCCGTCCTCGAAGATCTGGACGGAGCCGAGGCTGTTCGTAGGCAGGCCGAGGGAGACTTCGCGGGGCCTGCTGTCGGATTCCGCATTGAGGAAGATGGCGCTGTTTCCGCCCGCCGTTGACAGGGAGTCCGCCTGCCGGTCCTGTGCGAACGCAGGTACGGCAGGAATGAGGAGTGCCAGCAAAAAGCGGGACAGAGTTTTCATAATAATCAGTAACTTTACGGCACCAGACAAATATAATGATTTAGTTTGAGAATCGTATGAGAGAAGAAAACGGAAGGGCGACCGCCGACAGCTGGCAGACGCAGCCCATGCCCTGGCGCGTGACGTTGGTGAGGCTGAATATCAGGGTACCTCTGGAGGATTTCCGCGCCGTAGAGATGGGCCATATTCCGCAGGAGATGGAGGACCACTGGTTCATGTACTGCGCGGACGGGCATATCAGGTGGTACAGGAGCTGGACCGGGATGTGCGTCTTCGACGCCACCTATAAAGTGAAGGGTGACGTGGTGACGCTCCGCTGGCTGGCAATCAACAGGAAGGGCAAGCTGTTCAGGTGGAAGGAGAGGCGGTGCGACACGAACATATTCCTGGCCCTGATGGCGCAGTACTGCAAACAGTAAGAGCAGCTCAATTGAGCTGCTCTTACTGTTTTGCGGTGCGGAAGGGACTCGAACCCTCGACCTCCGGCGTGACAGGCCGGCATTCTAACCAGCTGAACTACCGCACCAATGCTGGTTGCTTCGTTGAAAGCGGATGCAAATATACGCGAAATTTTACAATCCGCAAGCGGGGGAAGCGATTTTTTCAAAATTATTTTGAGCGTTTGCTCTGCTTGCGGAACTTGTCAAGAGCAAGCTGCTGCATATCCACGACCGCATCGCGCTCATCCACAATCTCATCGCCGAGAACGGTCTCGATCACGTCCTCCATCGTGATGATTCCCTGGAAGGAACCGTATTCGTTGATGATGCAGGCAATCTGCTCCTTCTTGGCTATCATCTGGTCCCAGATCACCTCTATGGTAGTCTCCTCCGGGAAGGACTCGATATCCCTGCGTATATCGCCGAGTGTCATATCGAACTTGTCCTCAGCCATAAGCTGGAGGGCGTCCATACGCAGAATATAACCGGTGATATATTCAGGATTGTCACCATACACCGGCACGCGGCTGTGGTGCAGGTAGCGGCGGTCCTTGTAAAAGGACTTTATCTTCATCGACTCCGGAGCAATGGCCGCGACCACGCGCGGCGTCATCGCCTGCGTCGCGGTCAGTTCGTCTATATTGATAAGGTTCTGGATGATTTCGTTCTCGTCTTCGTCGAGTTCACCGGACTCCTCCGCCACGTCTGCCATGGCGCCCACTTCCTCGCGTGAAATTGCTGTGTCGCTCTCGTGCCCGGAAATCAGCTTCTGCAGACCCTCTACAGCCACGACTATAGGGAACAGGCAGATGATCATCCCGTGTATGCAGCGCGTCGCGAAACCCATCAGGAGCTTCCAGTAGGTGGTTCCTATGGTCTTCGGGATAATCTCCGCAAACACAAGGATAAGTATGGTGGTAACCGCGCTCACCAGCCCGAACCATTCGGAACCGAATATCAACGTCGCCTGACGGCCTACTCCGGCCGCGCCTATGGTATTGGCTATGGTATTAAGAGAAAGGATCGCGGCGATAGGCCGGGAAGAGTCCTGCTTGTACTTTTTCATCAGGACAGCAGGCTTGTACCCCTCCTCCTCGCGAAGCGTGATATATGAAATAGGCGTGCTCATAAGCGTGGCTTCGAGTATCGAACACAAGAACGATATCGCGAGCGCACCGAGAAGATAAATCAACAGAATCATCATAACGCACAAAGATAGCCAAGAAATTCGTATCTTTGAAAAGAAACACAATAACCGTAATAATCATAATGAAAAAGGTACTCTTTTCCGTCCTTGCGGCGATGATCGCACTCTCCGCCGCAGCACAGCAGAACGCCACGGCGCAGAACGACTGGGTGACCACCTGGGCCACCGCCCTCCAGATCGCCGAACCGCACAACAACCCACCGGAGCCTTTCCTGGCCGGAAACTCCTTCCGCCAGATCGTCCAGGTATCCCTCGGCGGCAGCCAGTTCCGCCTGCACCTTTCCAATATCTTCAATGACGACGCCACCGAAATCCTCGGCGTAGAGGTCGCAAAGGCGAAGACTATGGGCGCCACCCCTGAAATAGACGAAAAGACTGCCGTGAAACTCACGTTCAACGGCAGTGCCTCCGTAACGATGGCCCCGGGCGAAGCCGTCGTGTCCGACCCTGTCAAGTTCACCCTCGACAACCGCGACAACGTCGCCATCACAATCCACTACGGCGCCATCTCAAGCACGAAGCTCACCAGCCATCCGGGATCCCGCACCAATTCATACATCGTGAAGGGCAACACCACCGATTTCAGCAATCCTGACGCTGTCACAGCCCACTGGTATACGATATCCTCAATCGACGTCATCCCGGCGAAGCCTTCCAAGGCAATCGCAGTTCTCGGCGACTCGATAACCGACGGCCGCGGCACCACCACCAACGGTCAGGACCGCTGGACCGACCAGCTCTCCCGCTCGCTTCTCCAGGACCCTCGCACCGACAACATCGCCGTGCTGAACTTCGGACTCGGCGGCAACTGTGTCCTCCACGGCGGCCTCGGCCCGTTTGCGATGAGCCGCTACGAGCGTGACCTTTTCGGCCACGAAGGAGTGCAATACGTCATCCTTTTCGAAGGCACCAACGATATCGGCGGCAGCCGCAGCCCGCTCGAGACCCTCGGCGGACTCAAGGAGGCCTGGACGAAAATCGCGGCCGACGCCCACAGGCGCGGCATCAAGGTTTTCGTCGCCACCGTCACCCAGATCAAGGGCAACGGCTACAGCCGCGACCCTCAGCACGACGTCATCCGCAAGGAATTCAATGACTGGATCCGCGCGAACAGGGACTTCGACGGCGTCATCGACTTCGACCACGTGGTCGCTGACCCGAACGATCCGGACCGCCTGGACCCTGCGTTCCTCTTCGAGAACGACTGGCTCCACCTCAACGCCTCCGGCTATGAGAAGATGGGATTCTCCATCGACCGCAATCTCTTCGTGGACGCGCAGCCTCTCTGCACCAATATAAACCGGAACGGATACCCCCGCCTGCTCTCCGACGGCAGCGTGGAATTCAGGGTGAACGCCCCTTCGGCCAGCAAGGTGCAGATCGACCTTTGCGGAGCAAAGTATGACCTGACCCGCGCCGAACGCGGGCAGTGGGTCGGCAAATCCGCACCGCAGGTGCCGGGTTTCCACTATTACAACCTCCTCGTTGACGGCGTCAGCGTAGCCGACCCGGCCAGCGAGTCGTATTACGGCTGCGGCCGTATGTCAAGCGCCATCGACATCCCTGAAGATGGCTGCGAGGACTTCGAATGGCAGGACGTGCCGCACGGCCGGGTGCACGTGATGAGCTACTGGTCGGACTTCGAGGGCGGCTGGAGGCCGCTGATGGTCTATACCCCGGCCGGCTATGAGAAGGGTAACAAGAAATATCCTGTGGTCTACATACAGCACGGCGGCGGCGAAGACCACCGTGGCTGGATGCAGCAGGGCCGCGTGGCCCAGATAATGGACAACCTCATCGCCAGCGGCCGCGCCGTGCCGATGATCGTCGTCAGCGCCAACAGCAACGTCCGCCCTAAGCGCACAAGCACCGTCACCAGCGGCGGAATGGGCGGCGGAGGTTACACCTGGGAAGGGATGCAGAGCTTCCGTGAGGAACTTCTGGACAACGTGATTCCTTTCGTGGAAAAGAGCTTCCGCGTGAAGGCGGACAAGCACAGCCGCGCGATGTGCGGCCTGTCGATGGGCGGCGGACAGTCCTTCTATATCGGCCTGCGCTCCCCTGAGGTATTCGCCAACGTGGGCGTATTCTCCACCGGAATGTTCGGCGGCATCGCCGGCGCCGCCAACGTGAACCTTGAGAACGAGGTTCCGGGCATCTACTCCGACACCGCAGCCTTCAACGCCGCACGCGACGTCTTCTTCCTCAGCTGCGGCGAGCAGGACCCGCGCATCTCACACACCCGCGCCATCGTTGACCAGATGCGCGCCAATGGCGTCAAGGTAGGCTTCGAATCCTACCCCGGCGACCACGAGTGGCAGGTGTGGCGCAAGAGCTTCAAGGCTTTCGCCCAGCAGCTGTTCAGATAAAAAAATGAGGCCCGCGGGCCTCATTTTTTATTTTACAATGCCATTATCAGGGCTTGGGCCAACTGGTCCGGACAACTGGTGCCCCGCCCGGCACAGTCGATTCCGCCGAGCTTGTCAACTGCGTCCTTGACCTTCATTCCGACAACAAGGCGCTCGACGCCCTGGGTATTGCCCGGGCAGCCGCCGGTGAATTCCACCTTCTGGATGACGCCGTTCTTTATCTTGACGTCAATCTGCTTCGAGCAGACCTGGGCATTTGTCTTGACTATGATCTCACGGACCCCGTTGGTGGTCTTGTCGGAGATGAGTTTTACTGGATATGCGAAGTCTCCGTTCATTGATTTTCCCGAGTTATTCTGCGCGCACGCACTGGTCAGGGCGGCAAGGCAGATGATTGCGATTGCTAAAAATTTCTTCATTTTAGTGCTGTTGTTTGCACAAAAGTAGGAATAATTTCCTAATTTTGGCCTGTTAGTTGGTTACAATATGAAAAAGTTAGTGTGTATCATCGCCGCCGCAATGGGCATTTGCGCAGCGGCTTCAGCCCAGAAGACATCTGATCTGGGCGCGTGGTTGAACCTTCAGGCAACAGCTTCGATCGGCAAGGGCGGCTATGCCGTACTCCGTGGAGAATACCGCGCGAACAATGACCTCAAGAATACTGAATGTATGTTCATGGTGCTCGCAGGCGGCTACCGCTTCGCCCCGTGGCTGAGCGCCGACCTCGGATATGAAATGTGGAGCATAGGAAGCAATCTTAACCACAAGGCCGTCCTGACAGCCACAGGCACGCTGCGCCGCGAGAACCTTGCCTTCTCCCTCCGCGAAAAATACGAACTCACTTTCAAGCCTGACGGATCAAGTTCGTCCATGCTCCGTTCCCGCATACGCGGCCAGTACTACTCCGAAGGAGCCTTCCGCCCGTACCTTGCGGCAGAGCTTTTCGCCTGGTCCGGATGGCAGCGCGCGCTCTTCTACATAGGCACGGAGATATCACTTTCAAAGCACAGCACCATAGACGTATTCTATTGCTATCATATGCCTAACGGCGCAATGCCTGTGTCAACCCTGGGTCTGGGTTACTATTTCAATTTCTCTCTGTAACGGAATTACTCGAGCAGCTTGTCGATGGTCCTTATGAGACTGTCCTTGTCGAATGGCTTCGGCAGATAGGCATCGGCTCCGAGGGACAACCCCTGTTCGCGGCTCTTGGCCTCGACACGGGCGGTCAGAAGGATGACAGGAATGTCACACAGTTCCGGGTCGCGCTTGATATTGTCGGTAAGCTCGAAGCCGTCCATCACAGGCATCATAACGTCACTTACAACTATGTCGACGTGCCTGTTCCGGACAGTTTCATAGGCCTTCTTTCCGTTTGAAGCGGAAAGCACGACCGCTGCGACCGCTGACAGTTCCTCGATCAGATATTCACGCAGGTCGGAGTCATCGTCGACCACAAGAAGTGTGGCATCGCTGATCGACCTCGCCCCGGTGCGGGAGACGCGAGGCGTCGGCGCCAGTTTGGGAGCCACCTTCGTAGGAATGACCGCAGGCTTCGGATCAGCCTCCGGCTGGGAGCCGGCAGCCGGCTGCGGAGCCCCGGCCGTCTGGTCGCCGGCATCGGTCTTCGGCGCCACCGGCTTCGGTTTGTCAAGGCTGGAAGAAAGGTCGAAATAGAACGTCGCACCCTTCCCTGCATTCTCGTACGCGCCCATCTGACCTCCGTGCATCTCCACGATTGAATTCGCGTACGCCAGACCGAGACCGGAACCTGATTTCTGTGCATAACCCTGATAGAATCTCGAGAAGAGCTTCGTCATATCGACACCTCCAAGCCCCTCTCCCTCGTCCGAAACGAACACGCGATAGGACTTGTTCTCAGGCTGGCTGACTGTGCCGACCGTGATGGTGGTATTGTCAGGGCTGTGCTTCAACGCGTTGATCATCATGTTCGTGATGACGTTTTCAAGTTTCTGGGAGTCGATCAGGACATTCCCGACTGCAGGGTCAAGCTTCTTGACAAGGGCGATCCTGCGGCTTTCAGCCTCTTCCTCGAAGGCGGCCGACTGTTCGCTGACCCAGTTGTTGAGGTTCTTGGTTTCGCCGTTGAAAGAGGCGGAGCCGTCCTGAATCTTGTGGGAGTCGAGTACCGTGAGAATCAGCCTGCTCATACGGTTGGCCTGACGAAGGACGTTGTTGAGGGTGTTGTATTCAGGATCCGACTTGTCCTTGTTCTTAAGGAGACGGGACAGAGGGCTGATGATCAGGGTCAGCGGGGTCTTGAGCTCGTGGCTGACGTTCAGGAGGAACTTCAGGCTGTCCTGGCCCGCCTTGTTCTCGGCCTCCGACTCAGCAAGGGCGAGCTTGTAATCGGCGTCCGTCTTGTATGAGTGGAGGACGAAATACAGGAAGAGGATACCCACAAGGAGAACCATCGTCCAGAACCACCAGGACTTGTACCACAGGGCAAGCACCTTGAGCTGTATCAGGTCAACCGGTTCCGTCCAGGAACCGTTCTGCAGTGTGCAGCAGGCCTGCACCTTGTGCACACCCGCAGGCAACGTGGCAAAGGATATGTACGGATCGTCAGTGTCTATGACGGTCGAGTTGCGCCTGTTCTTGATGATGAACCTGAACTGTTTGTCGCGAAGTATATTGCTCTCGTGAACGAACAGCTTGATATCAAGCGACTTGTATGATAACGTCAAGATAAGCCTTGAAGGAATCCTGTTGAGTCTGACACCATTGAGGACAAGATCCTGTATTGCAATGTCCGGTTTGTCCGTCAGGAAGAAATTCACGGAAGGGTCCACCGTCAGCATTCCGTTCACGCCTCCGAACAGGATACGGTCTTCGGTATGCAGCCAGGACTTTCCGTTGAACTTGTTCCAGTTGACGCCGTCATTGTTTCCGAACCTCATCAGATTGTCAAGCTTCGGAAGATAGATGAACATCGAGTTGGATGTCGCGATCCATATTCTCTCTGCATTGTCCACAAGTACGACCTCCGCCGACTTTATCCTGTCGAATTCCATCTTCCTCGCCTCTTTCTGGCCTTCGTCAAGGACGTATACGCCCTTGTCGGTGGCCAGCCAGAATTCTCCGGAATCATCCATCGAAACTGAATTGATGCTGTTCCCTTCGTCGATTTCAAAAATGAATTCATGCCTGTAGGTATTGGCATCCCAGAAATACAGATATTTCTCGCAATAGTAGTATTTGCCCTGACCGTGCGATACGGGGTAGATGGCCTCGTGGCCCTCGTGCATCGGCACGGGATGGCGGACGACCGTATTGGTCGAAATATCCCATATATACGCGTCCACGGCAAGGATAAGCACGTGGCCGAGGTTATCCATACTCAGGCCTACGCTCTGGCCCGAGTACCTGATCCGGTCATAGAACTCCTGGTCTTTTATCTCGGTGAACGGACGGAGCTGATGCGTAGTGGGATTGTAGATATACAGACCGTCATTCGCGCTAAAAAGAAGCAGGTCGTCGTTCGGCAGCGTCAGCATCGACTCGATGCGGCGGTTGCCCAGTTCCGGTATTCTTCTGATGTCGACATTGGAGTCCGTCTTGTACATGTTGTAGGTGTACAGGCCTGATGACGCCGTCCCTATCCATACGAATTCCGGGTGAAGCTTGGACTGTGAAAGGCAGAGTATCTCGTCCGAAGTGTGTCCGAACTGGTCGGAAACCGGGGCGAACGCTATGGTGCGCATATATACCTCCCTGAGCAGGATGGCTCCGCCGTCGTCACGGATGGCCCAGACAGAATTGCTGGCATCCAGGCACATCTTGACGATGCTGTTGCAAGGGAAGGAATTGAAGTCCTCGGCCTTGCGCATCAGATGCTGCATCCTTCCGGTATCAGGATTGAGGATATTGATTCCTCCACCGTCGGTTCCGATCCAGATTTCGCCGTTGTTCTCCAGAAAGCAGGTGACCATGTCGGAGCTGAGATCGGAGTTTTCAGTGTCATATCTCGCAACAAGGGTGGTGTTGTCGTAGCACTCCACACCCCTGTTGTACTGCGAGCGCCAGAACCGGCCCTTGCTGTCAAACAGATATGCGTTGTTTGAATCAATCTGGGAAGAGGCAAGCTCTATCATGCCGGTCTTCAGATAATAGACCGCAAAACCGGATTCCTTGTTGAACAGGCCTATCGCCCCATTGTCATATGGTTCACATATCGCGTCGATCCGGAAATCCTTGCCTATGCCGAGCGGGATCCTCTTCAGGACCCTGTCCTCCTTCGTATTATAGACATAGAGCTCGTTCTGGCCTCCAATATAAACCAGCCCGTCGGAGGCCATGAACCCGCAATACCCGATGACATTCTCCTCTTTCCCGTCATCCGTCGTCATCATCAGGCGCGAGAACGAATCCGTTTCCGGCATATAATGCGCCATGCCCTTGTCCGTGTATATCCACAGGCGGCCTACGCCGTCCTGTTCGATGTTGTGGATATTGTCACCGGGAAGCGATCCGTCACTGCCGTCTGCATAGTACCATTTGTTTTCGTTGTTGTAACCAAAGCGGAAGAGGCCGTTGGGCGTGCCGCCCCAGGCATAACCACGGGGTTGCACAATCGCGCACGTGAAGCCTTTCGTCGCCGCTTCCGGTGACAGCAGGTTCTGAAAATACCAGCCCTTGGCTCCAGCCGCCAGGCAAACGGCAAGCAAACAGAAAATCGATAATAATCTTTTCATAGAAAAGTGTCGCATGATAATTACGGGCATTTAAAGATAGCAAAAAAATTCTTAGTATATGACAATTTTTGAAAAATTATCGTTTAAACTATTGATTATCAAG
>JAUNNZ010000031.1 GCA_030537315.1 Bacteroidia bacterium
GTTTTAATTGTTAAACTTTATTTAAACGTCCACAACTTTTAGTGGACACACATGGAGATTTGATATGAATATGAAAAAGATACTATTGAAATTTGCCATTGCGGCCCTGTCTTCAGGACTTGTTTGTTCATGTTCGGATCTTTACGATCAGCTGAACAAACTCGACAGGAAATTTGACGCAGAGAACGAAACGATTGCCACTATCAGCGAACAGATTACCGGCATCAACTCCACCATCTCCGGACTTGATGCAACCAGGAACGACATCCGGTCACTAGAGGATGCGGCAAAAAACCAGAAAGAAGAGATTGAAAATCTGAAGAAGACGGACGAAGCTCTCGGCAAGGATATATCCGGCCTGCAGAAGGATGCAGATGACCTTGCGAAGAAAATCGAAGCCCTGGAAAATGCTGACGAGGCCATCGGCGGAAAAATCAACGACCTCAGGGTTTATGTTGACGGAAAACTATCCGAATACGCCACCACAGCGTGGGTAAACGCGACCGTGAGCACACTTGAAGAGAATATGGCGACCTGCGATGAACTTGCGGCCGTTGACGCGAAGATCGGCGCACTTGACACCAGACTCTCACAGTCCATAGCAAGCACCGCCGAATCCGTCAAGAGCTGGGTGAACTCACAGTTCGGCGCCTACTACACCGCAGCACAGATGGACGCCAAACTTGTAGCGCTCAAGACACAGACGGATTCAGAACTCGCGGCACTCAGGGCCCGGATGGACACCACCGGGACAGCAGACAGGGTGAAACTTGAGCGCCTCTCGACCGAACTCGCATCCACAAAAGCGGCCGTGGATACAGCCAAGGCAAATATCAGGGCTGAATATAAGGCGGCGATACAAACCGCCATCAGCAACTGCAAAGGTGAGCTCACCCAGGCTCTCAAGGACTCCATCGCCAGTGTCAACGGCAAGATCGACGCGATTGCAGGCAGGGTGCAGACCCTTGAAACCACAGTTTCCGAGCTTGTCGGCAGGGTGAACGCACTTGAGCAGATGATTCAGTCCTTCAAAATCATTCCGGCCTATAGCGACGGCGGTGTCCAGGTCGACGGACACGACCTCCTGCATATCGACTGCATCATCAGCCCTGCATCCGCGCTTGCATCCCTGCAGCAGACAGATTTCACGATTCTGCTGAATGAGTCAAAGACCAAAGCAGTAAATCTGGACACCATACCTCAAAGCAATATCAGATATTTCGAGAAATTCGCGAACGGCACGGTATCGATAAAAGCAGTCGTCACCGAATTCATTCCGGTTGTCCCAGGCCAGTCTTTCACTGTCATCATCAATGTAAAGAAAGGCATTTCCGACTATACCGAAGTCGCACCGGCAGCCATCGGCACGGAGATCAACGGTCATCCTTTCGTAAGGATAGCCGGTAAGAAATGGGCCACGATGAACATCGGCGCAATATCAGCAACTGGACGTATAGAAGCCTGTCGCGGTCTATATTTCTCATGGGGGGACATTGAAGGACATTCCTGGAGAGGGTCCAATTGGGATTCGTTCCCGGATAGCAGAAGTGAAAGACACCCCGACCCAAATGAAGGCAGCAAATTCTGCTGGTTTAACTGCCCGTACACAGCAAACGATGACCCAAAATTCACCAAGTATGTCCTTTCATCCTATGCATCCACTTTTGGCTATGAAGGATTCTCTGACAACAAGAGCACTCTCGACCCCGAAGATGATGCGGCTGCCGAGATTTGGGGTGACACCTGGCGTATACCGACAAAAAGTGATTTCGATGAGTTATACAGTGCTTGTTGGAATAGATTTAATCGTGAGCTCAAGTCATCCACACCGGAACAAGGCATCTATTGTTTGAAGGGCGATGAAATATATCTCCCGGAGTACAACGGTATAAAAGGGTACCTCTTCGTCGATGAAAACGGAAACAGGTTGTTCTTCCCTGTTGTGTACTTTGGTATGAGTACGGACCTTCCTACTTCGGAAGAAACAACCTATTACCAGACAAGCTCACTGTGCATAAATCATCCGGAAAAGGCATACGTTATGAACTTACATTTAGGCAGCATTGTCACTGATGATTGCATTGACCGTTACCTCGGTATACCGATACGCCCCATCTCGGATTAACAACACGCCGCAATAACGTGACAAGAAGACTTACGGCCATACTTGCCGCGCTGCTGCTGTTCAGCATCGCATCATCCGCCCAGAAGCTCAAGGGCGAAATGATGTACTATGAGGTGATGCCGGACGGCGACACGATGTTCTTCGACTCCATCGACCCCGTCTGGTGCTTTCCTCGAGGGCGAAGGATGAAGGATGGCGACTGGCGCAAGGACTACAAGCTCGTCTACAACTTCAACAAGGTTTATCCCTATGCACTTGCGGGGCGCAAGATGATGGCGCAGGTGGACAGCACCATCGCGGCCGACGTCAAAAAGAAGTCGCAGCGCACGCAGTACGTCAATGACGTTGAAAAAGAACTTTTCAGACTGTTCGAAAAGGATATCCGCAATATGACCATCTCGCAGGGCCTGGTGCTGATGCGCCTGGTTGACAGGGAATGTGGAATGAATGCATACAACATCATCAAGACCTACGAAAGCGGCTTTGCCGCCGGCTTCTGGCAGCTTGTCGCCAAACTGTTCTCACAGGACCTCAAGACAAAATACGACCCGGAAGGCAAGGACGCCAAAATAGAGCAGCTGGTCAAGAAATGGGATACCGGAGAATGGAACGCCTTCTATTATTCCATCTTTATGGAATGGCCCACAAAGACGGAAATCAAGACCGAAACGCTTAACAGTGAAGTTCGAAAGAAGAACCATTGAACACACCGTGAGGCATTCCCCCATCCATCCAATCCTTCAGAACGACAAATCTCGCCCCCGTCGGGAGTTCAAGATCAACCTTGTCATGGAAATGGCCGAACACGAAATAATCCATATGACGACCGGAAGACATCCCGACAGCATATTGATACAGCGGCTCCTCCTCATTCCTGAAATGATACGGCTTATGTGACCTGCGGTTGGAATTCGACCAGGCAAGTCCGAAACGATATGCAATCCAAGGATGCAGGGTGCTGAAAAGCTTCTGCGCGAACTTGCTATGGAAAAGCTTGAGCATCAAGCCATAACCTTTCTTGGAGCCGCCCAGCGCATCACCGTGGCCAAGGCAGAAGGTCTTGCCGCCAATCTCGCAGACAAAAGGCTGCGAGAATTTTTTAATCCCCAATTCCTCAAAGTAGGAATAGGTCCAGATATCGTGGTTGCCTTCACAGAAATAGACCTCGACGCCGGCATCCATAAGGTCAATCAGCTGCGCCACCACACGCGAACCCTCACGCGGCACCACGTCCCTGTACTCATACCAGAAATCCCAGATGTCCCCCAAAAGAAAGACAGACTTTGCGCTGTCGCGCGGAATGCCTTTCAAGAAGGCAAGGAACCGCTTCTCCCTCTCTGCCGGATCTTTAGTCGCCAGGCCAAGATGGACGTCGGACACAAAATATGTCAGGTTACGTTCGGCCATTCGTTATCGGGCAAATATCAAAACGAGGATACCGACAATCGCGCAGTACAGCGCGAACCATTTGAGCTGCGCCTTCTTCACGAGGGCGATCATCACCTTGCAGGCAAACAATCCTGAAGCGAAAGCGGCTATGAATCCGATGACAAGCGGCAGCGCGCCTACGGCAGAAGCCGCCATATCACCACCGACGACATCAAGAAACGCCTCGCCGAGAATCGGCACCAGCACCATCAGAAAGGAGAACTGGGCCATCGCTTCACGTTTGACTCCGCAAATCAGTCCCGTGCCTATGGTCGTACCCGAACGGGAAAGACCGGGAGTCACGGCCAGCGCCTGGCCAAGGCCCACGACAAATGCCTGCCAGTAGGAAATGCCGTTGCGGTACTCATCCTTTCCCGACTCCGCGGCAGCCTTCCTCCCTTTTGAAGCAATATCAGAGAAGAACAGGAGCGCAGCCGTCACGAGCAGAGCGACACCAACGACCATCAGCGAAGAGAAAAGACCCTCTACATAATCCTTAAAGAACATCCCCACGATGAAAACGGGAATCATCGAAACACATATCTTCAAAATATAGTCCGTCTCGTCGTTGTACTTGAACTTGAACAGTCCGCAGAGGAGCTGCCAGATCTGTTTTCTGAACACGATGATTGTGGCCAGCACAGTCGCAGCGTGGACCGTTACCTCGAACACGAGATCATCCGCCGCTTCGACGCCAAGCAGTTCCCTGCCGATGGCAAGGTGTCCGCTGCTGCTGACCGGAAGGAATTCGGTAAGGCCCTGGACCAGGCCGAGAACAAGTGCCTGCAACCAGTTCATCGCTTGTCCTCCTTATCATCGAACCTGCCCATGATGGCAATGACAATCACCACTATTCCGGCAAGTATCACCAGTGGCGCCGCCACAAGCCTGCGCCAGTCAAACATTGCATAGTTGAAAACCTGCGGGTCTGAACTTGAACCGCCTGTCATAAGTATGAAACCCGCTATCATCACAATCACGCCTGCAAGGATGAACTTGAGGCCCTTGCGGGTTACCGCCATTTTATCCATATCAATAATATAAGTCATTCCTGGTCAGTCCGACCAGCTTGTTGACTACAAAATACGTGCTGATTACACAAATCAAAACGCCGCAGACAACCACCACACCGGCTACAACCAGCATCTGCTGCAGACGGAAAATCGTAAAGAGGGCTTCGAACGAACGCTTCACCGCAAGCAACATCGCGGCAAGTGCCGCCACGGCGATGAACGCCGCCACCAGACCCTGCCATACGGCGCTTGTCAGGAACGGCTTGCGTATGAACGAGCGAGTCGCGCCCACCAGCTGCATCGTGTGGATGGTGAACCTCCGGGAGAACACACTCAGACGCACCGTGTTGTTAATGAGGACAAACGACACGAAAAGCATCAGGAGTATGAATATTCCGAGGATAAGCGATATCTTGGCCAGGTTGGCGTTAAGCGCCTCGACCAGAGACTGCTGACACTCTATTTCATCGACAATCTTATAGGTGGACAATTTGCTTTTCACCATCTCAAGGCTGTCCGGAGAGACATATTCGGCGCGGAGCGAGACATCTATGGAAAGCGGCACCGGAGATGACTCGAAGACACTCAGGAAATCCTCGCCCAGCATCTGCTTGAGCTCTTCCGTCCCCTCCTCCTTGCTGACAAGCCTTGTAGTACGCACGAACGGCAGTTCGGATATGGCCTTCTGATATTCTGCAGCCTGTTTTTCAGACACCTCCTGCTTCATCAGGACGGAGACCTGAAGGCTTTCCTTGAAGTAATCGGAAACGCCGCGGGCGTTGACTATCAGCAGGGCGGCGATGCCTATCAGCATCAGCACCAAGCTGATACTGATTACGCTTGAAAGGTAGGCGTTGGCTATTCTGCGACGTATGATATTTCGCTCCTGGGAGGCCATAACTTCGATTACGAGTCCAAAGATAGCGATAAAATCAAAAAAAATGGCTATCTTTGTGCAAATGGGCAATTTAGTGCAAAAAGTATTATTCGTAAATTCTGAGATATTTCCATATCTCCCGGAATCCGATATCGCCAATATCGGAAGGTACCTCCCGCAGGGTATCCAGGAGCGCAAGATGGAGATCCGTTCGTTCATGCCGCGCTACGGCTGCATCAACGAGCGCAAGAATCAATTGCACGAAGTCATCCGCCTTTCAGGTATGAACATCATCATCGGGGATGTCGACAGGCCGCTGATCATAAAGGTGGCTTCGATTTCCTCCGCCCGCATCCAGGTCTATTTCATCGACAACGAAGATTACTTCCGCCGCAAACAGACCTATGCAGACGCCAACGGCAAATTCTTTGCGGACAATGACGAGCGCGCAATCTTCTTCGCGCGCGGCGTCCTTGAGACCGTCAAGAAACTCCGCTGGGCACCGGATGTCATCCACTGCCAGGGCTGGATTTCCCATCTTCTGCCTGCTTATCTAAAAAAGGCATATAAAGACGATCCTATCTTCTCGAACAGCAAAGTCGTGCTCTCCCTGTACGACGACACGCCTTCCGAGAAGTTTTCAGCCGATTTCGCCGGGAAGGCGGCATTCGGCGGTTTGACCCGCGAGGACGTTCCGTTCCTTGAGCAGCCGGATGGCATCAATCTTGCAAAAACGGCAGCTCAGTATTCCGACGGTGTGATTCTGGGCGCAGATAGCGTGGACAAGGATATTGTCAACCACTGCAAGAGCCTCGGCCTGCCTATACTTCCATTCAACAAAGAATCCCTGGAAAGTGGCGGCTACATCGACGAATACAGCGCATTTTATGAAACGTTGTAAAATGAGATTCAGATTCACAGCCTTTGCGGCGGCGCTTCTTTTCTGCTGCGCCTGCGTAGAAACAGATTACCAGATAGGAAGCAGCCTGTTCGCTGTAGACGATATGTATGACGTGTTCGTCGACAGTGCGCCCATTTCCGAGATCCATGTCGACAAGGCCGACGGCCTCTCCGGTTTCTCAACAACAAGAATAACCTTCGGAGCCATCCGTGACGAGGACTATGGTCTCACCACGAGGTCTGCCGCTCTCCCCCTTATCCCGATGTATCTTGACGGCGGCGTTGATTTCGGCAAGAATCCTGTCATCAAGGACTTCTATCTGTCCGTCGTCCTCGATTCCTGTTCAGTCTCAAAAGAGGGTCAGGAGGCAATCTTCCAGAATCTCAATGTCTATGAGCTTGAGGAGCCGTTCGATTTCGACAAGACATATGATTGTAACACCGTGGTCCCTCACAAGGATGCCAGGCTGACAAGGGGCTCCCAGATATACAACGGTGGAGACACCCTCATCATCCATCTTTCGAAGGAATATGGCCAGAAGATCCTTTCTCTCCCGGAAAGCGCGCTGAAAGACGCGGACAAATTCCGCTCCGCCATCCCGGGTATCTTCATCGAGACCGACAGTCCGAAAAATAACGGTGGAAGAATCAACATGTTCAACCTCCAGGTCAAGTATAACATAGACTACGGTTACATAGAAAACAATTTCGGACTTCTGGTTTACGAGGCGGAGTTCAACGGCGTGCGCAAGGACACGATTTCATACGTCCTTCTCGGCGGTTATGATTTCTACCAGGCCGACTCGCTGCTCAAGAACAATTCCACATATCCTCAGATATGCCTGAATATGACAACCCATGAGACCGATATGTACGAGGGTGAAGCTTCAGCGAAAATCCTTATCGAAGGCGGCGGCGGCCTCAAGCCGCGCATCCCGGCATCAGAGCTGAAACGCATCGCCGAGAAGATCATCATCGAAGCGGGCGGCGACCCTAAGAGGGCCATCATAAACAAGGCTACGCTGGACCTTCCTTTCGAGTTCCCTGAAAATTACGAAGACATTGACCGCTTCTGGCCTAAGGTACTGTCTCCTACCTGCAGGGTCAACTATGACGGGAGCACCTCTTTCGGCAGCATATCCGACACCAGCAGCAGCACCGAGAACCAGGGCGACATCAACAGGACACAGGACAAATATTCCCCAGACATATCGTACCACCTCCAGCAGATCCTTCTTATAGATGAGGACGACGAAAGCAACAGCAAGACCAAATATTATAAGGAAGGGATGTACGACATCTGGCTGCTTATACTTGCAGACGAAGTCACATACACGACCGTTGCCGGCAACCAGGAAATGAGCGACTACTACAACTACCTTGCTTATCAAAGCTATTACAACGGCATGTACAGCGGCGGATATGGCGGTTACGGATATGGCGGATATGGCGGTTACGGTGGCTACGGCTACAACAACTACTACACTTACGCGATGCTGGCAAGCTCCGCCGCGCAGTCCACGACACAGTCATCCGTCTCAAGGCAGCTGGACAAGGACCGCTTCTACAAGGCGGCACTAAATGGTCCTGACGCCGAAGGCGCGGTTCCTACACTGAAACTGACATTCTCTCTTCCTAAGAAAACGGAATAAAAAATCAAGGCTGCCCGACGGGCAGCCTTGATTATTGTGTGTTTTCACTTTTTAGTTCTGAGCAAGTTTTTCAGCGACCTTGTCAACTGCATCCTTTACAGTTACGATTGTGCTGGTCTCCTCATCTGGAATCTTGATGCCGAATACCTTCTCAAATTCCATAAGAAGCTCAACTGTATCGAGAGAGTCAGCTCCGAGGTCATTTGTGAAATTGGCGGTCTCTGTCACTTCCGATGCCTCAACACCGAGTTTGTCAACGATGATCGCCTTCACTTTCTTTACGATTTCTTCGTATTCCATAATTACTAGCTATTTAATTTATATTATTACTTCAAACCAAACTTACGAGCCGCAAAGTTAATAATTATTTATCAATAACGCAACTAACAGCCCTTCCTGCTCAGTCCTGCCCAAATTCTCAAACCATTGAATGAGTTCAGCAGATAGAACGAATATTTTATGATGTAAATGAGCGAATAGGACGCGTCACCTTCGCCTTCCGCCAGGGTTATGGACCACATCACTATCGAAAAGATGTTCACCCCGATCCAGAAGAACCACTGCTCCATATAAGCAGTTGAAAGGAGCAGCTGACCGAGTATGTTGCAAACGGTGGAGACGGCGTCGGCCAACACCGCAACCTTGATGAAATGGTCAGCGGCAGTCTTGTCAAAACGGCACAGAGTCAGATACACCAGAACAGACGCGGCAAGGAAAATCGCTCCGAACATCAGCCATTGCTTCGGGGTGAAACGGCGCGCCTTCAATTTTGAAGAAGAGCCCGCCCCGCGTTTCCTCCACTGGAAGAAGCCCACGAACTGCATCGGGAAGAAATACAGCGCGTGCAGGGCCGCATTGCCATACTTTGCACCTATGAAGCACATTACGGCGTATATCGACACGTCCAGCAGACCGAAAAGGAAGGTCAGGATCTTTCCATTGGCGGAGCAGACTGTCGAAAGGACTCCCATCAATGAACCGAATGCGGCGATAATCAGAAGATACTGCCCTGAATCGGCAGCCTTGACCTTGATGATTGTCGTCAATATCATCGCAACCGTCATCCCGATCAGAATGAAGGCGTTGAACACTTTGTTGAATACCTCTTCCCTAGTCATTGTTCAGTTGTGTTTTGATTTTCCTTGCAAGAGCAGTGCCGACAAGCTTGGCTATGTCCGATTCGTCGGCGGCCGCTATACGCGCCACGCTGCCGAAGTGCATCAGCAGACGCTGCTCGGTCTGCTCGCCGACTCCCTTGATTTCGCGGAGCGCCGAGTTTATCTGGGCTTTGCTGCGGAGCGAACGATGGAAGGTGATACCGAAACGGTGGGCCTCGTCACGAACGTGAGTGATGAGTTTGAATGCCTGCGAATTCCTGTCAAGGAAGAGCGGGTACGGGTCTCCCACCCGGATTATTTCCTCCATCCTTTCGGCAAGACCGACAACGGTCAGCTTGTCCTGGATGCCGAGTTCGCAGAGCGCCTGCCAGGCAAAGTTCAGCTGGCCCTTGCCACCGTCTATCACCACCAACTGTGGCAGGTCATCAGGGTTCTCATCAAGCATACGCGAATACCGTCGGTTGACCACCTCCTTCATCGAAGCGTAATCGTTTGCGCCCACGACAGTTTTTATTTTGAATTTCCTATAGTCGCTCTTGGCAGGAACTCCACCGCGGAACACCACGCAGGCGGCAACAGGATTGGTGCCCTGGGTGTTCGAGTTATCGAAACATTCTATGTGCTCCGGAGGGACTTCCATTCCCAACGCCTTGCGCAGCTCCTCCACCACGGCGGCGTGGAATTCGTCCGGGTTGGTATGCTCGCGCTGCTTGAGGGAGTTGAAGCGGAACTCTTTCGAGTTCTTCGCGCTCAACTCCAGCAGGGCCAGTTTGTCGCCCCTTACGGGGATTCGGAAATCGACACCGTCAATCATCACGTCAGGCAGGAACGGCACGATGACTTCCCTGCTCAGCTCGCCGAACTTGGATTCGATCTCGGCGACAAACTCGCTCAACACTGCGGCCTGCTCTTCCTCGATCTGCATCTTGAAGCCGAGATTGAGCGACTGGATGATGGCGCCGCCGCGGATGCGGAGGAAGTTGCCGAAGGCCTCGAGCCCGTCGAAGACGAGCGAGAACACATCCACGTCCCGTTCTCCGGCTGCCGTGATGATGGATTTCGAATAATGCTGCTGCAATGCATCTATCCTGAGCTTGTACTGCTGTGCAAGCTCGAAATCCAGCTCTTCGGAAGCGGCCTGCATCTGAGCCTTGTACCGGCGGATGATGTCATTTACACCACCGGTGAGAAGATGCTCTATCTCCGCAATCCATGAATTGTATTCCTCGCGGGACACGCCGCCGGTGCAGCAACCGCGGCAACGGCCGATATGCATGTCCAGACACGGACGGAACTTGTGCCGGAGTATGGCGTCGGATGTAATCTTATACTTGCAGCTGCGGAGGGGATAACTGCTTCTGAAGAATTCAAGCAGCGCACGCGCATGCTGCACAGAACTGTACGGCCCGAAATACCGGGAACCGTTTTTATCGACACGTCGGGTAAGCAGCACCCTTGGGAATTCCTCATTTGTGATGCATATCCAGGGATAAGTCTTGGAATCCTTGAGAAGGATATTGTATTTAGGCTTGTACTGTTTTATGAGGTTGTTCTCAAGCAGCAGTGCGTCGGCTTCGGAGTTCACCACCGAATACTGCACGTCGGCGATTCTGGACACCAGCAGGCGTGTCTTGGTGTTCAGTCTGGACGGGTCCACGAAATACTGGGCTACCCTTTTGTTGAGGTCCTTTGCCTTGCCGACATAGATCACGGTTCCCTCGGAGTTATAATATCTATACACTCCGGGCTGGTGCGGCAGCAATGTGATCTTCTCCCTGATATCCATAAAAAAACCGGTTTCGGAAACCCGAAACCGGCATTAAATATAGTAATTTTCTTACGAAATTACTTCTGCTCGCGACGAGGACGACGGTCACGGTCGCCGTCGCGACGAGGGCGACGGTCACCGCGGTTGCCACCACGGTTCTGCTGGCCTGCTGCCTGGGCGTTTGCTGCTGCAAGCGCTGCAGGGGTGAGGTCCTGCTTGCCGTAACGCTCACCGTTGCAGATCCAGACCTTGATACCGAGGGTACCGACCTTGGTGTTTGCAACTGCGAGTGCATAGTCGATATCGGCACGGAAAGTGTGGAGAGGTGTACGACCTTCCTTGAACATTTCTGAGCGAGCCATTTCAGCGCCGCCTACGCGACCGCTGATCTGAACCTTGATACCTTCTGCACCAACGCGCATTGTGTTGGCAACTGCCATCTTGATGGCGCGACGATAAGAAACACGGCCTTCGATCTGACGGGCAATGCTGTCGGAAACGATGTGAGCATCAACCTCCGGGCGCTTAACCTCGTAGATATTGATCTGGACGTCCTTCTTTGTGACCTTCTTGAGCTCTTCCTTGAGTTTGTCAACCTCAGTGCCGCCCTTGCCGATGATGAAGCCCGGACGAGCTGCGTAGATTGTAACGGTGATTAGCTTGAGGGTTCTCTCGATAACGATTCTGCTGAGGCTGGCCTTAGCGAGACGGTTACCAAGATATTTGCGAATCTCGTAGTCTTCTGCGATCTTCTCAGCATAGTTACCACCACACCAGTTAGAGTCCCAACCACGGGTGATACCGATTCTGTTGCTAATAGGATTAGTTTTCTGTCCCATATTATTTATTCTCCACTGGTTGTTTTACATCGAGGATGATGGTAACGTGGTTGGAACGCTTGCGGATGCGACCGGCGCGGCCCTGAGGGCACGGACGGATGCGCTTGAGTGTGCGGCCTTCGTCAACC
Source organism: Bacteroidia bacterium (assembly GCA_030537315.1). GTDB lineage: Bacteria > Bacteroidota > Bacteroidia > Bacteroidales > UBA932 > Cryptobacteroides. Next base: position 11,849 of record JAUNNZ010000031.1, read on the forward strand.
ATGATAGTCTTTACATAGACATTGCCATTGTCCAAATCCTTGCTCTTGTCCGGGTTCTTGGCTTCCCAGTTAGCGATGGCGCTGCGGAGAAGTTTCTCGAGACGGATAGATGCCTCTCTCTTTGAGAATTTCAAAAGATCGAGTGCGTGGTTAACTTCTACGCCACGGACTGTGTCTGCAACGAGACGCATCTTGCGTGGGGAAGTAGGGACGTCATTCAGTTTTGCAACTGCTGTAACCTTCTTGGCCTCCTTGAGGCTTTCAGCCATAAGTCTTTTACGCTTTCCCATAATGATTACTTCTTATTGTTACCTGAATGTCCGCGGAAGTTGCGAGTAGGGGCGAATTCGCCGAGTTTGTGACCTACCATCTGCTCAGTTACGTAAACAGGGATAAACTTGTTACCGTTGTGAACTGCGATAGTATGGCCGATAAAGTCAGGAGAGATCATGCTGGCACGTGACCAGGTCTTGACCACTTCCTTCTTCTTGCTACCATCATTCATAGCAAGAACTCTTTTCTCCAGGGCTTCCTGGATGTATGGACCTTTTCTTAATGAGCGACTCATAAATCTCTAAAGTTTAATTCCTGTTATTTCTTTCTTCTCTCGATGATGAACTTGTTGGATTGAGCCTTAGGATTACGAGTCTTGTATCCCTTAGCTGGCAAGCCCTTGCGTGAACGTGGATGTCCACCTGATGCACGGCCTTCACCACCACCCATCGGGTGATCTACTGGGTTCATGACGACACCACGGTTGTGAGGACGCTTGCCAAGCCAACGCTTGCGACCGGCCTTACCGTGACTTTCGAGGTTGTGATCTGCATTGGATACCTGACCAACGGTAGCGCGGCAGCTTACGAGAACCATGCGGGTCTCACCTGAAGGCAGGCGGAGAACAGCGTGGGTTCCCTCGCGGGCTGCGAGCTGAGCGAAAGTACCGGCCGAACGTGCCATAGCGGCACCCTGACCAGGACGGAGCTCGATGTTGTGAACGATGGTACCAACTGGAATTTCACTCAGAGGGAGACAGTTGCCGACTTCCGGAGCGACACCGCTTCCGGATGCGATAACCTGGCCGACCTTGAGGTCCTTAGGGGCGATGATGTATCTCTTCTCGCCGTCTGTGTACTGCACGAGAGCGATGCGTGCGCTACGGTTAGGGTCGTACTCGATAGTGAGAACGGTAGCGGTGCAGTCGTCCTTGTCGCGGAGGAAGTCGATGATACGGTACATTTTCTTGTGGCCGCCACCGAGGTAACGAACGGTCATCTGACCGGTGTTGTTACGTCCGCCTGTGCTCTTGAGAGGCTCCAGCAATGATTTCTGAGGCTTGTTGGTGGTGATCTCCTCGAAGGTGCTGATCACTTTGTTTCTCTGACCGGGAGTTACCGGTTTGAATTTTCTTACTGCCATTGTCTGAACCTCCTATTAGATGTTAGCGTAGAAATCAATCTTGTCGTCACCGGCAAGAGTGATGTATGCTTTCTTGTAATGATTAGCGCGGCCGCGAACCTGTCCTGACTTGGTGTAGCGGGACTTTCTCTTGCCGTGATAATTAACGGTATTGACGTCAGCGACTACGACGTTGTACATCTTCTCGACTGCGTCCTTGATCTGAAGTTTGTTGGCATCAGCGTTTACGATGAAGCCGTAACGGTTCAACTTTTCGCCCTGAGCCGTCAACTTCTCTGTTACGATTGGCTTAATAATGATTCCCATCTTCGTGTTCGTTTAGCGCATGTTTCTCTCAGCGAGGATGTCCTGAACACCGTCAACCATTACCAATGTGTTGGCATTCATAATGGCGTAAGTGTTGATTTCGTCTACGGAAATGACATTTACCTGAGGAAGGTTGCGGGATGAAAGGAAAATATTGGTTGAATTCTCAGGAAGCACATAGAGAACCTTGCGATCGCCTGCCTTGATGGCCTCGTTGATCTTGATGAACTCCTTGGTCTTAGGTGCATCCATTACGAACGGCTCAAGAACGATGATCGCATTCTCCTGTGCCTTGTAAGAAAGGGCGGACTTGCGAGCGAGGGCCTTGACCTTCTTGTTCAACTTGTTATGATAGAAACGTGGCACCGGACCGAAAACGCGGCCGCCGCCTACGAAGATATTGGCCTTAAGGCTACCGTGACGAGCACCGCCGCCGCCTTTCTGGCGACCGAGCTTCTTGGTGCTGTGTGCAATCTCGCTGCGGTCCTTGGTCTTGGCATTGCCGTGACGCTGGTTTGCGAGATACTGGACTACGTCAAGATAAATGGCGTGGTCGTTAGGCTCAATTGCGAATACGCTGTCTGCGAGTTCGACTTCCTTGCCGGATTTGGTTCCGTCGATCTTTAAAACTGAAAGTTTCATACTCTTAAGCCTCAATAATTACATAAGAACCTCTGGCTCCAGGAACGGAACCTTTGACAACGAGAAGATTGTTCTCAGGGATGACCTTGATGACGCGGAGGTTGAAGACCTTTACGCGCTCATTGCCCATATGGCCGCCCATACGCATACCAGGAAGTACGCGTGAAGGCCATGAAGATGCGCCCATTGAACCAGGGTGACGAAGGCGGTTGTGCTGGCCGTGAGTCTGGCCACCTACACCGGCGAAACCGTAGCGGTGTACAACGCCCTGGAAACCCTTACCTTTAGAAGTACCGACAACGTCAACGAACGGAGTCTCATCCACAGGGATGTCAGCCACCGTGATAACGTCGCCGAGCTTAAGCTCCTTTCCAAAGTCTGCCGGGAATTCGACAAGCTTTTTCTTAGGGGTGGTTCCTGCCTTTTTGAAATGCCCCATCAGAGGCGCGCTGGCGTGCTTTTCGGTTGTTTCGTCATAGGCAAGCTGTACAGCGGCATAACCATCTTTCTCAACTGTACGAACCTGCGTAACAACGCACGGACCAGCCTCGATAACAGTGCACGGTACATTCTTACCGTCGGCACTGAAAACGGAAGTCATTCCGATTTTCTTTCCAATTAATCCAGGCATTGGTTTGATAATTAATTGTTAATTAATACTTTAAGTATATCCGCGCAATTTTGCGGGCTGCAAATGTACGAAATATATTTCAAATAAAAAAGCGTAACTTTCTCTAACAGAATTATTACCTTTGTATTTATGAGCATTGGAACGTATCTGGCAGGCGCTTTCAGCTTCCTGCGATTCTCCTGGATAGACCTTCTGGACATCGTGATGGTCGCCGCCATCATATACTTTATTATAAGGTGGATCCGCGGCTCTTCAGCCCTGAACATTTTCATAGCCATACTGATCGTCCTCATCGTCCGAATCATCGCCGTCGCGCTGGGAATGAAGATGATGTCCGCACTGCTGGGCACCATAATCGACGTGGGCGCGATCGCGCTGATCGTCATTTTCCAACCTGAGATCAGACGTTTCCTCAACAACCTCGGCCGCAGTGCGGGAAATGCCGTCGAAAAAAGGAATCTGTTCCAGAAGATCATGGCGCGCAACAGTTCCGGAGGGCTCGCCACCGGCTCCATCGATGAGATCGCGGCCGCCTGCGAGGAAATGGCCTCGCAGAAAACCGGCGCGCTCATTGTCATCCGGCACAACAACATGATGGAAGACATCGTCGCGTCCGGCGACACCATAGACGCCGAAATCAACCGCCGGCTCATCGAAAACATCTTTTTCAAGAACTCTCCGCTCCATGACGGAGCGATGATAATCAGCGACAACCGCATACTTGCGGCACGCTGCACGCTGCCCATCACCGACCGCACCGATCTTCCGGCCCGCTATGGCATGCGCCACAAGGCGGCCGTCGGCATCTCCGAGCAAAGCGACGCCGACGTTGTGGTGGTAAGCGAACAGACCGGCGGCATCTCCTTCGTCCGCGCCGGACAGGTTACAAAGATCGACAGCCGCAATATGTTGAAACTTAAACTGGGAGGACAGGCGGAATGATAGACCAGAGGCTCGAGACGAAGTTGGGTTTTGACAAGATACGAAAGATAGTCTCCGACCGCACACTGACTGAATACGCCTCCGGCAGAGTGGCATCCGAAGAATTTTCAACGGATACCTCCATCATACGCCAGCGCCTGAACCTGACGGACGAGATGCGTCTGGTGATGATGTTCGAGGAATCCTTCCCGACCACGGGATATATCGACGCCATCCCTTTCCTCGAACCCCTCCAGCATCCGGGAACCGCCATCGACACCCTCAACCTCGCCAAGCTGAAGACCGTCATCGACACCACGCGCCGGATAATCCATTTCTTCAACAGCGTCAAGGAAGGCGTCTATCCCAACCTGAAAAGGATGACCGCCCCCATCCAGACCTGTCCTGAAGTCCACCGCCGCATCGAAACCATACTGGACAAATACGGGGAAATCAAGGATTCCGCTTCAGACAGCCTTTTCGAAATAAGGCGCGACATCCGCGCAAAAGAGGCGTCCGTCTCAAAACGGGCGGCAGCGATACTGCGTCAGGCGCAGGAGGAGGGAATCGCCGACTCCGGCGCCGCCGTCAACATCCGTGACGGAAAATTCCTCATTCCGGTCAACACTTCCACCAAGCGCAAGTTGCCTGGGTTCGTATATGACGCCTCCGCCACGGGAAAGACCACATTCATCGAGCCGACCGAAATAATAGAACTGGAAAACGACATAACGGAGCTCCACTTCGCGGAAACCCGCGAGATTCAGAAGATACTCTTCGAATTCACGGAATTCTTCCGTCCGTACATCCCCGATGTACTCGCCTCCTCCGCTTTCATCGGCGAGATGGATTTCCTTATGGCAAAGGCCCAGACCGCACTTGATTTCATTTCCGGCATGCCCGTGATTGCCAATGGCGGAGAGCTGAGTCTACGCAAGGCGCGCCACCCGCTGCTTGAGAAGGCGCTCAAGCGTGAAGGGCGCGACATGGTCCCCCTGACCGTCAACCTGACCCCCCAGAAAAGGATACTGCTTATCTCCGGGCCGAATGCCGGAGGCAAGTCCGTCTGTCTGAAGACGGTCGGACTGCTTCAGTACATGTTCCAGTGGGGTATGCTCGTGCCGACCTCCGAGACTTCGGAACTCCCCGTCCTCGACCGCATCATCGTCAGCATAGGCGATGACCAGAACATAGAGAACGACCTCAGCACATACAGCTCCTTCCTCTGCGACATGAAGGATATGCTCGACAACGCCGACGAGAAGACGCTCGTGCTTATAGACGAATTCGGCTCCGGCACGGAGCCGGCGGCCGGAGGCGCAATCGCCGAGGCGATCCTGAGCGAGCTTGACAAGAGAGGCGTTTACGGCGTCATCACCACCCACTATACCAATCTCAAGCTTTACGCGGCCTCCGCCGACACGCACGTCACCAACGGTGCAATGCTCTACGACGCGTCGCGCATCGAACCTATGTTCAAGCTTGAAGTCGGCCTTCCGGGCAACTCGTTCGCATTCGAACTCGCCCGCAAGATGCGCCTGCCGGAATCCATCGTCAAGGATGCAGAGGCTCGCGCCGGGGAGGGATTCGTGGGAATGGAACGGAACCTCCGCAAGATTGCGCGCAACCGGCGGGCCCTTGACGAGAAACTGCAGAAGGTCAAGAAGACCGACAAGAACCTTGAAGGGCTGACGGAAAAATACCAGAAAGAACTGGAAGACATAAAGGAGCAGAGAGCGGCCATCCTCGATGAAGCCCGCCGTGAGGCGGAAGGTATCGTGAGGGGCGCAGGCAAGCAGGTGGAGAAGACCATCCGCGACATCAAGACCGCACAGGCCGAAAAGGAACAGACCAAGGCTGCGCGGTTGGAACTCCAGGGGTTCCTCAACGCGATTTCCGACCGCAAGAGCAAGCAGCAGCAAGCCCGCGACGAATACATCGACAGGAAAATATCCCAGCTGGAAAAGCGGAACAGGAAAAAGAAGGACGCCATGCCCGAACAGCCTCAGAAGGTAGAACCGCTGAAAGTGGGCGAAAAGGTCCGTGTCAAGCAGAACGGCCTCGTGGGAGAAGTCTCGAAAGTGTCCAGCAAGTCGTTGACTGTCATCATTGGCAGTATCAGCAGCACCATGAGTCCCGATAAGGTCGAAAGGATTTCTTCGAACGAATTCAGGGACGCTTCCCGCAAGCTCTTCAAGCCTGTCGAACAGAAGGTCGACAGCGCCATCTCCGAGCGCAAGCTCGCGTTCAAGCCCGAGCTTGACATACGTGGCGAGCGCCTTTCCGACGCGCTTGACATCGTCACGCGCTACATCGATGACGCAGTGATGCTGAACATAGGGATGGTGCGCATCATACACGGGAAAGGAACAGGTGTATTGAGAGAGGAAATACAGAAATATCTCCGGACTATACCGGGCCTGACGGTCAGGGACGAAGACATCAGGCAAGGAGGGACCGGAGTTACAATAGTGACTTTTTGATATGGAGAACAAGAAACAGAACGTGGGGAAGCAGGGGGAGGATGAGGCCTGTTTCTTTTTGCAGAATGAAGGACACCGCATCGTTGCGCGGAACTGGCGCAACGAGCACCGGGAACTTGACATAATTAGCCTGAAGCAGGGTGCCATCCATATAGTGGAGGTTAAAACCAGGACCGCCCCCGTGGCGGCGGCGCCCGAACTCAGCGTGAACTATGACAAGAGGACGAAGCTGGTCGCCGCCGCAAAGGCATTCCTTCACTCGGCGGAGTTCAGGGAGCTTCACCTGGATGACGCGGAGTTGTTTTTTGACGTGATAACCGTGGTCCTGGACGAAACGGGACCCATAATAGAATATTACCCTAAAGCTTTTATTCCGATATATGTCTAACGAACATCTGTATTGTGTGATCGAGGCCGGCGGCATAGGTTCCCGCTTCTGGCCTATCAGCCGCGCCGCCAAACCGAAGCAGTTCCTGGATTTCGAGGGTGACGGAACTTCATTCCTCCGCTCGACTTTCGACAGGATGAAAACTCTTGTCCCGGAAGAGAATATACTCATAGTCTCGCTGGAGCGCTACAAGGAGCGTGTAATGAAGTGCATTCCTGAACTCAGGCAAGAGAATCTCCTGCTTGAGCCATACAACCGCAACACAGCGCCCTGCCTCACTTTCGCCACATACAGCCTTCTGAAGAGAGACCCGCTGGCGACAGTCATCGCAACCCCTGCCGACCACGCCATCAGCAATATCCCGGCATTCAACGAAACGCTGTCAAGCGCAGTCCAATATGCCGCCGGCACCGATGCCCTCATCACGATAGGCATTGTTCCGAACCGTCCGGATTCAAATTTCGGTTACATCCAGGTCGCCGGTCCTTTTGAAGGGGACCGCCCGGTAAAGGTAAAGACCTTCACCGAAAAGCCTGACAAGGAGCTCGCCAAGGTGTTTATCGACAGCGGAGAATTCCTCTGGAACTCCGGTATCTTCATCTGGCGCGCCTCGACCATACGCGAAGAGCTTGAAAAACACGCCCCGGACATCACGCGTCTCTGGAAAGGCTGGAAGGAATATCTGTGCACAGACCAGCAGCAGGCATTCATCGAGAGGATATACACCGATATGCCGCGCGTTTCAATCGACGTCGCCGTTATGGAAAAGACCGACAACGCCTGGGTCTATCCAGCAAAGTTCAACTGGGCTGATATCGGTAACTGGGAGTCACTGTATGACCATCTGGTCAACCACGACAAATCAGGAAACGCCTCGAACATCCGCGGCAAGGGCCTGCTGAAGGAAAGTTCCAACAACATCATCTTCTCCAGCGCCGACAAGAAACTCGTCGCCGTCCGAGGGATGGAGGACTTTCTCGTGGTGGATATGAAGGACGTTCTCCTCATCTGTCCGAGAGACGAGGAGAAACTTACCGAGTTCCTTTCCGAACTCGCGATGCCTGAATACGAGGAATACCGCTAGACTTCTTATACGAGCTTGCGCACAAGAGAATCCCTGTCACCTTCAAGAAGGTCTATGACGGGGATTTCTATCATTGTGTAACAGCCCGGAGCCTGGCGTGTGGCGGCGCGGGCGGCACCTACAAGTACCTGGCCGGTGAGGGCAGGGTTGTTGATGCGCATATTGAAGTCGATGTGCTGGTCTGTGGTCTTTCCGGAATCTCCGTCACGGACGATGTTCACACCGTGCATCATGCTGTTGTACGGATCGATGCTCGGAACGGCCTTGACCTCGGTCTGATCTGATGCGAAATACGGGTCTGTCTTGATGGCGTTCTCAACGGTCGCGAAGTCTGCACCATCTTCAAGAACGACATATACAAGACGGTTGTGGACACCCTTGCCGGCAGGCAGGGTGAGGCTCAGCGCGTCCTTGACGCCGGCCTTTGACTTGACGACGACAGTGTGGCCCATAGAGCGGCCCGGACCGAAGTTGGTGTATGACACGCCGCTTGGAGCAAGTGCCTGAAGGAGCGCACGCACGACGGAGTCGCTGCCCGGATCCCAGCCTGCGGAAATGACGCTTACGGCGTTGTTCTTCTTTGCCACGGCATCAAGCGTGAGGCGGAGGTCGCCCACTCCGGAATGGATGTCGAAGCTGTCAACCGTACTTATGCCCATAGCAAGATATTTCTCAGCGTTCTCCTGAACCTTGCGTGATGGAGTTGAAAGGATGGCCACATCGACCTTGCCGAGCTCGGCGATGTCGCTGACCACCTTGTACCCCGCAAGTTCAGGGAAACCCTCTGAGCTGGCGGTCCTGCGGACCACGCCCACACATTCCATATCGCCGGAGGTCTCTACCGCCTCGAGCGCGTATTTTCCGATATTGCCGTAACCGACAATTGCAACTTTGATTTTGTTCATATATCAATATTATAAGTGGTTCTAACCAACTTTGAGCCGATTGCAAATATAGCAAAAAAACAGCCAAATGAGGAATGGTCGCACATCTCACTCGCGGGCGAAAAAATTAGTCAATATGTAAACCCGGCAAGCCAGAGACAATATATTTTGTTTGTACAAAATTTTGTACATATATTTGCAAAAAAGAACGGAAATGATAGCAACTAATATTTCTGATTTCAGATCAAACATACGGCAATATGTGGACAATGTCTTGAACGATGGAAACGCGGTTCTTATCAACCGCGGAAATAACGCTGCGGTGCTAATTTCTCTGGACGAGTATAATTCCATCAGGGAAACGGAGAAGTTAATTCATTCAACGGATATCTGCAAGGAATTTGGTAACGGCATCTCGGTATTGAAGTCAGGAAGGGGCATCGTAGTTGACATTGATGAGCTATGATTCTTGAATTTCTTCCAAAAGCCCTGGAATCATACAAGAGCATCAAGGCGAATGATCCGGATGTGGCAGATAAGTTCAAGTCTCTGCTGAATGACATACTCGCCCATCCGGAAACCGGAAACGGCTCGCCTATTCAATTGCAAGGTAAATATCGTGGCATTTGGATAAGGCAGGTTTCCTATGACAATGCCATATATTATACATTCAATGAAGAAAAGGTTCTCATATTATCTTTATCCGTCCCGGTAATATCAGGTGCAATAGCTCCAGGAGAGAATTCCGGTAGGCAAAATCTTGCAATAGAATCTTTCTCGGAGAACGAATATGCTTCAGTAATGGCGCTAATGGCAGCCAATAGAGGAAAGGATTCACAACCGAAGGTTGGGATTTTCTGGTATAATAGAGCTCGCAACGAATTATTCGGAGTAATTTCACACAGGGTCTCCGATTATTCAAAAGCAAATGCTTCTGATGGCAGAATAACCTGTTCAGAAATGCACGAGGACATTTGGAAACGTGAATTCCGGAAACAGAAATATCACGGTGACGATAAAGGTCCTTATGTCGGGGCTTATCAGGACAAACCGCGGGGTCGTGTCTTTTACAATATTAAATCCGATACTTTTGAAGTTGCTGTCGGAAAATGGATTGAAGAATATCCAGATGCCTACCAGCTGATTCTTGAGGAATTCAATTTGCCGCCAAACAGGACGTCATTAAAATACGCAATCCATTGGGATATCGGTATGTCCTGGCGATAATTTGAACAGGTTTCATCATCTGAGCGAGCCATAAATTTTACTCTACCAAATCGCCCTGATTCAGGGTCGGGCCGATTAGGTGTGCACGACTTCTTTTCTTTTGAAGCGGGCTGCGTCTATGGTGCGGCCGTCGATTACGACAAAGGTGTTGCCGGCGACATTGTACTTTGCTATACTTTCATTATAAGCTGACGGTACTATTGGTTATTGTCGGATGCCTGATAGCCATATATTTCTTAAAGGTAGATGTTACAGTGCATTCAACAGGTGTGATAAAGCCGCGTGAAGACCATACGGTAATCACAACTACGTCATCCGGCTTCGTAGAGGCACATAACCTTTCTTCCAACCTGCACGTAAACGAGGGAGACACGCTTCTTGTAATCAAATCCGAACTGATCACATCCAAACTCCCTATGCTTGAAAAAAGAAAGGGAGAACTCGAGGACTTGATTACCGATCTTCAGAATCTCACAAGAAAGAGCCCATATAGTGTAAAACTGAGAAGCCCGGTTTACAAGCAGGATGTCCTATACTATATCGCGCAGTGGAACGAAGCTGATGTTAAAAGAAAACAAACGAAATCTGCGTATGAGAGGAGTTTGAAATTGTTCGAGGCAAATGTCATCCCACTTTCTGAATTCGAACCGGTTGAACTCTCGTACCAGCAAGCCGAGAATGCCATACGAACATTAACCAGCTATCAAAAACGGCAATGGGCATCTGACCTCATCCAATACGAAAATGAACTGAGAGATATCGACACTCAAATTGAACAGATTTGTATTCAAGATACAGAAACAGTGGTCTGTTCTCCCGTGACAGGCACCATTCAGCAGGCTCAGGCATTGTTTGACGGTTCTTATGTGAGCGCTGGTCAGCAGATATTGGAGATTTCACCGGACGGTGATCTTGTTGCCGAATGCTATGTCCAGCCTAAGGATATCGGATATATGACACTTGGGATGAATGGCCGCGTTCAGGTTACTGCCTTCAACTACACAAGTTAATGGCGGAATCTTCGGAGTTGATGATTTATCGCTATTTGTTGTTTTAGGTGTGGCATTCACACTTATTGAAATATTTCAAGCGGGACGAGATGTTGTTCAAGGTTTTATAGATGAAGGTGATCAAGGAGGATATACAAGGAAATAAAATTGTAAAAAGCAAATTTTTCTGCAACAATTTTCGGAAATTTAACATTCCGCACATT
>JAUNNZ010000032.1 GCA_030537315.1 Bacteroidia bacterium
CCCCTGACCTTAAGATTGCGAACCTTACGCTCTACCAACTGAGCTAATACCCCATTTCGCGTTTTGCGGATGCAAATATAAGAATAATTCCGTTATGCTATCACTCCGCTGCCAAGAAGTGCATCACCATCGTACCAGGCGGCGAACTGCCCTGGTGTGATGCTGCGCTGCGGCTCGTCGAAGAGGATGTACAGCGCGTCGCTGCGCATTATCAGCGCAGCGTCCTGCAGAGGCTGGCGGTAGCGGATGCGCACGCGCAGCCGGCGCTGCTCGCCGACGGCCATCGCGTCGGCCGGACGTATCCATTTCACCTCGTCCGGAGCGATGCGCAGCGCCTTCTGGAACAGGCCCGGATGGTTCTCCCCCTCCCCAACATAGACCCTGTTGGAGGCGATATCGGTGCCTATGACGAAGACAGGCTCGGCGTGACCGCCGACGCCGAGTCCCTTGCGCTGCCCCAGCGTGTAGAACTGCGCGCCCTCGTGGCGGCCTATTATCTTCCCGTAAGGGTTGTCCTTCCAGCGTGTCTTCTTTATGTGTTTCTTTCCGGAACGGTAAGTCTCCGATTCGAAGACTATTGACGAATAGTCATACGGAGTCGACAGAGTCTCGAGGGTGTCATCCGCAAGAGGATGGTCCTCGTAGAACTTCGGATAGACCTCGACTATGTCGCCTTCGACGCTCTTCAGCTTCTGCTGAAGGAACACCGGCAGGTCGACCTTGCCGACGAAGCAGATGCCCTGCGAGTCCTTCTTTTCGGCCGACATCAGGTCGGCCTCGCGCGCCAGCCGGCGCACTTCCGGTTTCACCAGGTCACCTATAGGGAACATCGCCTTTGCGAGCTGCTCCTGCGAAAGCTGGCAGAGGAAATAGCTCTGGTCCTTGTTGCCGTCGGCACCCGCCAGCAGGCGGAAAGTGCCGTCAGGCAACTCCTCCTTGCGGCAGTAATGCCCGGTCGCGACATAGTCGGCGCCCAGTTTCTCAGCCGCCTGCAGGAATGCGTCGAACTTGATTTCGCGGTTGCAGAGCACATCCGGATTAGGGGTGCGGCCGCGGGAGTATTCGTCAAACATATAGTCGGCAACGCGGGCCATATACTGTTTGGAGAGATCGACGAAATAGAAAGGTATCCCTATCTTGCGGGCCACCATCTCGGCCACGAACTTCTCCTCCTCCCACTCGCAGTCGCCGTGCAGGGTGCCCTCGATGTCGTGCCAGTTCTGCATATACATCGCGAACACGTCATAGCCCTGCTGCTTCAGCAACAGCGCCGCAACGGAAGAATCAACGCCTCCGGAGAGTCCCACGCATACCTTCATAATGTGCAAAAGTACTAAATAATTGCTATATTTGATGAAGATTAACCACAACGGAATGACCGAGAAACAGATTAATATCACATTTCAGGAGTTCAGGACGGTCGAGGAGATGATTCCGGAAGACCGCGAGCTCGCAAACGAAGCCATCGCAGCCATGAGCTGCGCTTACGCTCCCTATTCCCACTTCCACGTAGGTGCCGCGGTGAGGATGTCCAACGGACAGATCGTGCGCGGTTCCAACCAGGAGAACGCCGCCTTCCCGTCAGGCCTTTGCGCCGAGCGCACGGCGATGTTCGCCGCCAGCGCGCGCTATCCGGACAAGGATGTCTGCAGCATAGCGATCGCAGGCGGAGTGTACGGCCGCCTGGGAATAGAGCCCTGCACGCCTTGCGGAGCGTGCAGGCAGGTGATGGCCCAGTACCAGACGAAGGCCGGGAAGCCGATGTCCGTGATAATGATAGGTTCATCCCGAATATGGAAATTCGAAAAGGTTGACGACATTCTTCCTTTAATTTTCAATAGTATCTGAAAAATTTATAACTTTGCGCCGGGAAAGTCGTACACGACCAGCTCCCTCAAAACTCCCCCAGGGTCGGAAGGCAGCAAGGGTATGAGGTCGTAGCGGTGCGATGTGCTAAGCTTTCCCTTTTTTTGTATCCATATGAAAAAACTGATGACACTACTCTGCGCCGCCCTGGCGCTCGCGTCCTGCAGTCAGGACAAAACCATTTCCAACGGCTATCCCATCGGCCAGGTTCCTTTCACGGCAGTGAAGGTTGACACCGATTCATTCTGGGGCCAGCGTCTGCAGGCCAGCCGCGAAGTCACCATCCCGCTTGCGTTCAGCAAGTGCGAGGAGACTGAGCGCTATACCAATTTCGAGCGTGCGGCACACCCTTCTGACACCAACAGGCCGACGGCTTTTCCATTTGACGACACTGACGTTTACAAGACTATAGAAGGCGCAAGCTACCTCCTTCAGACCTATCCGGACCCGAAAATGGAGGCATACATCGACAGCGTGCTGGTAATCGTCGCCGCGGCCCAGGAACCCGACGGCTACCTCTACACGGCCCGCACCCAGAACCCCGCACACCCTCACCCCTGGTCAGGTATGGAGCGCTGGTCTGAAGTCGAAGGCGGAAGCCACGAGTTCTACAACCTCGGCCATATGCTGGAAGGCGCCGTGGCATACTATCAGGCCACGGGGAAGCGCAATTTCCTTGACATAGCGATCAAATACGCCGACTGCGTCTGCCGCGAGATCGGCGACGGCGAAGGTCAGGTATGCCGCGTTCCGGGCCACCAGATCGCAGAGATGGGACTTGCGAAGCTTTATCTCGCCACAGGCGACAGGAAATACCTCGACCAGGCCAAATATTTCCTCGACAAGCGCGGCTACACCACCCGCCGCGATCCGTACAGCCAGTCACATCTGCCCGTAGTCGAGCAGGACGAGGCCGTAGGCCACGCCGTCCGCGCTGAATACATGTATTCAGGTATGGCGGACGTCGCCGCCCTCACCGGCGACCAGACCTATATCGATGCAATAGACAGGATATGGGAGAATATGGTGGGCAAGAAGACCTACATCACCGGAGGTGTCGGTTCTAGCCACCACAACGAAGGATTCCTGGGCAATTACGAACTGCCGAACCTTTCCGCATACTGCGAGACCTGCGCCTCGATCGGCAACGTCTATACAAACTACAGGATGTTCCTCCTCCACGGAGAGTCAAAATACTACGACGTCCTCGAGCGCTCGCTCTACAACGCCCTGCTTTCAGGCATCTCCCTCGACGGCGGTGCATTCTTCTACCCGAATCCGCTCGAGTCCGACGGCCGCCACGAGCGCCAGCCGTGGTTCGGCTGCGCCTGCTGCCCTTCAAACGTCTGCAGGTTCATCCCGTCACTTCCGGGCTACATCTATGCCGCCGACGGCAAGGACCTCTACGTGAACCTCTATGCCTCCAACACAATGACACACAAGCTTGAAGGCCGTGAGGTGTCACTGAAGCAGACCACAGCATATCCTTGGTCTGGCAATGTCCAGATAGACATACTCAAGAACAACGCAGGCACCTTCACCCTGAAGCTGCGCATTCCTGGATGGCTTCGCGGAGAAGTCATTCCGGGCGACCTCTACACCTTTGCCGATATCGTTGACACGCAGTACCACGTGATGGTCAACGGCGAGGCCGTCGAATCAGAACTTATGAACGGATATTTCTGCATCGAGCGCAAATGGAAAAAGGGCGATGTAGTTTCCCTTGAAATGGATATGGAGGCGCGCTTCGTACGCGCCGACGAGAATGTGGAGGCCGACCGCGGCCGCCTCTGCGTACAGCGCGGACCTCTCGTTTACTGCGCCGAGTTCGCAGACAACGAGGGTGACGTGCGCGAAGCCTGTCTGTCAATCGACGACGACCTTGAGGTCGAGATCCGCCCTGACCTGCTCTACGGCATCAATACAATCAAGGACGGCGACCTCACGCTCATCCCTTACTATGCCTGGAACCACAGGGGCAAGGGTGAAATGGAAGTCTGGTTCAAGGAAAGTGAATAATTGTAAATGAAAGCTGATATAATTGTAATCGGAGGAGGAGCGTCGGGCCTGATGGCCGCTTACTGCGCAGGGCGCGCGGCGGCGGATGCCGGACGCGCCCTGCAGGTCGTGGTTCTTGAAAAGATGCCGCGGCCGGGCCGCAAGATAATGATTACCGGTAAAGGCAGGTGCAATTTTACAAATGTAAAAGACTGGAATGAATTCTCCGGGCACGTGCAGTCAAAGTCCAACTTCGTCAAATCAGCTTTCTATAACCTTAATTCTCAAGGGGTTGTGGATTTCTTTGAGGGTTTCGGGATGAAGACGGTGGTGGAACGCGGCGACAGGGCGTTCCCTGCTTCATATCATTCTTCGGATGTCGTGGATACACTTGTATCAGCCTGCCATTCCGTAGGGGTCAAGATAGAATGCGAGTCGGAAGTGTCCGATATTGAATTCGGAGACAACAGTTTCAAGCTCACTATGGCGGACGGAGTCACCTGGACCAGTTCAAAGCTGATCATCGCTACGGGAGGCCTGAGCTACCCTTCTACGGGAAGCACCGGCGACGGCCTTGAATGGGCCGCCGTCGCCGGCCATAAAATCTCCCAGACCTTCCCCGCCCTCACGGCCCTGGTTCCAAAAGGATACAAGCTTGACCCCGAGGAGTCTGAACAGAAATCCAAAAAGAAAAGCACCTTCATCAACCGTGAAACCCCTCTCTCCGAACTCGGACAGAGTCTTTGCGGGATACAGCTGAAGAATGTCCAGGCAACTTTGTACGTAGATGGCAATGAAGCCCAGAGCGAGTTCGGCGACATCGACTTCACTGACGGAGGAATAGAAGGTCCTATAGGCTTCCAGTTAAGCCGCAGGGCCGTGAAAGCAATGGTAAACGGTTCAAAAGCCACACTTTCCATCGACCTCAAGCCCGGCGTAAGTCTGACTGAAGTGACTGAAAGGGTGAAGGCTTTATGGACAGAGATAGACAAGGACCCTCGTTCCCGCCACGTCCGCGAGAAGGAACGCTGCCGCATACTGCTCGGCAAGCTCATGCCCTGGGACCTCATCCCCGGCTTTATCGCGACCCACCCCGAGATAATCACACTCGAGCGCCGCAGCCGTACCGAAACCAAAGTCTGGGTAAACCTCCCTACAATAGCCAAAGCCCTCAAGGACTGGCGCTTCGACCTTGCCGGCCACGTCGGTTACGAACGTGCCGTCATCACCGCCGGCGGTGTCTCCCCGGATGACGTAGTAGCCAAGACCATGGAATCCCGGCTCCACCCCGGCCTCTTCTTCTGCGGTGAAGTGCTCGACATCGACGCCGACACCGGCGGCTACAACCTCCAGCTCGCCTTCTCCACCGGCGCCCTCGCCGGCCGTTCCGCCGCGCTGTCGGAATAACTTATCCTGACTGGTCGCATAAACGGCCCAAAACGCGACTACCCCCTCTTCAAACTGAGGGGGTAGTCGCGTTTTTAGCCAATTATGCGACCCCGGTTACCTTGTCATAGCGAATGGGGCAAAACTCATCTGCGCAAGACGCCAATGTGCCTTGGCAAAAGGAATCCCGATAATTGTGATAGCACAAATTATCGCGAATACGAAATGTACAATGGCAATTTCCCACCAGCCGAATAAAATCCAGAGAATGCTGAAGATTGTCGATCCAACGCCAAGATTCGATTTGATTTGTACTGATTCGCCAAACGGGCAGAGTGCAAGACAACCGATTTTCATCAATTGCAGTCCGAATGGAATGCCTATTATGGTCACGCACATTACCAATCCGGCAATAAAATATAGTACCGATACTATTATTCCTCCGCAAAGTATCCACAAAATATTACCTATCAAACTCATATATAATCACAATGTAAAGCACGCTTCTATATATTGAACGAAAAACTGAGGAAAATGTTGCATATTTTCCTCAGTTAAAAACAAAATAAACTAAAATTCAAGGGTAAACATTCAGTCTAGCCTAGTCTAGTCTATTACCTCCATCTTCATTGAAATATCCTTTTTAGGACGGTCATTCGAGTCCGTGGAGACTTCCTGGATCTTGCCTACTATCTCAAGACCTTCCTCCACTTCTCCGAAGACTGTGTACTGACCATCAAGGAACGGAGTGCCGCCGATGGTGCTGTAGGCCTTCTTTGCCTCGTCAGAGAGTCTGCCGAGCTTCTTTGAGATGACGATTGCATTGGCCTCTGCCTCAAGCTGGTCCTGGAGGTTGCTCAGGCCGGCCTGGTCGCGGTTCTTCCGGAGGGTGATGATCTCTTCCCTGTGCTGCATCGCGAGAGAGTTGAACGTACTCTGGAGTGCCTGCATCTGTGACTGGCGCTCGAGCTGGCCGATTTCTGATTCCTTGTAGGTCTTGCCCCAGACTATATAGAACTGGCAGCCGCTGCTGCGGCGCTCAGGGTTTACCTGATCGCCCTGGCGGGCAGCGGAAAGAGCTCCTCTCTTGTGGAAGAGGGCAGGATTGAATTCGGCGGGGATGGTGTAGCCGGCGTCGCCGCAGCCAAGCTGCTTGCCTGCCGGAGCGCCCTTGCTGTCAGGGTCTCCGCCTTGAATCATGAAATCCTTGATGACGCGGTGGAACAGAGTCCCGTCATAGAATCCCTCGCGTGCGAGTTTGAGTATGTTGTCGCGATGGGCCGGAGTTTCGTCGTAAAGGCGAACCACGATGTCGCCCATTGAGGTGATGATTTTAATTCTTGCCATTATTGTTTGGTTTGTTATGATCTACAATTCGGAAAGCAGGGCGTCAACCGCTTCGCGGGTGGTCGCCCAGCTGGTGCAGAACCGCACTGCGGTATGTTCCCCGTCTATTTTCGTCCAGTCTTCGAAGCCGAACAGCTCGTGCAGGCGGGCAACGTCATCATTATTGAGTATCGGGAACTGCTGGTTCGAAGGGCTGTCAACCAGGAAGCTGTATCCCTTTTCCTTGAGGGAGGACTTCAGCAGCTGCGCAAGCTCCACCGCGTGTTTCGCGGCGCGGAAATACAAGCCGTCGCGGAACAGTTCGGCGAACTGGATGCCAAGGAGACGGCCTTTGGCCAGCAATCCTCCATTCTGCTTGATGTTATAGCGGAAATCTTTGGACAACAATGAGTTACGGAATACCACGCACTCGCCGAAGAGCGCGCCCTGCTTCGTGCCGCCGATGTAGAAGACGTCGGCGAGGGCGGCGATTTCGGGGAGGGTGAGGTCGCAGCCCGGCGAGGCGAGGCCGTAGCCGAGACGGGCTCCGTCCACGAACAGCGGGATGCCGGCGACGCGGCAGACCTTCGAGATTGCACGCATTTCCTCTTTCGAGTAAATGGTGCCGCGTTCCGTCGGGAAGGAAATATAGACCATCGCAGGCTGCACGTTGTGCTCTGC
Source organism: Bacteroidia bacterium (assembly GCA_030537315.1). Lineage (GTDB taxonomy): Bacteria > Bacteroidota > Bacteroidia > Bacteroidales > UBA932 > Cryptobacteroides. The sequence continues at coordinate 7,258 of JAUNNZ010000032.1, forward strand.
GCTGGGATCGGAGTAATGGGCATCGAGAACTTCGCGTATCTGAGCGGCGCTGATCTTGCCATCCGTGTTCGGAATTGCGAGGACCTTGTGGCCCGTATGCTCCACGGCTCCTGTCTCGTGGACATTGATATGTCCGGTATCGGCGCAGATCGCGCCCTGATAAGGCTTCAGCAGCGATGCAATGACCGTTGCATTGGTCTGTGTGCCGCCAACCAGGAAATGGACGTCGGCTTCCGGGGCTTCGCAGGCCTTCTTTACAAGTTCGCGCGCTTCCGCGCAGAAGTCATCCTCCCCGTAGCCGGGGGTCTGTTCGAAGTTGGTTTTCTGAAATGCTTCGAGAATCTCGGGGAGACACCCTTCAAGATAATCGCTGTCAAATCTTATCATTGTGATGAATATGTGTTAATTTTTATGTGGGAGTGCAAAAATACATACAAATCTTAAAGAAAGATAAAATTCTGCTCTTCTTTTTTTACGTTCCATTGCCTTTTGACTGATTCTTTCCAGCTTGCGGATATGAAACATTATTATCATTGCGCCTCAAAGGGGCTGGAGGATGATTTCCTATTCAAAAGCATACTGGCATTCATAGCCGGTATGAATAGGATCGGTATCTGTTATTTGAAATCATTAAAAGATCATCCGGTCAAGATTATTGCCTTTTGCCTAATGGATAATCACGTTCATTTCATCCTGTATGGTACAAAAGAAGACTGCTTGAAATTTATGGCTGACTACCGGGCTTTGACTGAAATGTGGCTGATCCGTCACGGAGAAAAGGGAGATGCCGGAAAGAACTGGAAGTATGATGCGTGGCCCATTAAAAACAATGAGGATCTTAAGGAAAAGATCATCTATGTGCATAGAAACCCTATTGCCGCCAGAATCAATCTCATTCCATCTGGCTATAGGTGGAGCTCAGCCCCGCTGATATTCAATGATAATTCATTCTACCAATCATTGCTGAGACCTATAAACTCCCTTTCTCAAAGAAAAAGGAGGACATTATTCAACACAAAGACCGAATTTCCGAATGATTGGACTTATTTGCCTGACGGTATGATTTGGCCAGGATGCTATTGCTTGACAAAGAATGTTGAAACAATGTTCAAAACGGCTTGGAACTACCAATTTGAACTCAATCAGAGGGTCGAGGAGACTGTTAATACAGAAATACTTGCAGGGAAAGTGTCGTTACCTGATGGAGACGTATTGAAAATCGCGTCAAAAGTATCAGGTGATTTATTTGGAATAGATGATATCGACTTTCTGACCATTGAGCAAAGAATAAAACTCTGCACCGAACTAAGAAAAAGCACCGGAGCCAATATCGGACAATTGGCCAGACTGGTTCACATCAACATATTGGACTTAAAACAAATACTGCGGTGACTGGTCGCGTTTTTGGCCGAAAGTGCGACCACCCTCCCTTCGTGGAGAGGAGGTAGTCACGCTCTCGGCCGTTTATGCGACCAGCCACCTATTTAGCGACAGCCTCAGCGACGTTTATGCCGTCCAAGGCGGAGGAGACTATGCCGCCGGAGTAGCCGGCACCTTCGCCACAAGGATAGATGCCGGGGATGGACACGTACTGGAGGGTGTCCGGGTCGCGCGGGATTCTTATCGGGGAAGAAGTACGGGATTCCACGCCGAGCAGAAGGGCGGCGTTGGTGTAATAATTCTTCATCTTGACACGAGGGAAGGCCTTCTGGAGGCGCGTGGCGACCATAGGAGGCAGAATCTCGTGAAGAGGGGCGCTTACTGCGCCGGGATGATATGAAGTTTCGGGAATGGTCTTGGAAAGCTTTCCAAGGCAGAAATCCTCCATTCTCTGGGCCGGAGCGACCATAGCGTTTTCCGGATTGCAGCCCGGAGACATCGCAGCGCCCTTGCAGATTACGGCGCCCCGTACGTAATCATACATCTTCTTCTCGACAGAGTGCTGGAAATCCATAAGCTTGAACGGAGAATCTCCAGGGACATCCTCAGGCTCGATCTGCACCACGACACCCGCATTGGCGAACTTGCCGCTTCGCGCCGCATTGGACATTCCGTTTAGAACCACAGTCCCAGGCTCGGTTGAAGAAGGGACCAGAACCCCGCCGGGGCACATGCAGAAGGAGAACACTCCCCTTTCATCCACCTGCTCCACGAAAGAATATTCCGCCGCAGGCACGCCCGGTTTCCACTGGCCGTGATACTGGCACCAGTTGATCTTCTCCTGCGGATGCTCCACGCGCACTCCCATCGCGAACCCCTTCGCTTCGAGTGCGCCGCCCGCATCCACCAGCATCTCGTATATATCCCTTGCAGAATGCCCTGTGGCCAGAATTACTCCCAATCCGGAAAATACCCTGCCGTCCGCCAGGGTGACACTCGGGCGTTCGCCGCCGGCAGAGCCGGAAACCTTGACCACCCGCGCCCCGAAATGATACTCACCACCATGCTCAACGACACATTTGCGGATATTTTCAACAACAAGAGGAAGCTTGTCGGTACCGATATGCGGATGGGCATCCACGAGAATATCCGGAGAGGCGCCGAACTCCACGAGGCGGTACAGCACCTCGCGTACGTCGCCCCTCTTGGTCGAGCGCGTGTACAGTTTTCCGTCGGAAAACGCTCCCGCGCCGCCTTCTCCATAACAATAATTCGAATCCGGGTCCACGACGCCTTCCCGCGAAAGCTTCGCCATATCGAACTTCCTGTCGTGGACATTCTTTCCACGCTCCAGCACGACAGGCTTGAGACCGAGCACCAGCAGCTGCAAAGCGGCGAACATCCCGGCAGGGCCGGCTCCGACCACTATGACAGGCTCCGCAGAAGATACATCCTTATACTCGGGAAGAACGAACGGCTTATAATCGTCCGACGGTTCATAGGCTTCGTACTGGTAGCGCCAGACAGGTTCTTTCCTGGCATCAATCGAACGCTTTTTCAGCACCCATTTCAGCCCGCCGGCGCGAGCTTCGATCTCTTTAAGACGTGGCTCCCTATTTAAAGGGCAAACAATCTCGAAAGTTTTCATATAAAAACCGTAACTTAATATCAGTATTATACTTAGCCATCCGAACAAAAACGTTATCAAAAATGAAACAAAATTGTTTCAAAACCGGATAACAATAATGTTACAAATGCTAAAAATCGGCCATACGCGATACTGGAGCAATGTTCAGAGGCGCCCTTTCACCAGCCTGGTAATGGAAATAGCCGGCGATGGCAATCATTGCCGCGTTATCGGTCGTAAACTTGAATTCCGGAAGATAAGTGTTCCATCCGCGCTTCTTTCCCTCGCTCTCTATGCGGTTCCTGAGGCCGGAATTCGCGGACACTCCGCCACCTATCGTGATTTCTTTGATCCCTGTGAGCTTTGCGGCCTTGATAAGCTTGTCTAACAGTATGTCTATCAATGCTTTCTGGAAGGAAGCACAGATATCGGCCTTGTTCTCTTCCATAAACATGGGATTTTTGGCCATTTCATCGCGTACAAAGTACAGCAATGAGGTTTTTATGCCGCTGAAGCTATAATCAAGCCCCGGAATGTGAGGCTTCGCGAAATTGAACCTTGAAGGATCACCCTGCGCTGCAAGCTTGTCGATTATAGGTCCTCCCGGATAGCCGAGCCCCATCATCTTCGAACACTTGTCAAAGGCTTCGCCTACGGCATCGTCAATCGTCTGGCCGAGAATCTCGAAATGCAGAGGATCGTCAACCCTGACGATCTGGGAGTTTCCACCGCTGACCAGCAGACAGAGATAAGGGAAAGACGGCTCACGCACCGGCTTGTCCGGCTGGCGTATGAAATTCGCGAGGATATGTCCCTGCAGGTGGTTGACCATCACGGTAGGGATATCAAGAGCCAGACCCATCGCCTTCGCGAAGGATGTGCCCACCAGGAGCGAACCGAGAAGGCCGGGGCCGCGCGTGAAGGCTATGGCGGTAAGGTCCGCCGCCGCTACGCCCGCGCGGGCAAGCGCCTCGCTGACGACGGGAACTATATTCAGTTCATGCGCCCTCGACGCCAGCTCCGGCACCACGCCGCCGAACGCGCGGTGCACGTCCTGGCTTGCAATGACGTTCGACAAAAGCACGCCGTCCTTTATGACGGCCGCCGAAGTGTCGTCACAGGACGACTCTATTCCCAAGATGATATCTGCCATATTTTCAGCTCAAATCCGCTGCTGCAAAAGTACTAAATATTTAAGTAAATATTTACTATTTTTGTAGGTTATGAACGGCAAAGGCATACATATCACTTCAAAGGTCGTGGGCGGCATCCTGCTCGTACTGAGCGCAGGTGTCATCGCCCTCCGCAGCAACGCCGTTCAGCACAGACTCGCAAAGGCAATTGAGAACAAACTTGAATCAGCCATAAGCGCCGACGTATCATTATCCTCGATGCGCGTCACCGCATACGGCGCCGTGGTCCTGAAAGACCTGGCCATCATCGACCCGAAGCCTTATACGGAAGACAAGTACGGCAAAGGCTACTCCCCTGTCGACACCATCATTTTCGCGAAGACAATCTCCGCCACATTCACCCTGAAGGGACTGCTCGACAAGGAAGGCCTTCATATCGGACGGCTCAACATAGAGGACGGAGGCTTTTACCTGACCAGCGAGCCCGCAGAAGACACGGGCCGCAGCACGAACTTCGAACTCATAGTTCCTTCACAGCAGATCGACTCCGACTATGTCGCCCAGCCGGGACCGAACCTCTTCGACATACGCCGCGTGAACATCAGCAACTTCCGGTTCCGTCTCGTCAACTACAGTTCGGAAACAAGCATATACAAAGGCTGGGGCATCAACTTCGAGGACATGGACCTGAACGCCAACGCGCGCGCCCACAGCATGAAAATGGCCGGAGGCAAGATGTACGGCGTCCTCGACCACCTCGACGCCGTCGAGAAATCCGGCTACAGCCTCAACAAGGTCACCGGCCGCGCCGAGGTCGGACTCGGAAAGGCCCTGATATATGACGCCCACATCGTCGACGACTGCTCCGACATCAACCTCAAGAGCTTCTCCATGACCTTCCGGAACATCCTGGACTTCAGCGACTACGTCAACAAGGTCGTGATGGACGGAGAATTCGGGCGGAGCCGCATCGCAATGTCCAGCCTCAACTGGTACTCAGGATACGCGCTCAGGGAGAACGACCTTGTCGCAGACATAACGGAGGGACACGCACACGGCACCACAAACGACATCCTGGCCACTGGAATCAAGTTTACGGAACTGCACTCCGGCATCTCCACCACAGCCACCTGCCGCGTCAAGAATGTCGTCCCCGACGTCAACGACATGTACCTCGAAGGCACTGTCACCGGCTTGGAAACCGATTCCCGCCAGCTTTCACTCTTCCTCACGGAATGGGCAAGGCGCAACGGCAAGGAGGTCGACCTTTCAAATCTGGTTCCGGGGCTGATACTGAAGGCTGACGCCAGCTGCAAGGGAAACATCAACAGGCTCGGCGTGGCCGCCGATATCCGCAACGGCGAGCTTGGCACCCTTTTGTTCGACGGCACCGTTTACAATTCCGTCATCGACGGCAAGCCTATCAAGGTCGACGGCCACGTCACCACCGGCAACCTCAACGCCGGCATCGTCGCCCGCTCCGAAAAGCTCGGCATCCTTGACGCCGAAGGCGCATTCGGAGTCACGGTCAATGCTAACAACGACATCAAGATCGACTCCCTCCGGATAAACAGCCTGGAAGCGATAGGTTACGAGTTCCACGACGTTGTCATCATGGGAGACATGACAGACAACACCGTCAGCGCAAAGGTCAACAGCGCGGATCCGGCACTCAAGACCAACCTCATCGGCCTCATTGACCTGAAGCCGTTCGACGGATGCAGGCGCTACCGCTTGGCGGGAAACATCGACAACATCGACTTCCACGCCCTGAACTTCGACAGGCGCGGCGAAGTCTCCAACCTCAGGGCGAACATTTATGCCAATTTCGTCAAGGACAGCCTCTTCACGCTTGGCGACGCCTTCATCGACAGCATCAAGATCGTCAGCGACAACGGCCTCCACGACATCGGAAACATCACCGTCCGCGCCCATTCGCGCGACGGGATGCAGCACATCCGCCTCAACTCCCCTTTCGCCGACGCCAACTATGAGGGAAGCGGCACGATAAAGGAACTCCTCGAAGACATCAGTGACCTCACCCTCAAGACCCATCTGCCTGCCATCCAGGGCACGCCAAAGGGCGAAACAAGCCCACGCCATTATGAAATAGACGCCAACATCCACGATTCCCGCACCCTGCTGACCTACCTGATGCCGAAGCTCTACATCGCCGACAGCACCAGTTTCAACCTGTCAGTCGACAACGGCACCCTGCTGGCGGGCATCAGGTCCGACCGCATCGCGCTCGGCACGACCTTCGCCCGCAGGCTCGCGGCGGACATCGACAACCTCAACGGCAGGCTAAATGCGCTTCTGTCAAGCTCCCAGTTCATCATGGGAAGCATGGAAGTCACCGAGCCGTCCTTCACGGCGTACGCCGACAACGACGAATTCGACGTCGCCTTCAAGTTCGACAACGTCAACGGAAGCAACAGCGAAGGAGTCATCCTCCTCGACGGCGAGATCCTGCGCGACATGACAGACAGCCTTGTCATCAAGGCCCGCCCGTTCGACTCCTACCTGCGCGCGGGCAAGGACCTCTGGGAATTCGGAGAATCGGAGATCGTGATGCGGGGAAAAGACTTGGGAATCGACAGCCTGTCCATCCGCAATGGTCTTCAGGAGATTTCCATCAACGGCAGCCTGTCCTCCGTCAACGACGGATCGCTTTCAGTGGCCATCAACGACCTGAATCTGTCCGACATCAGCCAGTTCCTGCCGAACAAGTACAATCTGGACGGCGTCGTCAACGGCCGTATCGGCATCAAGTCCCCTACGAAAAGCAGGCTCGGCCTTTTCGCCAATCTTGACACCGACGACCTTGTCTTCGGCAACAGCGAAATCGGAGACCTGAAGATCACCAGCGCCTGGAAAGACGGCAGCGACATCATAGAGTGCCACGTCCTCAACGACCTTCACGGGCTCAGTACACTCAGGGCGGACGGCACAGTCAACGCAAAAGACAGGAACATCAACGCAAGGGCGAACTTCGACGACTTCCCTCTTGAAGCCGCCACGCCGTTCCTCAGCCAGGTGTTCACGTCGATGGGCGGCACCCTGAAGGGCGGAATCAGGGTTTACGGCAAGCCTGACGACCTTCACCTTTCAGGCCGCGGTGTGCATCTGAACGATGCGATGATTCAGGTGGGCGTCACCAACGTCACCTACCTCATCAACGGCCCGGTTGACATCAATGAGAACGGCATATCGCTCAACGATCTGTCCGTCCGCGACCTGAACGGCGGCAGCGGTACGTTGAACGGATCCCTTCTCCACAAGAATTTCAAGGACATATCCCTGAACGCAAAGCTGCAGATCGACAATCTTGAAATGATTTCCGTTCCGGAAGAGGGCAACAGCGGGTTCTACGGCAACCTTAGGGCGAACGGAAGCATCGGCCTCACCGGTCCCGTCAGCAACATCATCGTCGACGCCGACCTGGCCACCGCCGGCAGCGGCGACATTCACGTGCCGCTTTCCGGAGGTCTCAACAGCAATGTCAGCAACCTGCTGACGTTCAAGGAGGGAGAAACGGTGCTCGACCCATACGAGCAGATGCTTCTCGAATACCAGCAGAGCAAGGGCCGCAAGGCCACAAGCGATTTCATCGCCAGGGGCCGCCTGCGCATCACGCCGGGCCTGAAGGCATACCTGGAAGTCGACAAGAGCGCAGGGCACCTGATGACCGTCACCGGCGAAGGCACGATAGGTCTCGAGCTTCGTCCGAAGAAGGATGTCTTCAATCTGAACGGCGATTACATCATCAATTCCGGAAACTACCATTTCGTTCTTCCAGGCCTCCTGGAGAAGGATTTCAACATCAATGAGGGCAGTTATATCAGACTCGCCGGCGATCTGATGGAAAGCGAAATCAACATAGACGCCATCCACCCTGTCAAGACATCCCTCAACACCCTCGTTTCCGGCGAGGACATCGGCAACACCCGGCGACTGGTCAACTGCGGCCTGAACATATCCAACAATCTGAAATCGCCGAAGATCACCTTCTCCGTCGACGTTCCGGACCTCAGCCCACAGATCAAGTCACGCATCGACGGCGCCCTCAACACGGAAGACAAGGTGCAGAAGCAGTTCGCCGCCCTTCTGTTCATGGGCACGTTCATCCCTGACCAGTCAGGCATCGTGAACGGCTACAATATGCTTTATTCAAACGTCAGCGAGATAATGTCGAGCCAGATAAACAACGTGCTCGCCAAACTCAACATCCCTATCGACATCGGTGTCGGCTACCAGCAGACCGACACCGGCAACAATATGTTCGACGTGGCGGTGTCCACACAGCTCTTCAACAACAGGGTTGTCGTGAACGGCTCCGTGGGCAACCGCAAGGACAAGAACGGCTCGGCATATTCCAACGGCGACATTGTGGGCGACATCGACGTCGAGCTCAAGCTCGACAAGGCGGGCCGTTTCCGTCTGAACGCATTCTCACACTCTGCCGACGACTACACCAACTTCCTCGACCAGCTGCAGCGCAACGGCGTCGGCGTCAGCTATCAGAAGGAATTCAACACCGCCGGCGAATTCTTCAAGACCCTGTTCGTACCTCAGCGCAGGCAGCGCGAAGAAGAACTTGCGCCGCAGGAAAACGTAATAATCAGAATCGAAAATGAGCAGCAAGCTATACCTGATTCCCTCTCCGTTGGGCGATAACGACCCTTCGGAGGTAATACCGGCCAGCGTCCTGGCCATTCTGCCGCAGATCAAGGTCTATGTGGCCGAGGAAGTGCGCACCGTCCGCAGATATCTTTCTAAAGCGGGCCTGAAGGGACATATCGACGAACTTGAGTTCCATGTCCTGAACGAGCACACGACTCCGGCAGAGGTGGAGGCCCTGCTGCCGCTCTTCGAGCGCGGCGACGTGGGCCTCATCAGCGAAGCCGGACTTCCCGCTGTCGCGGATCCCGGCTCCGCCCTCGTCGCCCTCTGCCACCGCCACGGCATCGAGGTCGTCCCTATGGTCGGTCCGTCCTCCCTTATGCTGGCCCTGATGGCCTCCGGCCTCAACGGCCAGGGATTCGCATTCCGCGGCTACCTGCCGGCAAAGACCGACCAGCTCCGCAGCGCCCTGAAGGACATCGAGAAGCAGTCGCGTGCCCTCGGCCAGAGCGAAATCTTCATCGAGACCCCGTACCGCAACGACTCGATGTTCAACGAGATGCTCGCCACCCTCAATCCCGACACCCGTCTCTGCCTGGCGGCGGACATCACCCTCCCTACCCAGTTCATCAAGACAAAAACCATAGCGCAGTGGCGCAGACAGCCGGTGACCATCGGCAAGCGTCCCTGCGTATTCATAATACTCGCTTGATATGAAAGGCACGATAGAACTCAACGGAATGCAGTTCCACGCCTGTCACGGCGTACTCCCTTCCGAACGCGAAAACGGCAACGACTTCGTCGTCGATTTCAGCTGCACATACAACTTCGCCAAAGCGATGAAGACCGACGACCTCGCCGACACGATTGACTACGGCGCCGTCTATGACATCATCGCCCGCGAAATGCAGCAGCCGTCGAATCTCCTCGAGCACGTCGCCGGCCGCATCGCCGCCTCCCTCAAGGAGGCATTCCCCGGGATGCGCCATTTCAAAATCAAGGTCACGAAAAACAACCCGCCGGTAAACGGCCAAGCGGCCTCATCCAGCGTCACAATAGAAGAATAGCGGATGACCATTGCATTCCTGACCCTCGGCTGCAAGCTCAACTACGCCGAGACATCGACATACGAGCGCGGTTTCAAGGCCGCAGGCCTCCAGGTCGTTCCCTGGAGCGCCAAGGCTGACATTTACCTGATCAACACCTGTTCAGTCACAGCCACCTCGGATGCCAAGTCACGCAACCTCATCCGCAAGGTCCACCGCATCAACCCTTCAGCCATAATCATCGTCACGGGCTGCTCCGCAGAGCTCCGCAAGAATGAAATCGAGAAGATCGAAGGTGTCACCGCCGTCTTCGGCTGCTACGAAAAACAGCGCGTCGTCTCCGAAACCCTTTCACTGGCCGGTATTTCTCCCGAACCAGTTCCAGAGACCCCGTCTGCAAATTGTCCTGGCTTTGCAGATAGCGTCTTCGCGGCATATTCCACCGGAGAAAGGACAAGGTCGTTTTTGAAAGTGCAGGACGGGTGCAACAATTATTGCAAATACTGTACGGTACCGTTTGCCAGGGGCGAAAGCCGGAACGTGCCTATTTGCGAATGCGTGAAGATGGCGGAGGCGATAGCTGCGGAAGGCGTGAAGGAGATTGTGCTGACCGGCGTGAACACCGGAGATTTCGGCAGGACCACGGGCGAAAGCTTCCTTGACCTGCTGAAGGCACTGAACGGTGTTCAGGGTATAGAAAGATACAGGATCTCAAGCATCGAGCCGAACCTGATAACGGACGAAATCATTGACTGGATCGCATCGGGGACCAAGTTCCAGCCACACTTCCACATACCGCTGCAGACCGGCTGCGACTCCCAGCTCGAAAGGATGGGAAGACACTACGACACGGCCTTCTTCGCGGCAAAACTTGACTACATCAGGAAAGCGATGGAAGGTCCCGGCAAGCCGAAGGTATTCTTCGGGATAGACGTGATGGTCGGGCTGCCGGGCGAGACTGATGAGAAATTCCGGCAGACAAAGGAATTCATAGAAAGCGTCAGGCCGGCCTTCATCCACGTGTTCCCATACTCCAGAAGGCCTGGCACGCCGGCGAACGATATGCCCGACCAGATCGGCGAAGAGGTCAAGAAACAGCGCGTGGCGGCTCTGGAAGAGCTTTGCGCGCGGCTGAGCGCCGAATTCCGCGAGGCGAACAAAGGTGTCGCCGAGCGGGTGCTGTTCGAATCGACGAACAGGAAAGGCACGATGGAAGGATACACCGGAAACTATATACGGGTCGAACGGCCGTACGACCCGGAACTCGTAAATCAACTGGTTGACGTAACACTGTGACACCGGAGGAGATATTGAAGCAATACTGGGGCTACGACGGCTTCAGACCGATGCAGCGGGAGATTATCGGCGCGGCATTGGAGGGCCGCGACGTGCTTGCCATCCTCCCGACGGGAGGCGGCAAATCCGTCTGCTTCCAGGTGCCAGGTCTGATGCGCGACGGTGTTACTCTGGTGGTCACTCCCCTCATCGCCCTGATGAAAGACCAGGTGCAGAACCTCGAGCGCCGCGGGATCAAGGCGCTCGCCGTACACGCCGGCATGAATCGGCGCGAGGTGGACCTGGCGCTGAACAACGCCGCCTACGGTGATTTCAAGTTCCTCTACGTCTCCCCCGAACGCCTCGGCACCGAACTCTTCAAGTCCTACCTGGACGTATTGGATATCAGTTACATAGTCATTGACGAAGCGCACTGCATATCGCAGTGGGGCTACGATTTCCGACCGGATTACCTGCAGATAGCGGAAATAAGGAAGCTTGTTGACGCCCCGGTGATCGCGCTTACCGCGACGGCGACGCCTGAAGTCGCGGATGACATCATGGCCAGGCTGGCCTTCCGCGAAAAGCTGATGCTCAAAAGCGGGTTCGAAAGGCCGAACCTGTCATATATCGTACGCCAGACGCCTGACAAGTTCGGGCAGCTTCTTGACGTCTGCAGGGGCGTCAAGGGCTCAGGCATAGTATATCTGCGCCACCGCCGCAAATGCGAGGAGGTGGCGGCAATGCTCAAGGGCAACGGCATCTCCGCATCATACTACCACGCAGGCCTCGGCACCGAGGCTCGTTCCGAAAGGCAGGAGGCCTGGAGGAAGGGGGACATCCGCGTGATGGTCTGCACCAACGCATTCGGTATGGGAATAGACAAGCCGGACGTGCGATTCGTGGTGCATCTGGAACTTACCGACAGCCCGGAGGCATACTTTCAGGAAGCGGGACGCGCCGGCCGGGACGGACAGAGGTCGTATGCTGTCCTGCTGTGGGAAAGCAATGACGCAAAGCGTCTGCGCCAGCTGGAGGAATTGTCCTTCCCCACCCCCGAATACATCGAAGACATATACCACAAAATACACATAATCAACCAGATACCATACGAGAACGGTATGGGGCGTCAGCTGAAGTTCGACCTGGATGACTTTGCGGGCCACTACAAGCTGAACAAGGCCTCCGTGCACTACGCGATGAAATATCTCCAGCAGTCCGGGCACCTGACCTACGCCGAAGACGTCGAAATCTCCACGCAGGTGCGTATCGCCGTGGACCGCGAGGCTCTATATGACATAGACCTCCCGGAACCTGAAATGGTCAGCCTGCTGGAATGCCTGATGCGGGAATACACCGGCATCTTCTCATATCTGGTTCCCGTGAACGAGGAGAGGCTCGCCTCCGCCTGCGGCACGACCGTGCCCGCGCTGCGGCAGCTGCTTTACAAGCTGTCGCTCGAGCACGTCATCCGCTACGTGCCATGCGACCGCAGCAGCGTGGTTTTCCTGCACCACAACCGCCTGATGCCGGGGAACGTCAACCTTCAGCTTGACAAATATGAATTCCTGAAGGAGAACGCGCACAAGCGCGGCGAAGCGATGATAGCCTACGCATCGGAGGACGACCTTTGCCGTTCACGCTTCCTGTTGAAATATTTCGGTCAGGAGGAGTCCGCGGACTGCGGAACCTGCGACGTCTGCCGCGCACACGCCGGCGACTCCGTGACCAAACAGAAGATTTTGAAATTTTTCGAAGACAATCCGTCTGCGGACATCAAGGCGTTCAAGGCATTCCTGGTCGATCCGGCCAACGGGATGCCGGCGAATTCCGCCGCTGTTTACCGCAGGATGCTAGACGAAGGGGAATTATGAAAGCTAAACTGACTTTTCTGGGCACAGGCACATCCCAGGGCGTGCCCATCATAGGATGCGACTGTCCCGTCTGCAGGTCGTCCGACCCGCGCGACAAGAGGCTGCGCGCCTCCGCCCTCGTGGAATACGGCGGGCTGACCATACTGGTCGACGCCGGCCCGGACTTCCGCTACCAGCTGCTGCGCGCCGGTGTATCGCACCTCGACGCCATCCTGCTGACACACAATCACAAGGACCATACGGGAGGGCTTGACGACACCCGCTCCTTCAATCTCATCGAAGGGCATCCGCTGAACATATTCTGCGAGCAGTATGTCCTGGAGACGCTTCAGCGCGAATACGCCTACGTTTTCGCGGAGCCAAAATACCAGGGCGTACCGGAATGGCACATGCACGTCATCGACGCCTCAAAGCCCTTTGAAGTGCGTTCCAACACGCAGGACGAGAGGCTCCAGTGGCAGCACGGCGTCGGCTACCTGCATCTCCCGCCCCTCAACCCCCTGCCGGACAAGGTTTCCGTAATTCCCGTCCAGGGCTGGCACCACAAGGAGAAAAAGCAGTCCGTCCTCGGCTACCGCTTCGGCAACATAGCCTATCTCACCGACATCAATCTGATGGACGACTGCGAGATCGAGAAGCTGCGCGGCGTGGACTACGTCACGCTGGGCTGCGTGAAGATCACGCCGCACCACGCCCACCCTTCACTCGAAGAATGCCTCCGCTTCTTCGAGAAGGTCGGCGCCCGCGAATCCTACATCACGCACATCTCCCACCTCATCCCGCCTCACGCCGACTTCGCGGCCATGCTCCCGCCTCACGTCCACCCCGCCTATGACGGTCTGATACTGGAATAATTTCCCGCACTTCGCCACAGCAAAGAAAGGGAATTGCGACAAAAGCTTTGAATTTGTCGCAATTTCTTCATTTTCAGTCCATTCTGCGACAAATTCTTCGTTTTTGTCGCAAATAATCAATATTTCGCACGGAACAGCGCATTTACAACCGAAATATCAATGTCCAGCATACGTGCGATTCTGTCATTACCGGCATTATAGTCATAATGCATAGTCTTCGCCATTTCAATTTTCGATTCTCTTGGCAAACCTCTCAAATAGTTGGATCCGTATTTTTCTCTGGACATTCTGGATAATATACTGAACAGTTCGTCATCTGTATAAAATACATTCTCTGAAATCTCTTTTGCGATTGCCGAATTGCTCTCTATGTTTTTAGAAATCCAATAGAAATATTGGCTTGCATTATGAAACATTGACTCGCCTTCCTTGATATAACAGAAATCCATTGGACAAGCATATCCGTCAAGCGTTTTAAGTGATTTGATTCCATTAGCGATATGACTCCTGGTACACTTCTGAATCTCCCTTATTCCAAGTTTAGAATCAGACTCCATGAACCGGGCTTTGGCATCCGGATTGAAATAGTAGCGGTTAGAGCCCCACGGATATGAAAACGGAGTCTCGTCAGGTGAGACCAGATAGCCGTTTCTGTTATCATAGACAATGACATTCTTCATATCCTTAAGTGTCTCAATTTTCCTCAGCTGACACTCGAATCCTGCCAAATCATACATTAAATTGTTGGCCTTCAGATATCTGGAAAGCAATTTTCTGAACAGCTCAAAGAAACGTATTACATCTTCTTTACTGCCTCCAACCACAACATGGATATGATTGCTCATCAACTGAAAGGTATATATCCTGACCTTCGGCATAAGCCGGGCACAGATACCCATAAGGTTCATTCCAACTTTAAAAAGTTCTCTGGATGCAAAGATAACGGGATGATTTTCGGGGGTGTACAGATGCCAGCAATCCCCGGCATCAAGAAAAGTACGGGCAGACAAGGCCTCTCTCACACTGAAATTATTCATATTCGCTCTCACAGGGCCTTATGCCCTTCGTTTGCAAATATAAAAATTACTGCGACAAAATCAAGGAATTTGTCGCAATCCGGATGGAGCTTCTTTCAGGGAAAGACAAACGAAGTGAGAAGAAAATATAATAGCGCCGGCCCGGAGGGGTCGGCGCTATCGTTATCGGATTCCCGAAGATTAAAGCTGAGGGCCGGCGGCTACGAGTGCCTTGCCTGCCTCGTTGCTCTCATACTTGTGGAAGTTCTTGATGAAGCGTCCTGAAAGATCCTTTGCCTTCTCTTCCCACTCTGCAGCGTTTGCATAAGTGTCGCGAGGGTCGAGGATGTTGGTGTCAACACCATTGAGCTCGGTAGGAACCTCGAAGTTGAAGTAAGGGATGTTCTTGGTAGGAGCCTTGTCGATGCTGCCGTCGAGGATGGCGTCGATGATACCGCGGGTGTCACGGATGGAGATACGCTTGCCGGTACCGTTCCAGCCTGTGTTGACGAGGTATGCCTTTGCACCGCTCTTCTCCATGCGCTTTACGAGCTCCTCTGCATACTTTGTAGGGTGGAGTTCGAGGAAGGCCTGGCCGAAGCAGGCTGAGAAGGTAGGAGTAGGCTCGGTGATGCCGCGCTCAGTACCTGCGAGCTTTGCGGTGAAACCGCTGAGGAAGTAGTACTTGCACTGCTCAGGAGTAAGGATGGATACTGGAGGGAGTACACCGAATGCATCTGCTGAAAGGAAGATGACCTGCTTTGCTGCAGGGCCCTGGCTGTATGGGCGGACGATCTTGTTGATGTGATAGATCGGGTAGCTTACGCGGGTGTTCTCGGTGACGCTCTTGTCAGCGAAATCGATCTTGCCCTCTGCGTC
>JAUNNZ010000057.1 GCA_030537315.1 Bacteroidia bacterium
ACCTTCCAGGTGTACGTTACCACATCCTTAGAGGAGCTTTGGATACCGCTGGTGTCGAGGGTCGTACTCAGTCACGCTCCCTCTATGGCGCCAAGAGGCCTAAGTAATGCTGAAGGATGGTTTAAACTTTTAATTTTTCAAAACAATGAGAAAAGCAAAGCCTAAGAAGAGGATTCTACTTCCTGATCCTAAGTTTCACGACGTGGAGGTTACCCGTTTCGTGAACAACCTTATGTTGCAGGGGAAGAAGAGTATCGCGTATTCTATTTTTTACGATGCCATTGATTTGGTAGGCGAGAAGATGAAAGATTCTGACAAGGCTCCTCTAGATATTTGGAGGAAGGCACTCGAGAACGTTACCCCTCAGATCGAGGTCAAGTCACGTCGTATCGGTGGTGCCAACTTCCAGGTGCCTACCGAGTTGCGCCCTGAGAGGAAGGTTTCACTTTCTATGAAGAATATGGTGAACTTCGCCCGCAAGCGTTCCGGCCGTTCAATGGCAGAGAAACTCTGCGCAGAGATCTGTGCCGCTTATAACAACGAAGGTGGTGCATTCAAGCGTAAAGAAGATATGCACAGAATGGCAGAGGCCAACAAGGCATTCGCCCATTTCCGCTTTTAGTTAGATTGGTGTTTGATTGATGGCAAAAAGAGATCTTAAATACACAAGGAACATCGGCATCATGGCACACATCGATGCCGGTAAGACCACAACATCCGAGCGTATCCTTTATTACACCGGCAAGACCCACAAGATCGGCGAGGTGCATGAGGGCGCTGCAACCATGGACTGGATGGTCCAGGAGCAGGAGAGAGGTATCACCATCACTTCTGCTGCCACGACCGCTTTCTGGCATTATGCCGGACAGACATATCAGATCAACCTGATCGATACTCCGGGCCACGTGGACTTCACGGTTGAGGTGGAAAGGTCTCTCCGCGTTCTCGACGGAACAATCGCAACATTCTGCGCTGTTGGCCGCGTCCAGCCTCAGTCCGAGACTGTATGGCGCCAGGCCGACAAGTACAGGGTGCCGAAGATTGCCTACGTCAACAAAATGGACCGTGTCGGCGCCGATTTCCTCGCATGCGTTGAGGAAATCAAGGCGAAGCTCGGTGCAACCGCAGTTCCGATCTGCCTCCCTATCGGCGCAGAGGAGAACTTTACGGGTATCGTTGACCTGATCGCCAAGAAGGCTATCGTCTATAAGGCCGGTGAGGAGCTCGTGAACTACGAGATCGCCGATATCCCTGCCGATATGCAGGACGAGGTTGCCCTTTGGCGTGACAAACTGGTCGAAGCTGCAGCAGAGTGCGACGACGCACTCCTTGACAAGTACCTCGAGGATCCGGAGTCCGTTACGGAAGACGAGATCATCGCGGCGCTTCGCAAAGGCACGATCTCAATGCAGATCGTTCCTGCCTGCTGCGGTTCTTCATTCAAGAATAAAGGTGTCCAGTTCCTTCTGGATGCTGTAATGCGTTATCTGCCGTCCCCTCTTGACATTGGCGAGACCAAAGCCACCAATGTCCACAACAATCAGGAGGTGGACCTCAAGCCTGCAGCCGACGCTCCGTTCTGCGGTCTTGTATTCAAGATCGCCACGGATCCGTATGTCGGCCGTCTGGCTTATGTCAGAGTATATTCCGGTCATCTTGACGCCGGTTCATACGTGCTCAACACCCGCTCCGGCAAGAAGGAGCGTGTGGCTCGCCTCTACCAGATGCACTCCAACCATCAGAACCCTATCGAGTTCGTCGAGGCTGGTGACATCTGCGCAGCAGTAGGTTTCAAGGAGCTCCGCACGGGTGACACCATTTGCGACGAGAGCCATCGTTTTGCACTCGAGTCTATGGAATTCCCGGATCCGGTCATCGGTATCGCGGTTGAGCCTAAGACCCAGCAGGACCTTGACAAACTCGGAGTTGCTCTTGGAAAGCTGTCCGAGGAGGACCCTACCTTTACCGTCAAGTCTGATACCGAGACCGGCCAGACCATCATCAGCGGTATGGGTGAGCTCCATCTTGACATCATCGTTGACCGCCTTCGCCGTGAGTTCGGCGTAGAGATCAACCAGGGTGCCCCTCAGGTCAACTACAGAGAAGCCATTACTTCATCTACAGAACATCACGAAGTATTCAAGAAGCAGACCGGTGGTCGCGGTAAGTTCGCGGACATCCTTGTAGAGATCGCCCCGGCAGACGAAGGCGTCAACGGACTTCAGTTCGAAGACAAGGTCAAGGGCGGCAACGTTCCGAAGGAATTCATCCCGAGTGTCCAGAAGGGCTTCGAGTCAGCGCTCGCCAACGGCGTGCTCGCAGGCTTCCCTGTCCAGGCGCTCAAGGTCACCCTCATCGACGGTTCATACCATCCGGTGGACTCTGACCAGCTCTCCTTCGAACTTGCGGCACGTATGGCCTTCCGCCACTCCTGCACCAAGTGCAATCCAGTCATTCTTGAGCCTGTCATGAGCCTCGAGGTTGTCACCCCTGAGGATTATATGGGCGAGATCGTAGGCGACCTCAACCGCCGCCGCGGTCAGATCGTTTCAATGGATTCCAGCGCGAACGGAGCAAGGATCATCAAGGCATATGTTCCTCTTGCAGAGCAGTTCGGTTACGTCACAGTGCTTCGCACCCTGTCTTCAGGACGCGCGACCAGCACGATGACATTCGACCACTACGAGCAGGTACCTGCGTCTATGACAAAGGATATCGTTGAGAAACACGGCCTTTCAGGATTCGGCAAATCAATCGACGAATAGAAATTGTAAAAAACAGTTAATATGAGCCAAAAAATTAGAATTAAACTCAAGTCTTTCGATCATATGCTCGTTGACAAGTCAGCAGCTAAGATCGTTGAGACCGTGAAGGCTACAGGCGCGAAGGTGAATGGTCCAATTCCTCTTCCTACCAACAAGAAGATCTTCACAGTCAACCGCTCAACCTTCGTCAACAAGAAGGCTCGTGAGCAGTTCGAGCTCGACTCATACCGCAGACTTCTCGACATCGAGGACAGCAACGCCAAGACCGTTGATGCTCTCATGAAACTCGAGTTGCCTTCAGGTGTTGAGGTAGAGATCAAAGTCTGATACCGGGCGGTATTAAGACCGCCCTTCTGGTCCCATAGCTCAGTTGGTTAGAGCACCTGACTCATAATCAGGGAGTCGCAGGATCATGCCCTGCTGGGACCACGCGAGAGCCCGACGCATCAGCGCCGGGCTCTTTCGCGTGGCCCCTGGGGCTATTATTACAGGAGGGGCGTACCCCTCCTGACCTCCCTGCGTCGGCCTCCTGCCTCCGAAGTATCGGATCGGCAAAAGGATTATTCGAGTATCATCTTGGCGGCCTTGAGGAAGTCAAGGTTGGAGATTTCGCCTATTCTGCTGCCTTTCTTATAGATGCTGTATCCGCTGTGTCCGTTGTTCTTCCTGATCTCGCCGGCAAACTGCGACTTGCTGTCTATGATGGTGTAATCAGTACTGCTGGCGGTAGATTTCCTGATGCGGCCGATCTTGAAGTTGTTGGTGCCGATGACATCATAGGTGCCGGTTCCGGTGGATTTCAGTTCCTTTACCTTAACGCTGTTTGAAGAGCTGGAATTGTTGGAAGAGCTTGATGTCTTCGAGCCGCTGGATTTGCTGGCGGCGGCAGCCTTGGCCCTGTCTGCATTCTGCTTCTCGACCTTGGCCTTGGTCTCGGCGTACTGGGTGTCGAAATCGGCAAGTCCCGTCTGCAGGAATACGATATGCTCAGGGTGCTGGGTCTCGTTCCTGTACTCCGCGTCGTGCCTTTTGTACTTGGCATCAAGGGAATCGTACATTGCGCTCACCCTGTTCCAGTAGTCGCGCATCTCGGAGGTGTTCTTGATCATGATGTCGATTCCGCCAAGGAACTTGCAGCTTGACATTGCCCTGTCAAGCCAGAAGGCCTTTGTCTGCTCCGTCGTGCTGGCCTCCGCATGCTCTACATAATACTTCAGACGAGGTATGTACTCGCCAGGGCCCGGAGCCTTGTTTGAAATGCCGTTGAGGATGCTGGTAGCATTGTTCTTGTAGTAGTCCCAGTTGTCAGCCTTGCCGCTTATGTCATAAGTAGGTGCTGACTTGATTGTCTCCACGAGAGAAGGGATCTCTTTCTGGAACGTGTCTGAAAGGAAGAAATCGATATCCCAGTCCTTGAGAGCGGCGTCCATTCTGCCCTTGTAGGAAGCATACTTTGCAACAGCCTCGGAATACTTACTGTCCTGTTCGTTGGAGGCGGATACTGCAGGCTCCGTTGTCGCCTGGAAGGAAGTGTTCTGAGTCTCTGTGGCCTGAACCTGGGTATTCTGGGTCTGAGTGTTCTGGGTGTTGTTGTCCGCCTCCTTGGTAACACCGTTCTCGATGGCGTCAACCGCGTTGTCAACGGCTTTGTTGGCTGCGTTCCTTGCAGCGTTCTTCGCCGCGTTGGCGGCCTTGTTCTTCAATGCGTTGAAATTAATCTGCGCTGAGGCCGGCATTGCAGATGCGCTGAGCAATGCGACGGCGCTCAAGATTGTGATAAGTTTTTTCATCGTATCTGATTTTGTTATTGATTATTCTTCACCGATGCATTTTCCGGTAAGCGAGATGTATGATCCATCCTTAAGATAGATTGTCAGTTCGCACCGTCCTGTGTCAGGCGTGACGATTCTGTCGCACACGAGCCTGCCCTGATAAAGATATTGTGCTCTTTTTGCGACGGCTGAGTTCATTATGGTATGAATCTGGTTAAAGTCAAGCGTGACGCTCTGTATTTTTTTGCCGCTCAAGGTGATGACCTGGCCGTCCAGGTCTATTTCGGCGTGGCGGGCGGGATATTGCCCGACGGTCTTCATCCCGTCCCCGGAAGTCGATGCAAGTGTCGCGTCCGTTATTCTATAGCTCAAGATCTGAGCGTCAAGCCCGGTTGCCATCAGAGTGAGGCCAAATACAAGGGATAAAATCTTTCTCAACATCAATAGTACATTTTACAATGCAAATATCATGTGTGTCCACTAAAAGTTGTGGACGTTTAAATAAAGTTTAACAATTAAAAC
>JAUNNZ010000008.1 GCA_030537315.1 Bacteroidia bacterium
ACCACACAGACCGATACCGAATCAATGTTTTCAAATTTTTGTCATATACTTAGAACTTTTTTAAAAAAATTGTATATTTGAAGGATTTTAGCTCGAAATCGAGATTTTTAATAAAATATAAACCGTTATGAAAGTTTCTTTCAAAGAGTTGGGTCTTGTGAACACCCGTGAAATGTTCGCAAAGGCAGTGAAGGGCGGCTACGCTATCCCTGCATTCAATTTCAACAATATGGAGCAGCTCCAGGCAATCGTCCAGGCTTCTGCCGAGACCAAGTCTCCTGTCATCCTTCAGGTCAGCAAGGGCGCACGCAACTATGCTAACCAGACTCTCCTTCGCTATATGGCACAGGGTGCTGTAGAGTATGCAAAGGAGCTCGGTTGGAAAAAGCCTCAGATCGTTCTTCACCTTGACCACGGCGACAGCTTCGAGACTTGCAAGAGTTGTGTTGACTTCGGCTTCTCATCAGTTATGATCGACGGTTCTTCTCTCCCTTACGACGAGAACGTGAAGCTTACCCGCAAGGTTGTGAACTACGCTCACAAGTTCGACGTTACCGTTGAAGCTGAACTCGGTGTCCTCGCAGGCGTTGAGGATGAGGTTTCTTCAGCAGTATCCCACTACACCAAGCCTGAGGAAGTTATCGACTTCGTAAAGAAGACAAAGTGCGACTCCCTCGCAATCTCAATCGGTACCAGCCACGGCGCATACAAGTTCACTCCTGAGCAGTGCACCCGCGACCCTCAGACCGGCCGTCTCGTTCCACCTCCACTTGCTTTCGATGTCCTCAAGGCTATCGAGAAGAAACTCCCTGGTTTCCCTATCGTTCTCCACGGCTCATCTTCAGTTCCTCAGGAATATGTAGATATGTGCAACCAGTTCGGCGGCAACCTTCCTAACGCAGTCGGCATCCCTGAGGAGCAGCTCCGCAAGGCAGCCAAGAGCGCAGTCTGCAAGATCAACATCGACTCTGACTCACGCCTCGCAATGACCGGCGCAGTACGCCGTCACCTCGCAGAGAACCCAAGCCACTTCGATCCTCGTCAGTACCTCAAACCAGCTCGCGAAGAGATGAAGAAGATGTACATCCACAAGATCGAGAACGTGCTCGGTTCAAAGAACAAGGCTCGCTAAATCCTGAGTCAGCTCAGTATTCGGAAATATTTCCCGACATTCTTCCAGGAATGCCGGGAAATTGTTTATTCTGGAGCTGTAGTGCCCGACCAGAAGCCGGTCGGCGCCTGCCGCGAGAGCGCAGCGGGCGGCGTCTTCCGTGGTGGAATGGAAGCGCTTTTCGGCCTTGTCGGCCATTTCCTTATTATAGGTAGCCTCGTGATAGAGGGTGCGGACGCCGCGTACCCATTCGGGGAGCTCGGCGAACGGCATCGTGTCTGAGCAGTATGCGTAGGAATTCGCGACGTAGTCCGGATTTTCCTGACGGTGACGCTCGGTTACGACCTCGTCGAAGCGAAAGCCGTAGCATTCGATCTTGTGCTTCAAAGGGAATGCGCTTACGGTTACGTGCTTAGACATATGGATGAGTTCCGGGGCGCTGCACTTGATGGCGTGGAAATCGATTTCGAAGCCGTCCTCCGTGCCGAAATAGTTCGAATAGAATTTCAGGATGTTGCCCAGCGCTGCCGGACCGTAGATTTTAAGGACTCCCGTCCTGCCGTACATTGCCATTGAGTTCAGCAGCCCGAAGAGCCCGAAGATGTGGTCTCCGTGTATGTGGCTGATGAATATGGCTTCAACTTTTACAAACGACAGGTGGCTGCGGCGCATCTGCTGCTGCGCGCCCTCGCCACAATCAATAAGGAACAAGCGCCCGTGCACGGCAAGCATCTGGGCGCTTGGATTCCTATCAGAAATGGGCATAGCCGAAGCTGTGCCCATTGTCGTAAGAGTAAAATTCATATAGAATTATTTGCCTGCTTTCTCGAGTTTCTCCTTGAGAGCTGCAAGAGCGTCGATGTCGCCGAGAGTGGTCTTCTCAACGTTTGCATTGACCTTCTTGACTGCCTTCTTGGTGTTCTCTGCTTCAGTTGCGGCTGCCTTCTCCTTGACCTCGGCGTAAGTGCGGAGGTGGCTGAGGAGAATGCGGCGGGTGCTGCGACGGAGCTCGACAACCTTGAAATCAAGGGTCTCGCCTGCAACTGCCTGCTTGCCGTCTTCCTTGACGAGGTCGCGGGTGAATGCAAAGCCTTCAGCTTCGCCGTCGAGGGTGATGTTGGCACCCTTGTCGGTAATTGAAGCGATGGTGCCCTGAACGGTTGCGCCTGCAGGGTACTTGGCCTCGATCTCATCCCAAGGGTTTGGAGCGAGCTGCTTGTGGCCGAGGCTGAGCTTGTGGTTGGTCTCGTCGAAGTCGAGAATCTGAACGTCAAGGACGTCACCAGGAGCGACAACCTCTGAAGGATGCTTGATCTTGTTCCAGCTGAGGTCGCTGATGTGAACGAGACCTTCAACACCGTCCTCAAGCTCGGCGAATACACCGAAGTTGGTGATGTTGCGTACGGTAGCCTGCTGCTTGCTGCCGACTGGATATTTCTCGCGGATGCTCTCCCAAGGGTTCTCGCTGAGCTGCTTGAGACCGAGAGAGATCTTGCGTGCGTCGCGGTCGATTGAGAGAACCTGTGCCTCTACCTCGTCACCGATCTTGAGGAACTCCTGAGCGCTGTGGAGACGTGGGCTCCAGGACATCTCGGAAACGTGTACGAGACCCTCTACGCCCGGCTCGATCTCGATGAATGCGCCGTAGTCAGCGATGAGGATGACCTTACCCTTGACCTTGTCACCAACCTTGAGGTTAGGATCGAGGTTGTCCCAAGGATGCGGAGTGAGCTGCTTGAGACCGAGAGCGATGCGCTTCTGCTGCTCGTTGAAGTCGAGGACAACGACCTTGATCTTCTCGTCGAGGGTGACAACCTCCTCAGGATGGTTGATGCGGCCCCAGGAGAGGTCGGTGATATGGATGAGACCGTCGACACCGCCGAGGTCGATGAATACGCCGTAGTTGGTGATGTTCTTGACGACACCTTCGAGTACCTGACCCTTCTCGAGCTTGCCGATGAGTTCAGCGCGCTTCTGCTCCTGCTCTGCCTCGAGGAGAGCCTTGTGGGAAACGACGACGTTGCGGAACTCCTGGTTGATCTTGACGATCTTGAAGTCGATGTTCTGGTTTACGAATGCGTCATAGTCGCGGATAGGCTTGATGTCGATCTGGCTGCCCGGGAGGAAAGCCTCGATGCCGAATACATCCACGATCATACCGCCCTTGGTGCGGGTCTTGACGAAGCCCTTGACGATCTCGTCGTTCTCGTAAGCCTCGTTGACGCGGTCCCAGGACTTGAGTGCGCGTGCCTTGCGGTGGCTGAGCACGAGCTGACCCTTCTTGTCTTCAGCGTTCTCAACGTAAACCTCTACCTTGTCGCCTTCCTTGATGTCAGGATTGTAGCGGAACTCGGATACAGGGATGACGCCTTCGCTCTTGCCACCGATGGTGACAACAACTTCACGCTTGTTGACCAATGTAACCTCACCCTCTACGACTTCGTTCTCGATAACCTTTGAGAGGGTCTGGTTGTAAGCTGCCTCGATGTTGCTCTTCTCGGCACCACCGTAGATGTCACCGCCTTCGAATGCGTCCCAGTCGAAATCCTCAGGGGCGATGGATGCGTTGAGTCTTGCTGCAGCCGGAGTATTTTTCTTCTCTGCCTTAGGAGCCTCAGCCTTAGGAGCTTCAGCGACCTCAGCCTTTGGTGCCTCGGCTGCTTCAGCCTCAGGAGCCTCCTCCTTTGCAGGAGCTGTTTCTGCTTCAATTACTACTACCTCAGCCTCAGGAGCGTTCTTCATAACGGACTCGATGCCGTTCTTTGCGCTGTCCTCAGATGCGTACATCTGGCTGCTGCCGATTACCTGGTGGTTGCCGGCCTTGAGGTTGAAGTGCCATTTTCCGTTCTCGGACTGCTTGAGGTCATAACGTGCCTCGAGCGGAGCGTTCTTCTTGACGGAAGCGATTCCATTCTCGCAAGCCTTCATAGTGGTGTACATCTCTGAAGAGAGGATAATCTCACCATTGCCGGCC
Organism: Bacteroidia bacterium; assembly: GCA_030537315.1. GTDB lineage: Bacteria > Bacteroidota > Bacteroidia > Bacteroidales > UBA932 > Cryptobacteroides. The sequence continues at coordinate 4,086 of JAUNNZ010000008.1, forward strand.
TTGAGATTGAAATAGTTCTGACCGTCTTTAGCGGTCTTGATTTCAAATTTTCCCATTTTGTTGAATAAAAAACAAACTAGTAGTTAAACTTTATGTATTGAGCCTCGCGGGCGCACGCCCGACAAAAAGGCGGGCAAAAATAGATAATATTTTTTGATTTTCAAATGATTACCCCATTTTTCCGCCAATTCATCCATCCCCAGGCGGAAGCGAAGATGTAGACGAGGTAAAGTCCGGCCATCCAGTACAGTCCCTGGGCCAGGCAAAGAATGGTGCCGAGAAGGTCGGCGGCCAGCCACAGCAGCCAGTTCTCCAGGTAGGACTGTGCAAGCCACCAGGCGCCCAGGACGCCTAGGATGCCTATCAGGCCGTCCATATACGGCGCCGGATCCCCGACGTAATGGAGAACCCCGATCAGGCAGGCTCCGCCCAGGAGCCCTATGGCGACACTTGCCAGATAAACGCCCTTCGTGAGTTTGTTGAGGTGCATTTCGCCTTTTGCCACCTTCTTGGAATCGCGGATCCAGGCGTAGGCTCCCCAAAGGGCCATGACCGAGTAATAGACGTTGAGCCCGGCATTGGCCCATAGTTTGCCGTCGATAAATACTATCGCGGCGGCGATGCAGCTCAGTATGTCCACCGGCCACATCCAGTTGCTCTGCCTGATTTGCAGCCATATGTAAATCAGGCCCGTGACAAGGCTGAATATTTCGAGGAATTGTATCATATCAAAACAGAAGAGAAACTCCGATTCCGATCAGGACCAGTCCGCCAATGATCTCTGCCCAGCGTCCGAACCGTGAGCCCAGTGCCGTGCCGCCGCGGATCCCGCAGATGACGCTGATGGCTGTGACGATGAAAACTGAAATCAGGAGAGGGGCGAATCCCGGCCAGGTCTGGCCGGACATCGATTGCGCTACGCCTACGGCGAGCGCGTCTATGCTGGTCGCGACGCCTCCGATGATGACGTTTTTGAGCCCGTTCAAATCTCTGATTTCCTGCTTGTTGCGTATTCCTTCAATGAACATTGACCCGCCGACGTACAGCAACAGCAGAAAGCCCAGGATGTGTGAAATCCTTTCAATCAGCCCGACGAACAGGTTGCCGAAAAGCCATCCGGCAAGCAGCAGCCCGCTCTGGATTATTGCGAAAGCAACAGCGACGCGCAAAACTGCTCGCCAGTTGATTTTCCGTATCGTAACGCTTGAGCAGAGGCTGACTGCAAGACAGTCCGCGCAAAGCGAAATTGCAATCAATATTGACTCGACGATTCCCATCCCTGATTATACTTTGAACGGCTGGCGTCCGGTGATGGAGCGGCCCAGGGTGAGAGAGTCGGCGTATTCGAGATCGTCGCCGAAGCCGAGGCCGCGTGCGAGAGTCGAAATCTTCATGCCAAGGCCTTCCAGTTGCCTGTAAATGTAGAATGAGGTGGTCTCGCCCTCGACGTCTCCCGAGAGGGCGAGTATGACTTCGCCGCTGCCGGCAAGGCCGCGGACGCGTTCGACGAGCTCCTTGACGGTGAGGTCTGACGGACCGACGCCGTTGATAGGAGAAATAATACCTCCGAGTACGTGGTAGACTCCGTGGTACTGGCCGGTGGCCTCGATGCTCATGACGTCGCGGACGCTTTCGACGACGCATATTGTCGAATGGTCGCGTGAGGCGTCAGCGCAGATTGCGCATTCTTCGGTGTCGGCAATCATACGGCAGGTCCTGCAGTAGTGCACGTCGTCCGCCAGGCGGTCTATCGCCGCGGCGAAATGGTGGATGTTCTCAGATGGCTGCTTGAGGAGGTGGAGCGCAAGACGCAGGGCGCTCCTTGAGCCCACTCCCGGCAGGGAACTGATGGCCTCGACCGCATCCTGCAGTATCTGGGAGGGATATTTTTCGAAAGGCAACATTAGGGTGCAAATATAGCAATTTTAGAAATTTTATTTCTATCTTTGCGCGCCGGCTTCTCCGTAATGCCGGCTATCCCGTAAGTTTAACCCCTTCCGACTGTGTGCCGGGAACAACCCAGGAAGGAATATGATCAAATTTTTCTACAGACTTGGCTCTGAAATAAAGTTCAGCCAGTCCGAAACGGAGTTTGCTACTATCAGCAAAGAAAACGTCCTCTGGATAGACCTGTTGGACCCGACAGGAGAACAGAAGAGGGCGGTAGAGGCGTATCTGGGTACCGAAATCCAAAGCAGGGCGGAAGCTGAAGAGATTGAAAGTTCTTCTCGTTTCTACGAGGAGGGCAATGCCATTTTTGCAAATACCAACTTCCTGTCTCCGGCAGACGACGAGATGCTTATGGATCCGGTATCCTTCATCCTCGTCGACAATACGCTTACCACCATACGCGAGGTGCCGCTGCGCTCACTCGACACCATAATGCTGAAACTGCAGGCCCTGCCTGAGCAGTTCCCTGACGGCTTCTCCATCTTCGTGGAGATAATGGACCGCCGTGTCGACCTCGACGCCGACATCGTCGAGCTCATATCAAAGGACGTGTCCCAGTTCAGCAAGCGCATCAACCAGAACGAAGACATCAGCGAGGAATTCCTCCTGGACATCAACCAGCTGCAGGAAAACGCGATGATTGTCCGCGAGAACGTCGTGGACAAGCAGCGTCTCATTTCCAACATCCTCAAGAGCAAGCGATGCCCCAAGGACGCGGATATACGTGAGGACCTGACAATCATCCTCCAGGATATCGCATCGTTGATCAATCATACCAATTTCGCCTTCGAGAGGCTTGAATATCTGCAGGATACCGTCGTCGGTATCATCAATCTCGACCAGAACAGGATAATGAAGATCTTCACCTTCGTATCCCTGCTTCTTATGCCTGCAACCCTTGTCGCCAGCTTCTATGGAATGAACGTCAAGCTTCCTTTCGCGGAGCAATGGTGGGCCTGGCTTGCAATTATTATCCTTATGTTGTTGCTTGTTATCGGTATTTGGTTTATCTTTAAGCGTAAAAAGATGCTATAACCAAAATAACCGATGAAGAAGATATTCTCTCTCCTCTTAGTCCTCCTTCCGCTGACGCTCAGCGCAGCCGTTGAGGACTGGCAGAATCCTGCAGTCAACCAGCGAAACCGCCTGCCTATGGCGGCAAGTTTCACTACGGACAGCCCTGTGATGTACCTCCACGGCGAATGGGCTTTTATGCGCTACGACACCCCGTCCGCCCGCTCCAGGGACTTTTTCAAGCCAGGCGTCGATGATTCCGACTGGGGCGTGATGCCTATCCCGGGCCTCTGGGAACTCAACGGCTACGGCGACCCTCTTTATGCCAACGTCGACTATCCGTGGACGGGCCATTACAAGAATAATCCGCCTTTCGTCCCGGAAGAGCACAACTATGTGGGGCAGTACCGCAGGAGCTGGGTCATCCCGGCTGAGTGGAAAGGCCGCGACCTTCACCTCGTGATAGGGTCCGTCACTTCCAATGTGCGCATCTGGATCAACGGCAAGGAAGTCGGCTACAGCGAGGACAGCAAGCTCGAGGCGCGTTTCGACATAACAAGATATGTGAAATTCGGCGAGGAGAACCTTTTCGCTTTCGAAGTTTTCCGCTGGTGCGACGGCACTTATATGGAGGACCAGGACTTCTGGGATTATACGGGATTCGCCCGCGAAACCTATCTTCTGGCGCTGCCGAAGGCGCGTCTGGAAGACATCCACGTAAGCGCCGGGATGGACGGCAGATATAAGATCGATGCCAGGCTCACCAAGGGTGCCAAGGCGAAATTCTACATCAGCGGACCTGATATGAAGGAGATCGAGACCCCGCTTGAGGGTACGCTCGAGAACGTGAAGCTCTGGTCTGCCGAACAGCCGTCCCTGTATGGCCTCAAGGTCGTGGTCTCTGACAGCAAGGGTGTCACCCAGACCAATTATGTCAATTTCGGATTCCGCGACGTGCGCATCGAGAACGGGCAGTTCCTCGTAAATGGCAAGGCCGTGCTCATCAAGGGCGCCGACCGCCACGAGATGTCCGCGAAGGGCGGATATTACGTGAGCGCCCGGGAGATGCTTCAGGATATAGAGATTATGAAGCGCCTCAATATCAACGCAGTCCGTACAAGCCACTATCCGAACGATCCGGTGTGGTATGACCTGTGTGATGTGTTCGGCATTTACGTGGTCGATGAGGCCGACAACGAATCGCACGGAATGGGTTACGGCCCTGAGTCCCTTGCAAAGAGGGAGGACTACGTGCAGACCCACGTCGAGCGTGTGAGCCGTATGGCGCAGCGCGACTTCAACCATCCGTCCGTCGTGCTTTGGAGCCTCGGCAACGAGGCCGGCAACGGCATAGGCTTCTATAAGGCATACGACTGGCTCAAGGCATACGATTCATCCCGTCCGGTCCAGTATGAGCGGGCGCTGCACTATGATTTCTCATCGGAATACAACACCGATATCTATTGTCCGATGTATATGGAGGTGCCGGATGTCGAAAGATATGCATCCGAGAAGCGCGAAAAGCCTCTCATCCAGTGTGAGTACTCCCACGCCATGGGCAACTCGATGGGTGGTTTCAAGGAGTATTGGGACCTTTACCGCAAGTATCCTCAGCTTCAAGGCGGATTCATCTGGGATTTCGTGGACCAGGCTGTCCGCTGGCCTTCGGACAAGTCGTTCAACGGCTATATGTATGCTTTCGGCGGCGACTTCAACGAATATGACCCGACCGACAACTCTTTCAACTGCAACGGCATCATAGCTGCCGACCGCAGCTGGCATCCGCACGCTTACGAGGTCCAGAAGGAATACCAGAGCATCTGGACGTCGGCGACTCCGGAGGAACTCCTGGAAGGTGTCGTGCACGTGTACAACGAGAATTTCTTCAAGGACCTGAGCGGCTACGAACTCCATTGGACCCTTTCTTCCGACGGCGACGTGCTGAGAGCGGGGACTGTCAGCAATCTTGACGTCCAGCCTCAGCAGACTGCGAAAGTTGACCTGGGATATGGCAGTCTCGCCGCCGATACTTCCTCCGGCATCCGCACGGACCTCTTCCTTAATGTCGAATACAGGCTCAAAGCTGCAGAGAATCTTCTGCCGGCAGGCCACGTGGCCGCTCATCAGCAGCTTGTGATCAAGGATGATTGTGAGGCCTTCTATCGGGTTTATACCGGCGCTGACAACTGGAACGGGATCGGTTATTCAATGGACTTTGATCCGGAGACGGGTGCGCTCTGCTCGTTCAAGGCAGCAGGCAGGGAACTTCTGTCAGAGTCTCTGATGCCTTGCTTCGGCCGCTGTGTCACGGAAAATGACCTTGGCGCCTGGCTCCAGATGCGTATGAAGGCCTGGCTCTATCCTGAATTCACGGTGGAGTCGATGAAGCGTGACGGCAATGTGATGGAGGTCATCTACAAGGTTTCCGATCTCGGGAAGGTCAGTATGAAATACGAAATGGCCGAAAACGGCTCCATCAAGGTTACCGAAAGGCTGTATGACGTCCGCAGCGATGCTCCGGGCCTTTTCAGGGTGGGTGTCGAGTTCGCCGTCCCGGGTCAGTTCGACAGGATAGATTTCTACGGAGAAGGTCCTTTCGAGAACTATTCCGACCGTCAGTCGGCTTCGGAGGTCGGCAGGTACATACAGAAAGTCGCCGACCAGTACCACTATGGTTATGCGCGTCCGCAGGAGTCCGGAAACCACACCGGCATCAGGCATATATCAGTGATCAACGACGTCGAGCAGGGTATCAGGATCGTCTGCACCGGCAAGCCGTTCGAAGCTACCGTGCTTCCGTTCGGCCGCAAGGCTATCGATATGTCGATCACAGGCGGCGGCCGCAACCGTGGCGGTGACCAGCGCCATTCAGTCGAACTCCGTCCGGACGGCCTCACGCACGTCAACCTCGACCTGATGCAGATGGGTGTCGGCGGCGCCAATTCCTGGGGTTCGGTTCCTCTGCCTCAGTATCGCATCACCCCTGGCGAATATGAATTCAGTTTTGTGATTGAAGCTCTCCGTTAAATACACACAACACAATACCAATATGAAAAAACTTATTGCAATGATTGCATTCGGTGCCCTTGCGGCTGCCAGTGTTTCGGCCCAGCCTAAGTTGACGAAAGATAATATTGATGAGGTCATAGCCGCTATGACCCTCGAGGAGAAGGCCACCCTTGTGGTCGGCTCGGGATGGGGCAGTATGAATGCCGGCTCGATGACCGCCGCTTCGCGCGTGCTCGTGCCGGGCGCTGCCGGAACAACCCAGGCGATTCCACGCCTCGGTATCCCTCAGACCGTCCTCTCCGACGGTCCTGCCGGCCTTCGCATTGACCCGAAACGTCAGGGTACCGACAAGACATTCTATTGCACCGGCTTCCCGGTAGGTACTGTCCTGGCCTGTACCTTTGACGCCCCTATGGTGGAGGAACTCCTCGCCGCGATGGGCAATGAGGTTCTTGAATATGGCGCCGACGTGCTTCTTGCGCCGGGTATGAATCTCCACCGCAACCCGCTCTGCGGCCGCAACTTCGAGTATTTCTCCGAGGATCCTTTCCTCAGCGGCAAGATTTCGGCCGCATACGTGCGCGGCATCCAGAGCCAGGGCGTGGGCGTGTCCGTGAAGCATTTTGCATTCAACAACCAGGAGATCAACCGAATGGAGAATGACGCCCGTGTAGGCGTACGGGCCCTCCGTGAACTCTATCTGAAGAACTTCGAAATCGCAGTCCGTGAGGGAGACCCTTGGACCGTGATGTCGTCGTACAACAAGGTCAACGGCAGTTTCACCCAGCAGAGCCACGACCTCCTCACCACCATCCTCCGCGACGAGTGGGGATTCAAGGGTATGGTGATGACCGACTGGGGCACGAAGGACGGTACGGTCAAGGCTGTGCAGGCCGGCAATGACCTGATGGAGCCGGGTGCTCCGGTCGAGACCCAGCGCATCATCGCGGCCGTCAACGACGGCACTCTCGATGTCGCCGACCTTGACAGAAACGTGAAGAAGATTCTCCAGTTCATAGTACGCACTCCGCGCTTTGCCGGTTACAAATATTCCGATGCTCCGGATCTGGAGGCCCACGCCGCACTCGTGCGCAAGGCGGCCGCCGACGGTATGGTCCTTCTTGAGAACAACGGAATGCTTCCGTTCGAGACCACAGGCAACGTGGCTCTGTTCGGCCTCAATGCCTATAAGTCGATAGCCGGCGGCACAGGTTCCGGCAACGTGAACAAGCCTTATATCCGCCATATCAGCGAAGGTCTTGAGGCGGCTGGTTTCAAGCTCGATGAAAGAATCGCGCTTCTCTACAAGACGTACCGCGATTACCAGAATGCTGAAGACGTCAACGCACGCTTCCTTCCGGGACAGCCTCTCGGCGGCGAGCTCTCGCTCGGCGACGGCGTGATGCCTGAAATGGCAGTGCGGCCTGTCGTGATCAGCAATTCCGTTTCAAGAAACGACGCTGCAATCGTCGTCATCGGCCGCAATGCCGGCGAGGGTGACGACCGCACTCTCGAAAACGATTTCGACCTCACCGCGGCGGAACGCGAACTCATCACCAACGTCTGCAACGCATACCATAAGGAAGGCAAGAAGGTGGTTGTCGTCCTGAATGTCGGAGGCGTTGTCGAGACCGCATCCTGGAAGCACCTTCCTGATGCCATCCTTCTTGCCTGGACTCCGGGGCAGGAGGTTGGAAACAGTGTCGCCGACGTGCTTACGGGCAAGTCCAATCCTTCCGGAAAACTGGCGATGACCTTCCCTGTGAACTATCTTGACATCCCGTCATCGCACAACTTCCCATACTACAAGCCTCAGCCTCAGAGGGGCCGCGGCTTCTTCGGACCTGCACAGAAACCTGCTCCGCTCAAGGATTACGACTACACCGACTATGCCGAAGGCCTGAACGTGGGCTACAGATATTTCACCACCAACAATGTGGCTGTCTCATATCCTTTCGGATACGGTCTCAGCTATACCGATTTCGAATATGGCAAGCCTTCCGCCAAACTCGCGTCAGACGGCAGTGTGACAATCACCGTCACCGTCAGGAACACCGGAAAGGTGGCCGGCAAGGAAGCCGTACAGGCCTACGTCGCCGCACCTGCGGGCGGCCTTGAGAAGCCGGCCCGCGAGCTCAAGGCATTTGCGAAGACACGCGAACTGCAGCCGGGCGAGAGCCAGACCCTCACGATGAAGGTCACGGCATACGAGCTTGCTTCCTTCAATGAAGATGCTTCCGAGTGGCAGACTGCCGCCGGCACATACAAGGTGCTCATCGGTGCATCTGTCGATGACATACGCGGTACCTCGGAATTCAAAGTTTCAAAGGTAAAGAGCTGGAAGGCAAACAGAGCGTTGTTATGCGAAAAGTAGTTTATTCACTTGCACTGGCACTTCTGTGCCTTGGATGCACAAATACGAAATGCCCTCAGGACGCCCTGATGGGCCACGAGGCGGAGATTGACGCGATCATCGCGCAGATGACTCTTGAAGAGAAGGTGCAGATGCTCCATTCGAAGACCATTATGTCTTCGGAGGGTGTCCCGCGCCTCGGCATACAGGATATCAAGTATGCCGACGGTCCTTTCGGCGTTCGTGAAGAGGTTGGGGACGGCTTCCGGCCGCTCGGCTGGCAGATGGATTCCGCCACATATTTCCCTACGGGTTCGGCTCTTGCCGCAACCTGGTCTCCGGAACTTGCATACAGCTATGGCAACGGCATAGGCCAGGAGGCCCGCCGTCGCGGCAAGGACGTAATGCTCGGCCCTGCCATCAATATCCAACGTTTGCCGGTAGGCGGTCGCTCGTATGAATATCTCAGTGAGGATCCTTTCCTCAGCGCCCGCCTCGCAGTGGGCTATGTGAAGGGTATGCAGGATGCCGGCACAGCCGCCTGCATCAAGCATTTTGCGCTGAACAATCAGGAGACGAACCGCGGTTCGGTGAACGTGATTGCCGACGAACGCACGATGCGTGAGATTTATCTCAAGCCGTTCGAGGCTGCTGTCCGCGAGGGTGGCGCGATGTGCGTGATGCCCGCGTACAACAAGGTCAATGGCGATTATTGTTCGGAAAACGAGCATCTGCTTAATGAAATACTGCGTGGCGAGTGGGGCTTCAAGGGTATGACCGTCTCCGACTGGGGCGGGACACACAGCACTATGGGTGCGGCCCTGCACGGTCTTGACGTGCAGATGACCGGCGACAACTATCTTGGACGGCCTGTCATCGATTCCATCGCGACAGGCGCACTTTCCGAGACCGTCGTCGATGCGAAGGTCCGCGAAATCCTCCGCCTGCGCTTTGCAATCTCGCCTGTTCCTGAAGATGAGGCTAATACGGTTTTGGCTTCACAGCCCGAGACCCGTGCCATTGCCAAGACAGTGGCGGAGAAATCCATTGTCCTCCTTCAGAACAACGGCATTCTGCCTCTGTCCCCTGACGTGAAGAAGATTGCCGTCATAGGCCGCAACGCGGAGGCGCTCACCGCTTCCGGCGGAATGGGTGCCGGCGTTAAAACGCCATATGAAATCACCCCGCTTGCAGGTATAAGAAACCGCGCGCCGGAAGGCGTGGAGGTTACATACGCCCCTGCGTACAAGAACTATCTCGGTATGTTCGCCCGCTGGTTCGGCCAGGAGCTTGGCCCGGACGTCGCCCTGGAACTTGACGAGCAACCGGATCCTGCTATGCTTGCGGAAGCGGTGTCCCTGGCCCGCGAGGCTGATGTGGTGCTCTATTTCTGCGGCACCAACAAGAATATAGAGTCGGAAGGTTCCGACCGTACTGACATCAAATTGCCTGTCGGCCAGAATCAGATTGCCGCCGCGCTTGCCGATGCAAATGCCAATCTTGTGACTGTTGTCATCTCTGGCGGCCCTTGTGAGCTTGAGGCTGTGACAGAGTGCTCCGCGGCATTGCTTCAGGGTTGGTGGAACGGGTTGGAAGGCGGCACTGCGCTCGCTGAAGTCCTCTTCGGAGATATTGCCCCTTCCGGCAAACTTCCGTTCTCGATGCCATTCAAACTTCAGGATTCGCCGGCTTATGCGCTGCATAATTTCCCGCCTGAAGAGGAAGTTGAAGAAGATCTGTTCGGTGCGAGATACCGCCGCGATATCGTGGGCAACCGCAGACCGCGGTTGCCGCGCTACAAGCAGACATCGGAATATACCGAAGGCCTGCTGGTAGGATACAGGTGGTTTGATACGAAGTTCATCCCTGTGCTCTATCCGTTCGGTTATGGCCTTTCCTATGTCGATTTTGAATACGGTGACATCAAGGTGTCGGCGGATCAGTTCGGCATTGATGACGACATCAAGGTCTCATTTACCGTCAGGAACTGCGGAAAGATGGACGCTGAAGAGGTCGCACAGCTGTATGTGGGCCGCCCTGACGCGCAGGTCGAATGGCCTGCGAAGGAGCTCAAGGCATTCAGCAGAATCGCCTTGAAGCCAGGCCAGAGCCGCAAGGTAACACTTGCGGTGCCGGTCAGCGAACTTTGCTATTGGGACGTTGAAAAGAACGCCTGGTCGTTGGAAGCCGGCCGTCTTGACATTATGGTCGGCAGTTCGTCAAAGGATATAAGACTGAACAGTTTTGTAACAATAAAGTGAATCGATAAGTGAAAAGAATCCTGCTCACAGCTCTTGCATTCCTGGCGTTTCTGACAGAGGCGTCGGCGGATGACGCCCGTACGGCTTACATCAAGAAATACGCTCCTGTCGCCGTGAAGGAGATGAAGCGCACCGGCGTGCCGGCCAGCATCACGCTCGCCCAGGGCCTGCTGGAGTCGAACGCCGGGCGCTCGATGCTTGCCGTAGAGGGTAACAACCACTTCGGCGTGAAATGCCACAAGAACTGGACGGGCAAGACCATTCACAAGGATGCTGAGATTAAGAACGAATGCTTCCGCGCATATTCCAATGCGGAAGCGTCGTTCAGGGACCATTCCGACTTTCTCCGCAACGGGAAGCGTTACGATTTTCTCTTCGAGCTCAAGAAAGGTGATTACAAGGGCTGGGCTAACGGCTTGAAGAAAGCCGGATATGCAACCGACCCGGCTTACCCGCAGAAACTCATCAAGTTGATAGAAGAATATGACCTGGCGCGTTTCGATACGGGCAAGGTGATTGAGGCGAAGACTCCTGCCGCTGTGGTTGAAGAAGCCCCGGCGAAGGTTGAGGAGCCTGTGGACAATACTGTCTATAGCGAGGTGCTGGATGTCTCGCTGACCAGGGAGGTCTTCAAGAAAAACGGGGCCGAATATATCCTTGCGAGAGCGGGGGAGACGTATGAATCCATAGCCCGTAACTATAGGCTTTTCAAGCACGAGATATTGAAATACAATGGTCTGAATTCGCTCAAGCCGTTGCAGGAAGGTGAAATCGTATATATCAGTCCGAAGAGATAAATGGAGAATCTGGCAAAATCGGCAAGGGCCGTTGCGGCCGAGGCTTTGAGGGATGAGTTCCGTCACGACGGGACCACTCCTTTCATCAGTCACGCCGACAATGTGGCGTTCATCGTACAGGATGAGATAGGTCTGCCTGAGGAGTGCGTGGCCGCAGTATTCCTGCACGAGGCAACCAGGGCCCACAAGGATATAGATATCAGCATGTTCCCTGCGGACGTGCGCCAGATGGTCGATGGCCTGAACAAGATTTCCACCATAAAGCCAAAGGATACCAAGCTTGAGGCGGAGAACTACAAGAAGCTCATTGTCCAGTATTCTTCGGACCCGCGGGTCGTGGTACTGAAAATCGCCGACCGTCTGGAGGTGATGCGCAACCTGAGCATGTTCCCGAAGGCGTCCCGGGACCAGAAACTTCTCGAGACGCTTATGCTCTATATGCCTCTTTCGCACCAGCTGGGGCTTTACAACATAAACAAGGAGCTTGCTGACATCTATTTCCGCTATGATTCCCCGGAGCAGTTCCGCCTTATCACCAACAAGCTCAAGGCAGGGGAGAAGGAGCGCGAGCGGCTTATGCTCGAGTTTATCGAGCCTCTCAAGAAGAAGCTTTCCGATGCCGGCATCGTCTATAAACTGAAGGTCCGTACGAAGAGCGCATATTCAATCCAACGGAAAATGCAGACCCAGAATGTTCCGTTCGAGGGAGTCTTCGACGTGTTTGCAATACGTTTCATCATAGACTGTGAACCGGACAACAAGCTTGAGAAGGATCTCTGCTGGAAGGTGTATTCATACGTGACGGAGGAGTATGAGCCGGATACCTCCCGCCTGCGCGACTGGCTCACGACTCCGCGCCCCAACGGCTACGAGTCCCTGCATATCACCGTCAAGAACAGGCAGGGCGCATATCTCGAAGTGCAGATACGCACGAAGAGGATGGACGACGAGGCCGAGAACGGCGCGGCCGCCCATTGGGCCTACAAGGGGATCCAGCACGAACAGACCCTCGACCGCTGGCTCTCAAGCGTGCGCTACGCGCTTGAGCATCCGCTTGAGGGCAAGCCGGAGGATTTGCCGCAGGCTCCGGACAAGGACATATTCGTATTCACGCCTACAGGCGAATTGAAGATGCTGCCGGCAGGCGCGACACTGCTCGACTTCGCCTTCAGCATACACAGCAACCTTGGATGCAAATGTACGGGAGGCCGCGTGAACGGCAAGACGGTGCAGATCAAGGACAAGCTCAAGACGGGTGATTCGGTGGAAATCCTGACATCGAAGAACCAGCGGCCGAGCCGCGACTGGCTGTCGTATGTGGTCACTTCGAAGGCAAGGAACAAGATCAAGCAGGAGCTGGACGTTGAGGAGAGGAAGGCTGCGGCGGAGGGCCGTGAAATTCTTGAGCGCAGGCTCAAGAACTGGAAGCTTGAGCTTCCGGACGACCTTCTGGTCGAGTATATGAAGGCGCACAAATATTCATCCGTGCTGCCTTTTATGGCCGCAATCGCACGCGAAGAGGTGGATATCAACGACGTCAAGTCGTTCATCGTGGGGCACGATGCCGAGAATGCGGCCCATCTTGAGGAACTGCGTAAGGCTGATGCGGAGAAGCAGATGGTCGACATCGGCAAGAACTACTCTGCCGGGACTGACGACATACTTGTAATCAACGCCAAGGGCGTCAAGGGCCTTGAATACAAGATGGCCAGATGCTGCTCGCCGGTGTTCGGCGACGACGTGTTCGGCTTCGTGACACGCTCACAGGGTATCACCATACACAGGACCAACTGCCCTAACGCAGCGCGCCTGCATGAGCGCTATCCGTATCGCTGCCAGAACGTCATCTGGCAGGATACTCCGAGCGCCGGCAGCTTCCAGGTCGCCCTCCGGATTGAGGCGTCCTGCGACCACACCGTCATATCTCAGGTGATGGACGTCATAGGCCAGTTCAAGGCTTCGATACGCGCTTTCAACGTGGCGGAGCGCGAGAAGAATCACGAAAAGATGTTCGAGGTCAACGCGAAGATACTTGTCCCTTCCAATCTGGAGCTGGACAAGATAATTTCCCAGTTGTCGATGCTTAAACTTGTAAGGAACGTGCGGCGCGTATAGCTATTTGCCCGCAGCGCGCTTTGCGCGGGCGCGGCGCGTCAGCTCGTTCTGGAAAGCCCTTGCGTTGGCGTTGTGCTGCGTGAGGGTTTTTGCAAAGATGTGCTTGCCGCTGAAGTCGGGGTTGGCGCAGAAGTAGAGGTTGCCGCCCGATCCGCGCACGCCGCCGAAATCGGGATGCAGCACTGCGTCGAGCGCTTCGCGCGTAGGGACGCAGATCGGCCCCGGAGGCAGGCCGTTGTGCTTATAGGTGTTGTATGGGGAGTCGGCTTCCAGGTGCCTTTTGAGGATTCTTTCCGGTTTGTAGTCGAAGCAGAATGCCACCGTAGGGTCGGCCTGAAGGGGCATTCCTATGGAGAGGCGGTTGAGGTAAACGCCCGCGATGAGGGGCAGCTCGGGTGCGTAGTTCGATTCACTCGCGACTATCGACGCGAGGGTGGAGGCCTGCTTGCGGGTGAGGCCTAGGGCCTCGGCGCGGGAGAGGTTTTCTTCTGTCCAGAAGGCGTCGGAGGCCTTTTTGTTTTTATCGAAGATGTCTTCTATGCCGGCGGTCCAATAGAGCTCGTAGGTGTCGGGCACGAGCATTGAAAAGACTGTCTGCGGGGTGTAGCCGTATTTTCTTAGAAGTTCGGTGTCGTTGAGGGCGTTGAGGACGGTGAGGGAGTCGATCAGCAACTGGCTTGCAATCTTCGCGGCTATGTTCGACTTGATGCGGAGGTTGCCCGACAGGGTCAGGCGCACAGGTGATTGCCAGCCGTTGTTGAGCATGCGGGCGGCGTAGACGCTGGAATTGCTCTTTCCGAGGCGGAAATATCCGGGCTTGAGATAGTCCTTGACCTGCTTCTCCTCAAATACTGCACGGAGACGGCTTTCGTTGATGATTGTCGTCTGCTCCTTGATCTGGCTGATGACATCTTCCACGGTGTCGCCCGGACGAACGTATATGTCGGCGCTGCCCTTGAAGTTCGACATCCTGTTGTCCTGATACCATCCCCAACCGATGAAAGCCCCTGCAGCCAGCACTGCCAGAAACAATATTGCAATCACTTTTTTCATAGGCCATAAAGATAGGAATAATTATTATTTTTGTAAGATGATTACATTTGACGATTTCATCAAATCACATTAGAATAATGCTATTTCAAGCGTATAAATCAAAAGGTATCAAGAACAGCCGCATCGATGTCGCGGATGTTCTCAGGGCAATAGCGGTTATCGGCATTATCCTGTATCATTCGACGGAGCACTTCAATACTATCAACCAGGAGGTGTCCCACGGTTTCTCATTTGATCCGAAACTGTTCGAGATTGCCGGCATCGTGCTTTCCGGCAAGATGTACAGCATATTCGCGCTGCTTTTCGGCTTGAGCTTTTTTATACAGAGGGATAACCGGGAACAGAAAGGGAAGGACTTCTCGTTGAGGTTCCTGTGGAGGATGATACTGCTGATGGGATTCGGAATGATAAATATGGGGCTCTATGACGGCGACATCCTTACGGCTTATGCGATTTTCGGTCTCCTGCTGATCCCGGCGGGCTATCTCTCCACCCCTTTGCTGGCTGTGATTACGGCGATCCTTCTGATTCAGCCGATAGAGCTGTACCATCTTGTGACGGGGGCGCCCCGCGATTTTTCCGGCCTTTGGGCCGCTTTTGGGAAAATCGAGCTGGCGCACCAGCAAGGGTCTTTCTTCCAAAACTTCTGGACTGACCTCCGATATGGCCTGTATGCAAATCTGGGATATGACGTCTATGCCGGCCGCGCGACACAGATTCCGGGACTTTTCTTCCTCGGCCTCCTTATGGGCCGCGCCCGACTGTTCTATAACGAGGGCAGCAATCTGAAGATATGGCGCTGGATTCTCGGCATATCTGCCGCGGCTTCCATCGCGGGCCTCGCCATCCCTTTAGGAGAATTGGAATCCTGGCTCAAGCCGATTCACAATTTCACTATGTCCATGATGTACGTTTCCCTGTTCGTGCTTCTGTGGTACCGCTTCGAGGGCTTCGCGATGACTATGGGCAGAATAGGCTTTTTCGGCAGGATGAGTATGACCAACTATTTTCTGCAGTCCCTTTTCGGCTCATTTATCTTCTACGGATTCGGCCTCGGCTTCTGGGCCGTCACCGGCACCCTCTACTCCCTGCTTTGCGGTGTGGTGATCATACTTGTCCAGTTTTTCCTGCTCAAGGCCTGGGCCAGGAACCATCAGCGCGGTCCGCTTGAAGGCCTGTGGCGCAAGCTGACATATCTCGGAACATCTGTCAATTGATATGTTTTTTGCCTAATTTTGCACGCTTATGAAATTTCACCTTGAGTCGGAATATAAGCCGTCCGGGGACCAACCGGAGGCCATAGAACAGCTTTGTGCGGCGCTTGAGGCGGGGATCAATGACGTCACCCTGCTGGGCGTGACCGGCTCCGGCAAGACTTTCACGATGGCCAACGTGATTGAGCGGCTTCAGCGGCCGGCACTGATTCTGAGCCACAACAAGACTTTGGCGGCGCAGCTCTATGGTGAATTCAAGTCATTCTTTCCGAACAATGCGGTGGAGTATTTCGTCTCCTACTACGACTATTATCAGCCGGAGGCATATCTTCCGACTACGGATACCTACATCGAGAAGGACCTCAGCATCAATGATCAGATTGAAAAGCTGCGTCTGAGCGCCGCGAGCGCGCTTATGAGCGGGCGGCGCGACGTCATCGTCATTTCGTCGGTAAGCTGCCTATACGGCATAGGCAATCCGGAGGACTTCCACGAGCAGACCATAGTGGTGCGGCGCGGCGAGAGTCATAGCCTCACAGGGCTGCTGTACAAGCTCGTGGATGCCTTGTACAGCCGCACCGAGATTGATTTCAAGCGCGGCACTTTCCGCGTGCGCGGGGAGATAGTCGATGTCTATCTGGGCGGTGCAGACGAGGCGGTGCGCATCGAGTTCTTCGGCAACGAGATTGACTCGCTGAGCCTGATAGACCCGCTGACCGGCGCGCATCTCGAGGATCTCGATGAGGTGAGTATCTATCCTGCGAACAACTTCGTGACCACGAAGGAGCGCAGCATCAAGGCGGTCAGCCACATCCAGGATGACCTGGTGAAGCAGATCAACTATTTCGAGGAAATAGGGAAGGGTCTTGAGGCAAAACGCCTCAAGCAGAGGGTGGAGTATGACCTTGAGATGATAAAGGAGATGGGTTATTGCTCGGGCATCGAGAACTACAGCCGCTATTTCGACGGACGCAAGGAAGGGCAGCGCCCGTTCTGCCTGATAGATTATTTCCCCGACGATTTCATCACTTTCGTGGATGAAAGCCACGTCACGCTGCCGCAGGTGCGTGCAATGTATGGCGGCGACCACTCGCGGAAATCCGTGCTCATCGAGTACGGCTTCCGCCTTCCGGCCGCCGCCGACAACCGTCCTCTCAAGTTCGAGGAATTCGAGTCGCTGACGCGCCAGACGGTGTACGTCAGCGCTACTCCGGCGGACTACGAGCTCGAGAAGTCCGAAGGACTCGTGGTCGAGCAGGTCGTCCGCCCGACAGGCCTCCTGGATCCGCCAATCGAGGTGCGCCCGACAAAGAACCAGGTCGATGACCTGGTGGAGGAGATCAGGGTGCGCACCGAGCGTGAGGAGCGTGTTCTGGTGACCACGCTCACCAAAAGGATGGCGGAAGAGCTCGATGATTACCTTCGCCGTATCGGCGTCCGCGTGCGGTATATACACTCTGACGTAGATACCTCCGAGCGTGTGGAGATCATCGAGGATTTCAAGAACGGGCTCTTCGACGTTCTGGTTGGTGTCAACCTTCTCCGAGAGGGTCTGGACATTCCGGCGGTGTCGCTTGTGGCCATTCTGGACGCGGACAAGGAAGGCCTGCTGCGCAGCACGCGCGCGCTCACGCAGACCGCAGGTCGCGCCGCGCGAAATGTCAACGGCCTCGTGATAATGTACGCCGACTCCGTCACCCGCTCTATGGACGAAACCATCCGCGAGACCAACCGCAGGCGCACCAAGCAGATGGAGTACAACAAGCTCAACCACATAACCCCTACCCAGATCGAGACGAAGAGCAACGTGCTCGCCGCAGAGCTGACCGGAGGTGGAAATACAACCGGACGCGGTGGCAAGCCTGTCAATCCGCGTCTCGCAAACGGCACCACGGGCCGTGTCAGTGCTGCCAATTCGTACGACGACCCTGTCTATATCCCGAATCCGTCAGACCTCGGTCGCGGCACGATTTCAGTCGGCTTCGGCCACGACTCCAGGCGTACCGAAGGCGCGGCCTACGTCGACGGCTATGTCACGGCCGACCTTGCAGCAGTCCTTCAGGACCCTGTAATCCGCTCGATGTCCCGCTCCCAGATCGAGAAAATGGTTGAGGATGACCGCAAGCGGATGAAGAAATCCGCCGCCGACCTGGACTTCACCCAGGCCGCCCACTACCGCGACGAGATGTGGGCCCTCCAGGAATACCTTAAAATCTGGAAGGAGAAATAGGTTATGGGGTGTAACGCCGGACAGCCTTCTTGATCGTGGCGGCGTAGGCGCTGTTGCAGAGGCCGAGGACGGCGGAGAGGATGAAGAGAGTCTCGATGCCGAGGGCTTTCCATATCCAGCCGCCCAGGAGGGCGATGAAGATGGTGATGGCGTGGTTGACCGAGATTCCTGTCGAAATGGTGGCGCGCATCTCCTCCTTGCTGTCGGAGATGTCCTGGACGTACACGTTGGAAGCCATCGATGCCAGGGAAATCACCGAATCAAGCACATAGTTCACGCAGCATACGATGAAAGCCGTGTGCATATCGAAGATGTGATGCGCGAAGCCGTAGAAGAAGCACACTATCACCAGGATAAGGGTGTCGCCGATCATCACAGGCTTGTAGCCGATGCGGTCGATCAGCTTCCCGACCAGCGGAGCGAGGAAGAAGCAGGAGACCGCAGAGATTGCGAACAGAAGGCTGATGACGCCTGCATCGGCCCCGTAGAACAGGATGAGGACATAAGGGCCGAAAGTGAAGAACACCTGCTTGCGAGCTCCATAGAACACCTCAAGCATATAGTATTTCCTGAATTTCTTCTTGAAATAGAACCTGCTCTTGGATTTGTCGGTCTCGCTCTGCCCGGTCAGCCTGAAGGCTGCAAGCATTGCGAGCACCATAAAGACGGTTGCCGCCACGAATACCGGCTTGAACAGCGTGGAATTCGACACGACGGCGAAGGCCCCGATGACGGCGACATAGCCTACAAGGTTGCCTATCTGATAGATTGAGTTCTGGAAGCCCAGCGCCTGCCCGCCGTAGCCGTTCTTGGAATACTCCAGTGACAGGGTGTTCTTCATCCCCAGCTGTATGTGCTCGCCGGTGGAATAGAGGAAAATCGCGAGGATCACGAGCAGTTTGACAGGGGAGACGAACGCCTGCAGGGCCATCCCCGCGACCATAATGATCAGTCCCATCTTGTACATCTTCTCGGCTGAGAACCTGTAGAAGACTGCCAGGATGAGAACCAGCAGCAGGCCGGGGAGCTCCCTGAAGAATTCGGTCACGCCCCTGTCCATCTCATTGATCCTTACAACTTCCGCCATATAGTTGTCGATGACTCCCTTGTAGAGTCCGAAACCTATGGCGGAGAGAAGGAGTGAGAGGAACAGCGCCTTGTACCTTGTGTTTTCCTTGAAAATATTCGTCATCGGAGAAGGAAACACTCGACGGTGTTCTTCATAAGCATCGCGATGGTCATAGGACCTACGCCGCCCGGAACCGGAGTAATCCAGCCGGCGACTTCAGAGACGCCGGCGTAGTCGACGTCGCCGCAGAGCTTGCCTTCTGCATTGCGGTTCATACCGACGTCGATGACCACGGCGCCCGGCTTGACCATATCGGCCGTGACCACATTCTCCTTGCCTACGGCGACGACGAGAATGTCGGCCTGCAGGGTGAGTGCCTTCAGGTCAGCCGTGCGGGAATGGGCGATGACAACAGTGGCATTCTCGTCGAGGAGAAGCTTGGCCACCGGCTTGCCCACGATGTTGCTGCGGCCTACTACGACGGCGAGCTTTCCCTTGATGTCGATGCCGGTGCTCTTGATGAGGTGGATACAGCCCTTCGGGGTGCAAGGGACGATGCACTTGTCTCCGATCCACAGAGAGCCTACGTTAAGTACGTGGAAACCGTCGACGTCCTTTTCCTTGGCGATGGCGTCGATCACCTTGTCTTCAGAGATGTGCTTCGGAAGAGGAAGCTGGACGAGGATGCCGTCCACCTCGTCGTCGGCATTCAGCCTGGCGATGGTTGCGAGAAGTTCCGCTTCCGGAGTCTCTTCAGGGAGACGCAGGAGCA
This sequence comes from Bacteroidia bacterium, assembly GCA_030537315.1. Classification (GTDB taxonomy): domain Bacteria; phylum Bacteroidota; class Bacteroidia; order Bacteroidales; family UBA932; genus Cryptobacteroides. Next base: position 23,923 of record JAUNNZ010000008.1, read on the forward strand.
TAGACTTCATACCTACATATTCCGCAGCCTTCACCTTGTTGCGCACATATACCTGGCTGGCCGGATTCTCGCCGACTATGATGACGCACAGGCAGGGCTTGCGTCCGTATTTTGCTTCAAGCTCAGGGATCTGAGCCTTTACTTCGTCCTTAATCGCAAGGCTGATGGCCTTGCCGTCAATGATGTTTGCCATAATCTATTTGTCCAATGCGCAGTGCGCGATGTCGTGGCGATAGAAGAGGTTATCGCACTTAACCTTCGCTACCTCCCGGTAGACTTTTTCACGGGCATCCCTTACGTCGGTGCCGCCGCAGACGACCATCATCACACGGCCGCCGGCGGTAACTGTAGAGCCGTCCTTGATGGCTGTGCCCATATGGAATATCCTGCCCTCGACGTTTTCGAGGCCTTCGATGACGCAGCCCTTGTCATATTTGCCCGGATAGCCCTTTGATGCCAGCACTACACCCAGGGTGACGTCGTCGTTCCAGACAGGTTCGGCGACAGCTTCGCCGGAGGCTACACCCTCGAAGATGTCGAAGATGTCGCTCTCGAGTGACGGCAGCACGACTTCGGTCTCAGGGTCGCCGAAGCGGGCGTTGAACTCGATGACCTTGATGCCCTGAGGGGTCTTCATAAGGCCGCCGTAGAGCACGCCTGACAGAGGACAGCCTTCTGCGACCATCGCCTCTGCGGTCTTGCAGAGGATGTTCTTGAAGGCGTATTCCTTGTCTTCCGCGCTGATGAAAGGAAGATTGGTATAAGCGCCCATACCGCCTGTGTTCGGGCCTTCGTCGCCGTCGAATGCGCGCTTATGATCCTGTGCGAGAGGCATAGGATAGACGCGGCTGCCATCGACGAAGCACATAAAGGAGAACTCCGGTCCCGTGAGGAAATCCTCGACGACCACCTTGCCCTGTCCGAAGCTGCAGTCCAGCAGCATATCCTTCAGGGCGGCGTCTGCCTCCTCGAGAGTAGCAGCAATCACGACGCCCTTGCCTGCTGCAAGTCCGTCGTATTTGAGCACTGCAGGGAAAGTTCCTGCCTTGACGTACTCGAGCGCTTCCGCGTAGTCGGTGAAGCTGCGGTAGCCGGATGTCGGGATGTCGTATTTGAACATCAGCTCCTTTGCGAACTCCTTGCTGCTCTCGATGCGGGTCGCCGCCTTGGTGTGGCCGAAAATCTTCAGCCCCGCACCGCGGAAGGCATCGACGATGCCTACTGCGAGCGCGGCCTCCGGACCGACCACCGTCAGGTCGATGGCATTGCTTTGCGCAAATGTCAGGAGACCTTCGACGTCCGTGTCCTTGATCGCCACGTTCTCGGCCTGCAGGCCTATGCCGGCATTTCCCGGGGCGCAGTAAATCTTCGTAACCTTGGAACTCCTGCTCAGAGCATCCACAATCGCGTGTTCGCGGCCTCCGCCGCCTACTACCAATACTTTTGCCATAAACTGTTCTTTTTCCAAGTTGCCAGATGTAAGGATAACATCCGAATAACCTTCGCTTCGCTCATCCCTCCCAACCTGACGGTCGGGCCCCTCCCGTTCACGAGGCCACGGGCGGCCACGGGTTTTCGGACGTCATCCTTCCATCAAAGGCAACTTGGAAATATATTAATGTTTAAAATGTCTTACACCTGTGAAGAGCATAGTGATTCCGAGCTCGTCGGCCTTGGCGATTGACTCTTCGTCACGGATAGAGCCACCCGGCTGGACGATGGCGGTGACGCCGTACTGTGCGGCGAGGGCCACTGTGTCACCGAACGGGAGGAAACCGTCGGAAGCGAGGATGAGACCTTCGGTGAAGCCTGCGGCCTGAGCCTCCTTGAGGGCGATTTCGGCAGAACCGACGCGGTTGGTCTGTCCGGCACCCACGCCGATGGTGTGGTTGTCACGGACAACCGCGATGGCGTTGGACTTGATATGCTTGACAATCTTCCAGCCGAAGTCCATATCAGCAAGCTGTGCAGCGGTAGGCTTGGCCTTGGTGACGCACATTTCAGCTGTGCACTTCTCGATCTGGGTGTCGAGCTGCTGGGCGAGCATTCCGCCGTTGACGCTGATGAACTGAGGGACAGGAGCGGCGCTCTTGGTCATATCGACCTGGAGGACACGGAGATTCTTCTTCGCAGAAAGGATCTCGAGGGCCTCGGGAGTGAATGAAGGGGCGATGACGATCTCGAGGAAGATAGGCTTCATTCCGAGGGCGACCTCGGCGGTGAGTTCGCGGTTTACCGCGACGATGCCGCCATAGATGCTGACCTTGTCGGCCTCGTATGCTTCCTGCCAAGCCTTCTCGATGGTGTCGGCGACGGCGGCTCCGCAAGGGTTCATATGCTTGAGCGCCACGCAGAACGGCTCATCGAAGTCGCGGACCACGTTGAGGGCCGCGTTGGCGTCCTGGATGTTGTTGTATGAGAGTTCCTTGCCCTGGATCTGCTTTGCGAAAGCGAGGGAGAAGGAAGCAGGCTCGAGTGAAGAATAGAAATTGGCAGTCTGGTGAGGGTTCTCGCCGTAGCGCAGAGGCTGCTTGAGGTCATACTCGAGGAAGAGCTTCTCGTTGAGGCCCGCCTGCTTGCGCATATAGGTTGCGATCATCATATCATACTCGGCGGTATGGGTGTAGGCCTTGGCGGAGAGTTTGAGACGAGTGTCGTCGCAGGTGAATCCGTTCTCGCGTATCTCGCCGAGAACCTTGTCATAGTCGTTCGGGTCGCAGACGATGGTCACGTCCTTCCAGTTCTTGGCAGCACTGCGTACCATTGACGGGCCGCCGATGTCGATGTTCTCGATGGCATCCTCCATCGTGACGCCTTCCTTGGCGATGGTCTGGCGGAAAGGATAGAGGTTGACGCATACCAGCTCTATGGTGGTGATGCCGTTCTCCTTGAGGGTGGCCATATGCTCAGGGATATCCCTGCGGCCGAGTATGCCTCCGTGAACCTTCGGATGAAGGGTCTTGACGCGGCCGTCGCAGATCTCCGGGAATCCGGTGACCTCGCTGATGCCGATGGTCTTCACGCCGCTCTCGTCGAGCAGCTTCTTTGTGCCGCCTGTGGCGACGATTTCCCAACCGAGAGCCTCGAGACCCTTGACGAAAGGTACGAGGCCGGTCTTGTCACTAACACTAACTAACGCGCGCATAATAACTGATTTATTGTCTTGATATATAATTCGTGTTCGATTTTCTGACCTATGCGGTGAACCTCTTCTGCATCGCTGCCATCGTATTCGAAGGCCTTCTGTGCGATGATGCGTCCGCCGTCAAGGTCGGAGTTTACGTAGTGTATGGTGATGCCATACACCTTGACGCCATATTCCACTGCCTGCTCCACGGCGTGAGCTCCCTTGAAAGCCGGCAGAAGCGACGGGTGGATGTTGATGATCTTTCCTTCGTACGCCTTGAGGAGAGTCTCGCCGACTATCCTCATATACCCGGCCAGACAGACGAGGTCGATGCCGAGGGCGTCCATCTTCGCGATGATTTCCTTCTCGTAGTCGGCCTTGCAGGAATACTGCTTGGGCGAGAATACGAACTTGCGGATGCCGAAACGCTCGGCGCGGGCAATTACCGCCGCGCTCGGAACGTCGCAGACCATCAGCGCCACCTCGGCGTCGATGACTCCGTCGGCGCAGGCCTGTGCGATTGCTTCGAAGTTGGTGCCGCTGCCGCTGGCAAATACAGCTAACTTTTTCATATTATCTCAACTCCCTCCTTGTCGGTGACCTTGCCGATCACGCTTGCCTTCTCTCCGTAGCCCTCGAGAATCTTGATTGCCTTTGCGGCATCCTTCTCAGGAACCGCCAGAACCATACCTATACCCATATTGAAGATGTTGAACATCTCGCGGTGGCTGACACCGCCCCATTTCTCAAGCATCCTGAAGACAGGAAGAATCTCCCAGCTGCCTTCCTTGATCTCTATGCCCTGGCCCGGCTTTAGGATGCGTGGGATATTCTCGTCGAAGCCGCCGCCGGTGATGTGGGCCACACCGTGGACGTCGCAGTTGCGGATGACGTCGAGAACCTGCTTCACATATATTTTGGTTGGGGTGAGAAGCACGTCGCCGAGCTTGCGCCCGCCGAATTCCGGTATCTCCTGATGGAAGTCAAGGCCGGCATCGGCGACGATCTTGCGCACGAGGCTGAATCCGTTGGAGTGGACACCGCTGGAGGCAATGCCGACGAGTACGTCGCCGACGCTGACCTTGGTGCCGTCGATGAGCTTGGAACGCTCTACGACGCCGGTGGTGAAGCCTGCGATGTCATATTCGCCGTCGCTGTACATTCCCGGCATTTCGGCGGTTTCGCCGCCGACGAGGGCGCAACCTGCCTGGCGGCAGCCTTCTGCCACACCGGCAACGATTGCCTCGACCTTTGCAGGGATGTTCTGCCCGAGGGCGACATAGTCAAGGAAGATGAGCGGCTCAGCGCCCTGTGCGAGCACGTCGTTGACGCACATCGCGACAGCGTCGATGCCGACGGTGTCGTGCTTGTCCATAGCGAAGGCCACCTTGAGCTTGGTGCCTACGCCGTCTGTTCCGCTGACGAGGATAGGGTCCTTTATGCCGAGCGATGCAAGATCGAACATTCCGCCGAAAGAACCGATGTTACCCATCACTCCCGGACGGTCGGTGGATTTTACGTGCTGCTTGATGCGGCGGACAACTTCGTATCCGGCTTCGAGATTGACTCCCGCGTTTTCGTAGGATTTTGCCATAATATCTTATCTTTTTACTTCGTCGTTATAAAGGGCTGTAGGGTATTCACCTGTGAAGCAGGCCTGACAAGGGTCGGCGCAGCCGAAGCAGGAAGCGCAGGTGGATTCAGGGCTCAGGTAGCCGAGAGAGTCGGCTCCGATTGCGGCGCAGGCCTCCTCCAGTGTCCTGTGAGAACAGAGCAGCTGCTCAGGGGTGGAAGTGTCGACGCCATAGAAGCAAGGGTATTTCATCATAGGGCTGGCGATGCGGACGTGCACTTCGGTGGCGCCTGCTTCGCGCAGCAGCTTGACTATCTTGAGGGAAGTGGTACCGCGGACTATGGAGTCATCCACAAGCACGATGCGCTTGCCCTTGACGATTGACCGTACCGGGCTGAGCTTCATCTTGACACCCAGTTCGCGCATCTCCTGGACAGGGGCGATGAAGGTGCGGCCCATATATTTGTGCTTGACCAGTCCCATTTCGTAAGGGATGCCGCTTTCTTCGGCATAGCCCATCGCGGCGCTGAGGCTTGACTCAGGCACGCCGACAACCATGTCGGCTTCCACCGGGCACTCGCGGTACAGACGGCGGCCGCTCTCCTTGCGGTAGGCGTGGATGTTGCAGCCGTCGATGTCGCTGTCCGGACGGGCGAGGTAGATGTATTCCATTGCGCACATCTTGTGGCGCTGGAATTTTGAATACCTGGTGCTGCGGATTCCGTATTCGTCGAAGCTGACGATTTCGCCCGGCTCCACGTCGCGGATGAAGGTCGCTCCGATGATCTCGAAGGCGCAGGACTCGCTGCTTACAACGTATCCATCGCCCAGCTTGCCTATGCAGAGCGGCTTGATGCCGTATTTGTCTCGGCAGGCATAGATGCGCTTGCGCGTCATTATGAGGAAGGAGAATCCGCCTTCCATCATATTGAGCGCATTGACGATGTTGTCGATGCGGCTCTCGTCGTCGTGGTGCTTCTTGATGAGGTGGGCGAGGAGCTCCCCGTCGGTGGCTGTCTGGAAGATAATGCCCTTCTTCTCAAGATATTCGGCAATCTGCCTGCCGTTGACGATGTTGCCGTCGCCGGCTATGGCGAAGTCACCGTTCTTGTGGTGAAAGAAGATAGGCTGCACGTTGTCGAGTGCAGCTTTTGACGCATTGGCGTAGCAGACCGCGCCAATGCCGATCTTGCCTTCGAGCGACTCGATGGTGGTCGGGCAGAATACCTTGTTCACAAGACCCAGGCCGCGGTGGCGGCGGCACTGGCCGTCCTCGGCGAAGACTGCCATACCCGCGCCTTCCTGGCCGCGGTGCTGAAGGTTGTGAAGACCGTAGTAAATCAGGGTGGAGGCGTTGCGCACTCCGCAAATTCCTATAACTCCCATAATTATGCAATGGCTTTGGTCAGACGGTCAAGGACTTCACGGTAAGATGCGACGACGTCGCTGAGGTCGTGGCGGAAACGGTCCTTGTCGAGTTTCTCGCCGTTTTTCTCGTCCCACATCCTGCAGGTGTCCGGGCTGAGCTCATCGGAGATGATGATGTGTCCGGTCTGGGAGTCGCGCCCGAACTCGACCTTGACGTCGATGAGTTCGATGCCTGCCTTGTGGCAGAGCGACTTCAGGATGGCGTTGGTCTTGGAAGCGATTGCATACATCTGCTTGAGCTCCTCTTTCGTCGCGAGACCGAGCGCAATTGCGTGATGGTCGTTGATGAGGGGGTCGTCAAGCTCGTCATTGTTGTAGCGGAGGTCGAAGATCGCCTCTTCAGGCTTGATGCCTTCTTTCACGCCAAGTCTCTCGGCCAGCGAACCGGCGATGCGGTTGCGGACGATGAATTCAAGCGGAATGATCTGGATCTTGCGACAGAGCTGCTCGTTGTCGTTGAGGACTTCGATGAAGTGGGTCTCCACGCCTTTCCTGTTGAGCTCACCGAGCATAAGTGCCGAGATCTTGTTGTCCAGCGCTCCCTTTCCGATGAAAAGGGCACGCTTGACACCGCCGTAGGCAAGGGTCACATCTTTGTATCGGAATATGACCTTATGATTGTCGTCGGTCGCGAAAACCTGTTTCTCGTTGCCGTCGAAAATCAATTCTCTCTTTTCCATTATTTTCTGAAATATTTGACTGCGTTGTCGAACAGCGGCTGCATCTTGTTGCCGCTGATGTTCTTGAAGATGTTCTTCTCGAAGCGTTCCGAGTGGCCCATCTTGCCGAGAATGTGTCCGTCAGGGCTGAGTACACCCTCGATGCCGTAGTAGGAACCGTTGATGTTGCCCGTGTAGCGGAATGCCACCTGGCCGGCGGCGAACAGCTCGGCCGCCATCTGAGGGTTGACCACGAACTTGCCTTCGCCGTGGCTTACCGCGATCTGATGGAGTTCGCCCTTCTTCATTCCGGCGAGCCAAGGTGAATTGACGGAGGCGACTTCGGTCTCAGCGATGTGGGAGACGTGACGGTTGATGTCGTTGCGGAAGAGGGTAGGGGAACCGACGGTTACGTCACCTACCTTGCCGTACGGCAGCAGACCGCTCTTCACGAGAGCCTGGAAGCCGTTGCAGATGCCGAGGATGAGGCCGCCGCGCTTCTGGAGCGCGGTGATGGCGGCCGCCACCTTTGCGTTGCATATCACGTTGGCGATGAACTTGGCGCTGCCGTCAGGTTCGTCACCTGATGAGAATCCGCCGGAGAACATTATGATATGGCTCTCGCCGATGCGCTTCGCGAGCTCGTCGATCGACTCGAGGACGTCAGATGTGCTGAGATTGCGGAAAATGAACGGACGCACTTCGGCGCCGGCCACGCGGAATGCCTTGGCGGAGTCGAAGTCGCAGTTCGTGCCAGGGAATACAGGCAGGCAGACTATCGGGTGCTCGACTGCGGCGCCCGGGTAAACCATATTCGCCTTGTCGAATGCCTTGTCTGCAACTTCAGGGGCGTCTTCCTTGAAAAGAGGCTCCACCTCAGGAGGGTAGATTTTTGCAAACTTGGCGGTATTGGCGGCCTCGAGGTCGCTGAGGGCGATCTCTTCGCCGTTGAGGCGGAGCACTGCATCGGCGCTTACGGTGCCGAGAAGTTCGGCTGCGCCGAAGTCAAGTTCGCCCTTCGCTTCCACGACGAGTGAGCCGTAGCTGAGTGAGAAGAGTTCCTCTGAATCAACCTCCACGTCTGCGCCGAGGTTGTTGCCGAGGCCCATCTTGACAAGTCCTTCTGCGATGCCGCCGAAGCCGACGGACCAGGCGGACACGATGTTTCCGGCAGCGATCTGCTCGCGGACGAAGTTCCAGTTGGCCTGGAGTCCGTCCGTATCCGGCATAAGATTGGCCAGAGGAGTGTGGCGGATGAAGTAGATATTGTTGCCTGCGCTCTTGAATTCAGGTGAGATGACGGTGTTGGCGTCAACGGTGGTGATGCCGAATGCGATAAGGGTAGGAGGGACGTTGAGGTCCTCGAAGGTGCCGCTCATAGAGTCCTTGCCGCCGATTGACGGAAGACCGAGCTTGACCTGCATCTTGAGGGCGCCGAGGAGCGCGCTGAGAGGCTTGCCCCAGCTGTGTGCATCCTTGGTCATACGCTCGAAGTACTCCTGGTATGAGAAGCGCATCCCTGACCAGTCGGCGCCGGATGCGGCGACCTTGGTGCAGGCCTCGACAACTGCGTAGGCGGCACCGTGGTAAGGGCTCCAGCGGGCGATGTCAGGATTATAGCCGAATGCCATCACGCTGGCGGTGTCGGTGTAGCCGGCAGTAGGAAGCTTCTGGCAGGAAACCTGGCTTTCCGTGGCCTGGCGGCTGCCTCCGAAAGGCATTATGACGGTAGAACGGCCGATGGTCGCGTCGAAGGTCTCGATGAGGCCTTTCTGTGATGCGACGTTAGGCTGGGACATAAGGTCGGTGAGCTGTTCGGCGAAGGAATTGCCTTCCGGCTGGCGCTCGAACGGATCGACGTTCTCAACCGCTCCTATGCAGGCCTTTGAGTAGTGCTTTGCGCCGGCGCTGTCTATGAATTCGCGGGTGATGTCGCAGACCTTCTCACCCTTGTTGAACATACGCATACGGCCTGTTGAGGTTACGTCTGCAACGTGTGTCACTTCGATGTTGTCGGCTGCGCAGTATTTCTCGAATTCGGCCTGGTCCTTTGCTTCGACAACCACTGCCATACGCTCCTGTGACTCGCTGATGGCGATTTCCGTGGAGTTGAGGCCGAGGTACTTGACCGGAACGCGGTCAAGCCAGATGTCGAGGCCGTCCGCGAGCTCGCCTATGGCCACGCTCACGCCGCCGGCGCCGAAGTCGTTGGATTTCTTTATGAGTTTCGTGACCTCCGGACGGCGGAAAAGACGCTGGATCTGGCGCTCCTCAGGGGCGTTGCCCTTCTGGACTTCGCTGCCGCAGGTTTCGAGGGATGCTTCGGTGTGCTCTTTTGAGGAACCGGTTGCGCCGCCGATGCCGTCACGGCCGGTGCGTCCTCCGAGAAGGAGGATGACATCGCCCTCGGCAGGGCTTTCGCGGCGCACGTCGGATGCCTTGACAGCACCGACGACCGCGCCGACTTCAAGACGCTTTGCGGTGTAGCCGGCGTCGTAGATCTCACGGACGTGGGTGGTGGCGAGGCCTATCTGGTTGCCGTAGCTTGAGTAGCCGGCTGCGGCCTTCTTGCTGATAACCTTCTGCGGAAGTTTGCCCGGAAGGGTGTCGGCGACAGGCTTGCAGATGTCACCGGCACCGGTGACACGCATAGCCTGGTAAACGTATGCGCGACCTGAAAGAGGGTCGCGGATTGCGCCTCCGAGGCAGGTTGCGGCTCCGCCGAAAGGCTCGATTTCCGTAGGGTGGTTGTGGGTCTCGTTCTTGAACTGGAGGAGCCATTTTTCTTTCTGGCCATCGACATCGACATCCACGAAGATGCTGCAGGCGTTGTTCTCCTCGCTCTGCTCCATATCGTCAAGCTTGCCGATGGAGCGGAGGTAGCGGCCGCCTATGGTGGCGAGCTCCATCAGGCAGAGGCTCTTGCCCTCGCGGCCGAGTTCCTTGCGTATGTCGTGGAACATTCCGAGTGAGGACTCGAGTTCGTCACGGAGGAAGGAATCGTCTATCTTTATTTCAGTGAGTTCGGTGGTGAATGTCGTGTGACGGCAGTGGTCGCTCCAGTATGTGTCGAGGATGCGGAGCTCCGTCTCTGACGGGTTGCGGCCTTCGCGGGTGAAATACTTCACAACCTCGCCTAGGTCGTCGGCATTCATTGCAAGGCCGTGTGAAGAGCAGAATGCGGCGTATTCTGACGGCTTCATCGAAGTGAAGCCGGAAAGGTCCTCGAGAGGCTTCACGTCAGCCTTTTCGCTGAGGGCGAGGACGGAGAGGTCCTTCGGACGGCTCTCGACCGGGTTGATGAAGTAGTGGCGGATTTTTGCCAGGACTTCTTCTGAAGTGTCGCCGTCAAAGATGAGCAGGCGGGAGCTCTTGATGCTGACCTCGGCTGCAGGGTCGATGAGGTGTACGCAGTCAACGGCTGAAGACGCGCGCTGGTCGAACTGGCCCGGCAGGAATTCGACGGCGATGTACTTGAGCCCCTCAAGGTTGCACCCGTCGGATACGGTGTCGGTGACCGTTTCGCCGAATACGGAGTAGCGGCATTTCTCGATGAGCTCGTCCGAGAAACCGAAAAGGTCATAGACGTTGATGAGCCTGAGAGACTTCAGGTCAAGTGAAAGATTTTCGTTGAAGTCCGCGAGGAGGCTGCGGGCCTCGATGCGGAATTGTGGATTCTTCTCCACAAAGATGCGATTGCTCTTCATAAATAAAAATGTATGCCCACCTGTTGTAATGAGGTGGGCATATTATTATATGGTTGTATTTAGCACTTTGTCGCTCTGGCGCTTGCGGAACGCCTCAAGCTTTGAGGCCATCGAAGAATCCTGGAGAGCGAAGATGGAAACTGCGTACAAGGCGGCATTGCGCGCTCCGTCGATTGCCATCGTCGCCACAGGGATACCGGAAGGCATCTGGACTATCGACAGGAGGGAGTCCAACCCGTTGAGGGCTTTGGATTTCACCGGAACTCCTATGACCGGCAGGGTCGTGAGAGCCGCAATCACACCGGGAAGATGTGCCGCGCCGCCCGCGCCTGCGATGATGATGTCGAAACCATTTGCCCTGGCCGCTGAAACGTATTCAGCAAGAGGACCCGGATTGCGGTGGGCGCTGAGTACTTTCTTCTCGTATTCGATGCCGAATTCCTCAAGAGTCTCCCAGGCCGGAGCCATTACGTCGCGATCGCTCGCGCTACCCATTATGATGGCGACTTTCATTACTCTGCAAAGAAAAGTTTTGAAAGGGTCATAGGGTCGATGTACTTGCCGTCCTTGTAGACGCGCATGTTGCCGGATGCGATCTCGTCGATGAGCATCACGCTTCCGTCAGGGGCATAGCCGAACTCGAACTTGATATCGTAGAGGACGAGGCCTTTCTCCTTGAGGTCGTCAGCGACGATCTTCGTGATGCGCTGGGTCATCTCCTTGATGTCGTCGTACTGTTTCTCGCTCATCACGCCGAGGACTACGAGACCGTCCTTGGTTACGAGAGGGTCGCCCTTTGCGTCGTTCTTGAAAGTCGTCTCCACATATGCAGGGAGGTCGGAGCCTTCTTCAATGTACTCGCCGTAGCGGCGGAAGAAACTGCCCACTGCCTTGTGACGGCAGATGACCTCGAGACCCTTGCCGAATACCTTTGCAGGGAGGACCTCCATTGTGGTGTCCTTGAGGTTGGCGCTTACGTAGTGGGTCTTGATGCCTGCTGCGTTGATCTTCTCGAAGAAATAGATTGACATGCGGAGGTTGACGTCACCTACGCCGTCAATTGTGAGACCTACGGAATTCTCGCCCGGATCGAACACGCCGTCCTTTCCAGTGCAATCATCCTTGAATTTGAGAAGGTAATTCCCGTTTTCGAGAGCGAAAACGTCTTTGGTTTTTCCAGAGTAGACTTTTTTCATGATACAGATTGTCTTCTAACAACAACGTGCAAAATTACTACGAAATTCCCATAAAGAAAAGATTAGTTATCAACAATTTGTTATTGAAAACTTTTTCAAAAAAATTTGCTGGACGAAGATTTTTTTAAGACCTTTGCATTCCGATGGTCACGTTACTTAAGCACGCTTGTCTGTTGGAACGCGGGAGTCTGACTCCTGCCGATATTCTGATTGACGACTCCCGTATTGTTGACATCGCAGCCGAGATTGTCCCCTCCAATGATATTGCAACCGTCCATTTGGGCGGTTGTTTTGTATCATACGGTTTCGCCGACCTGCACGTCCATCTCCGCGAGCCGGGCTTCAGTTCCAAGGAAACCATACGCACCGGATCGCTTGCCGCGGCAGCCGGCGGATACACCACCGTCTGCGCGATGCCTAACCTGAACCCTGTGCCTGACAGCCCGGAGACCCTTGCCCTCGAGCAGGAAATCATCGACCGTGACGCCGCGGTGCAGGTGCTGCCTTACGCCTCCATCACAAAGGAACGCAAAGGTCTTGAACTTGTCGATATGGCGGCGATGAAAGGCCGGTGCTGCGCTTTCTCCGATGATGGAAGCGGTGTCCAGAGCGAAGGGATGATGCGCGCCGCGATGACTCTGGCAGCGCGCGAGGACTGCATCATCGCCGCGCATTGCGAAGACAACACCCTTCTCCACGGAGGATACATACACGACGGACGCTGGTGCGCCGCCCACGGCCACAAGGGGATCTGCTCTGAAAGCGAATGGGGTCAGATCGCCCGCGACCTCAAACTCGCGGCGGAGACCGGAGTGCACTATCACGTCTGCCACATTTCGACCAAAGAGAGCGTGGACCTTATCCGCAAGGCCAAGGCAGCCGGCGTGAACGTCACCTGCGAGACAGGCCCGCACTATCTCGTCCTTTGCGAGGATGACCTCCGGGAGGACGGGCGCTTCAAGATGAATCCGCCGCTGCGTTCCGCAGAGGACCGCGCGGCGCTGATAGAGGGCCTGCAGGACGGAACCATCGACGTCATCGCCACTGACCACGCGCCCCATACCGCGGAACAGAAATCACGCGGCCTTGAAGGCTCTGCCATGGGCATAGTCGGTCTTGAGACGGCATTCCCGGTGCTTTATACGAAACTGGTGAGGACGGGCGTCATCACGCTGGAAAAGCTCGTCGACCTTATGTGTGCGGCTCCAAGAAGGATATTCAACCTGGGCGGTTCGCTGGAAGTCGGCCAGGAGGCCAGCCTCACTGTGATCGACCTGAACGCAGGCTACAGGATTGACAGCGGTTCCTTCAAGTCTCTCGGCCACTCGACGCCGTTCGATGGCTGGGACGTTTACGGCAAGGTGGTCCGTACGATGTACAGAGGAAAGTTTATAGAATTATAATAGTCAAGGTTTTTGATATGAAGAGACCTAGTAAGAAATTAGTGCTTGAAAACGGAATGGAGTTCTACGGTATAGGTTTTGGCGCCGACAACCGCAAGGTCTGCGAAATCGTTTTCAACACTTCGGTGGTGGGTTATCAGGAAATCATTTCCGACCCATCCTATGCCGAACAGATAGTAGTGATGACCTATCCCCTCATCGGCAATTACGGTATAACCGATGAGGATTTCGAATCCCGTACACCGTCGATCGGCGGTATCGTCGTGCGCGAATGCTGCGACACGCCAAGCAACTTCCGCTTCACCAAGACCCTCGAAGAGGAACTTGACGAGCACGGCATCCCTTGCCTGAGCGGCGTGGACACCCGCATGCTCACCAAGGTGATCCGCTCCCTCGGCCGCCCTATGGGCGCCATCGTGGAGGCGGAGATGCCGAAGGAAAAAGCTCTCAAGCTTATAGCCTCCACTCCGCGCGCCACCGACCTCGTGTCGCGCGTCAGCTGCCGCAAGCGCTGGCTGTCCCGTACACCTAACCACACTTACCACGTGGTCGCCGTCGACTGCGGCATCAAGGCAAGCGTGATCAGGATGCTGAACGAGCGCGGCTGCAACGTCACCATCGTCCCTTATTGCTCTCCGGCCGAAGTCATCCTCGCGTTCAATCCTGACGGGATCCTGTTCTCCAACGGCCCCGGCAGCGCCGCTGACGCGCCGGAAGTGGGCAAGCTCTTCAAAGCCCTCAAGGGCAAGAAACCTATATGCGGCATCGGCCTCGGCTGCGAGATAATTGCCGACGCGTACGGCGCAAAACTCGTGAAGGAAGGTTGCGGTATCCATGGTGACCATCCGGTGCGCGACCTTGAAAGCAACAGGATCAACATCGCGGTTCTCAACCAGAGCTTCAGCATCGCCGGCGTGGAAGGCACCAGGCTCAGCGCCACTCACGTGACTGTCCCGGAGGGCAACGTGGTCGGCTTCGAAAATGCAAAGGACAGGATTTTCGCGGTGCAGTTCCAACTGGAGTCCGCGCCTGGCCCGAAAGACAATGTCGCACTTGTCGACAAGTTCATTAAAATGATGGAGGACAATCGCAATGCCTAAAAGAAAAGATATAAAGAAGGTAATGGTCATCGGCTCCGGTCCTATCGTCATCGGACAGGCCGCTGAATTCGACTATGCAGGCACCCAGGCCTGCCTGGCGCTCAAGGAGGAAGGTTATCAGGTCATCCTCGTGAACTCCAACCCCGCGACCATCATGACCGACACCCATATGGCCGACAAGGTCTATATGGAGCCTCTCAAACTCGAATACGTAGCCAAGATCATCCGCTATGAGCGTCCTGACGCCATCGTTCCGGGCCTCGGCGGACAGACCGGTCTGAACCTCGCAGTCCAGCTCGCCAAGAAAGGTGTCCTCGAGGAGTGCGGCGTTGAGATCCTCGGAACATCCTTCGAGGGTATCGAGAAGGCCGAGGACCGCGAGCTTTTCAAGGAACTGTGCATCAGCATAGGCGAGCCCGTCATCCCTTCGGAGATCAGCTACTCGACGGAAGAGGCTGTGGCCATCGCCGAGAAGATCGGGTACCCTGTGATCCTCCGTCCCGCGTTCACGCTGGGCGGCACCGGCGGCGGCTTCGCTGACAATGAGGACGAACTCCGCGACATGATGCGCAACGCGCTCGCGCTTTCCCCTGTCCATCAGGTGCTCATCGAAAAGAGCATCAAGGGCTTCAAGGAAATCGAGTTCGAAGTGATGCGCGACAGCAACGACACCGCCATCGCCATCTGCAGCATGGAGAACATCGATCCGGTCGGCATCCATACAGGCGACTCCATGGTTGTAGCACCTGCACAGACCCTTACCGACAAGGAATACCAGATCCTTCGCGACAGCGCGCTCCGTCTTATCCGCGCGCTCAAGATCGAAGGCGGCTGCAACGTCCAGTTCGCTCTCGACCCGCTGTCGTTCAACTATTATATCATCGAGGTCAATCCTCGCGTGTCACGCTCGTCAGCCCTCGCCTCGAAGGCCAGCGGTTTCCCGATTGCTCGCGTCACCGCGAAGATTGCGGTCGGCCTGACCCTCGACGAGATTACCATCGCCGCCTGCCCGGCCTGCACCGAACCTGCCATTGACTATGTCGTCACGAAGGTCGCCCGTTTCCCGTTCGACAAGTTCAGCGAGGCATCCAACGAGCTCGGCACCCAGATGAAGGCTACCGGCGAGGTCATGAGCATAGGCCGCACTCTCGAAGAGAGCTGGCTCAAGGCAGTCCGCTCCCTCGAATCCGGCTGCTGCCATATGCACAAGAAGAAATTCGACGACTGGACAGAGGAGCAGCTGCTTGACTATATCTCCACTCCTACTGACGACCGCGTTCATGCGATCGCACAGCTCCTGCGTCTCCGCATCGACCTTTCCCGCATATACGACCGCACGAAGATCGACATGCTCTTCCTCGAGAAGATTTACAACATAATCCGCATGGAGCGTACCGTCAAGGCTTCTCCTAAGGATGCCGGCGTGCTTCGTGAAGCGAAGAGGATGGGCTTCGGCGACAAGTTCATCGGTGAACTCTGGGGTATGACAGAGGCGGAAGTCACCCGCATGCGTTATGCCAACGGCATAGTTCCCGTATATAAGATGATCGATTCCTGCGCCGGGGAATTCGACACGTACGTCCCTTATTTCTACTCTACATACGAGCAGGAGAACGAATCTGTCAGGAGTGACAGGAAGAAGATACTCGTCCTCGGCTCCGGACCTATCCGCATCGGCCAGGGCGTGGAGTTCGATTACTCTACGGTACATGCCATCTGGGCTATCCGCGAAGCCGGCTTCGAGGCGATAATCATCAACAACAACCCTGAAACGGTTTCAACCGACTACACAATCTCCGACAAGCTCTACTTCGAGCCTCTCACGGTCGAGAACGTGATGGACGTCATCAATCTTGAGAAACCTGACGGAGTCATTGTCACCCTCGGCGGACAGACCGCGATCAACCTCGCCAACCCTCTGGCCGAGTTCGATGTCCCTATCATAGGAACCGGCCTCCAGGCCATAGACAATGCCGAAGACCGCAAGCTCTTCGAGGCGATCATGCGCAAGACCGGCATCCCTCAGCCTAAGGCGAAGGCAGTGACCAACGTCGAGGACGGTGTGGCTGCCGCGGCCGAAATCGGCTATCCGGTACTCGTCCGCCCGAGCTTCGTGCTCGGCGGCCGCGCGATGATGATCGTGGGCAATGAAGAGACTCTCCGCCACTACCTGCACAATGCCGTTGAGGTCAACGAGAATTCGCCTGTCCTCGTCGACAAGTACATTATGGGCAAGGAAACGGAAGTCGACGCCATCTGCGACGGCAAGGATGTGTTCATCCCTGCCATAATGGAGCACGTCGAGCGCACCGGTATCCACTCGGGCGACAGCATAAGCGTATATCCTTCCTTCAGCCTCAGCGAGAAGGTCAAGAAGCAGATCATCGACGATACCGTGAAACTCGGCCTCGAGATAGGCATCGTCGGTCTATACAATATCCAGTTCATCGTCGACCCTAATGACGATGTCTACGTGATAGAGGTGAACCCGCGTTCTTCACGTACCGTTCCTTTCATCTCCAAGTCAACCGGAATACCTATGGCGAAGATCGCCACTATGGTTATGCTCGGACATTCACTGAAGGATCAGGGCATCAACGAGGTTTACTTCCCTGAGCGCAAGCGCCATTTCGTGAAGACCCCTGCCTTCTCATTCGGAAAGATCAAGGGTATCGACACATATCTTTCTCCTGAGATGAAGTCAACCGGCGAGGCCATCGGATATGATGACTCCCTTACCAGGGCGCTCTACAAGTCGCTCCAGGCTTCCGGACTCGACGTCAAGGCCTACGGCACCGTGCTCGTCACGCTTGCCGACGGCACAAAGGAGGAGGCCCTTCCTCTCATCCGCCGCTTCTATAACCTCGGCTTCAACATCGAGGCAACCAAGGGAACGGCCAAGTTCCTCAAGGAGAACGGAATCAGGACCAGAACTCTGAAGAAGATCAGCCAGGGCAGCGACGATATCGCCCAGTCTCTCCGCAAGGGTCACGTGAGCTATGTCATCAACACCATCGACGTGAACCAGAAGAGTTCGCACCTCGACGGATATGAGATCCGCCGCACTGCGGTCGAGAACAATGTGACCACATTCACTGCTCTCGAGACGGTGCGCGTGCTTCTCGACGTGCTCGAGGAAATCACCCTCGGTATTTCAACAATAGACGCTGAATACAAATAATGGAGAAACGCCTTTTTACAATCACTGCGAACACTTTGGTCGCCCGCGACACCTACAGGCTGCGCCTGGAGGCCGTGGAACCGGGATTCGTCTTCTCCGGCGAGTTCGTGGACATAGCGATTGAAGGGTTTTATCTCCGCCGTCCGATTTCAGTCTGCGACTGCGGTCCGGGCTGGATCGAACTGTATTACAAGGTCGTCGGCGAAGGGACGAAAGTCCTGGCCGGGGCTGAAGCGGGCTCGAGACTCGAGCTGCTGACGGGCCTTGGCCACGGTTTCGACCCGTCTGCGACGGAAAAGGCCGCGCTGCTTGCAGCCGGCGGCCTCGGGGCTGCGCCGCTGTATCTTCTTGCCAGGGAACTCAAGGCCCGGGGCAAGAAGGTCTCCGTTGTCCTTGGTTTCAACAAGGCGGACGAGATTGTACTGCTTGATGAGTTCCGCGCTCTCTGCGATGAGGTGGAGGTTGCCACGATGGACGGCTCCGTGGGAGTGAAAGGATTTGTCACGGACGCCATCGCGAAGATGGAGCCTGAATATGATTATTTCTATACTTGCGGACCTATGGTGATGATGAAGGCGGTCTGCGGTGTTTTGAAAGGCGGCGGCGAGGCCAGCCTCGAGGAGAGGATGGGCTGCGGCGCCGGCTTCTGCTACGGATGCAGCTGCAAGACCATGGTGGGAACAAAGCGCATCTGCAAGGACGGACCTGTATTCAAGAAGGAGGACATCATATGGTAAAGGACCTTTCTGTCAATCTTTGCGGGATACGCTTTGCAAACCCTGTCGTGCCGGCAAGCGGCACCTTCGGTTTCGGCGTCGAACTGGCTGACACGTTCGACCTGAATCTGCTCGGTGGCATTTCCCTGAAGGGCACGACGGCCGAAGCGCGCTTCGGCAACCCGACTCCGCGCATTGCGGAGTGCCCCGGCGGAATGATCAATTCAGTAGGCCTCCAGAACCCGGGCATCGACGCCCTGGTGGGGGAGAAGGTCCCTGCATTGAGGAAAGTCTATGGGGGAGTGGTCATCGCCAACATAAGCGGGTTCTCGCTGGATGAATATGTGAAATGTTGCGCCGCGGCTGACGCCTGTGAGGGCGTTGACATCATAGAGGTCAACGTCTCCTGTCCTAACGTGCACAACGGAGGGATGGCCTTCGGCACTAGTGCAGCTTCTGCGGCGGAGGTCACGGCGGCAGTCAAGAAAGTCTGCCGCAAACCGGTCTTCGTGAAACTCAGCCCGAACGTTACGGATATAGTGGAGATCGCCCGCGCCTGTGAGGATGCCGGGGCGGACGGACTGACGCTGGTGAACACTTTCCTGGGCATGCGCATCGACATCAAGAAGCGCCAGCCGGTAATCGCCAACAAGATGGGCGGATTTTCCGGCAGGGCGGTGTTCCCGATTGCGCTGAGAATGGTATATCAGGTTGCCCACGCGTGCAGGATTCCGGTTATGGGATGCGGCGGAGTGGCTTCCGCGCGGGATGTGGTGGAGATGATGATGGCGGGTGCCGCCGCCGTGCAGGTAGGCGCGGAGAACCTGCGCAACCCGATGGCTTGTCCGGAGATTGTCGCGGAACTGCCTTCGGTCATGGAAGAACTTGGAATTGAAAAACTTACAGATATTGTCGGAATAGTATGAAAGATGTCATCATAGCCTGCGACTTCAGCAGCAGGGAAGCGACGCTTGAGTTCCTCGACAAGTTTACGGAGAGGAAACCATTTGTCAAGATTGGTATGGAACTGTTCTATGCAGAGGGCCCGGAGATTGTCCGTGAAATCAAGAAACGCGGTCACAAGATTTTCCTCGACCTTAAACTTCACGACATTCCCAATACCGTCAGAAAGGCGATGAAGGTGCTGTCAGGACTTGACGTTGACATGACCAACGTCCACGCTGCCGGTACCATTGAAATGATGAAGGCCGCCATAGAAGGACTTACGCGCCCGGACGGAACGAGGCCGCTGCTCATCGCGGTGACACAGCTCACTTCAACCTCGGAGGAGCGTATGCGCGGCGAACTGCTTATCAATGCAGGAATCGGCGAGACTATAGTGAAATATGCCTCCAATGCCGCGGAAGCCGGTCTGGACGGCGTAGTCTGCTCTCCGCTTGAGGCGGGAATGGTGAAAGAGGCCTGCGGAGCAGGCTTCATGGCCGTCACCCCGGGCATCCGCTTCGCGGACGCCGCGGCAGACGACCAGGTGCGCATCACCACACCTCTCCGCGCCCGTGAGATCGGCTCGGACTTCATTGTGGTCGGCCGCCCTATCACCGCAGCCGCAGACCCTGTGGCAGCCTATAACAGATGTATAGATGAATTCGTATATGGAAAAACTGATTGCTAAAGAATTGCTGTCTATCGGCGCTGTCTTCCTGAGACCGGAAGAACCGTTCACCTGGGCGAGCGGTATCAAGAGCCCTATCTATTGCGACAACCGTCTGACATTGTCAGCGCCTTCAGTCCGTGAGAAGATCGAGGCAGGCCTTGCAGAGCTTGTGCGCAAGAACTTCCCTTCCTGCGAGATGCTTATGGGAACTTCTACTGCTGGCATTGCACACGCTGCCATCACTGCTACCATACTGAATATGCCTATGGGCTATGTCCGTGGCGAGGCCAAGACTCATGGACGCACGAACCGAATCGAGGGCAGAATGCCGAAGGGTACCAAGGTCGTTGTCGTAGAGGACCTGATCTCTACGGGCGGCAGTGCTATTGAAGTCGTCGAGGCCCTTCGCGAAGAGGGGGCCGAGGTGCTCGGCATCGTGAGCATCTTCACTTACGGAATGAAACGCGGTCTTGAGAGAATCGCTGCGGCAAATACGGTGAATCATTCGTTGAGCAACCTTGACGCGCTGGTTGAAGTTGCGGCGGAGGAAGGTTACATTGCAGGGGAGTGGAAGGACAGGATTCTTGCGTTCCGCAACAACCCTTCAGATGAAAGTTGGATCAAATAAACACAATAGGTTATGAAGCATCTTATCGACCCGATGGATCTCACCAAGCAGGAAACTGACGAGATCATCTCCCTTGCTCAGGACATCATTGCCCATCGCGAACGCTACCAGGGCAGCATGTCACACCACAAACTGGCGACTCTTTTCTATGAGCCGAGCACCAGAACCCGTTTGAGCTTCACGTCTGCGATGATGGAACTTGGCGGCAATGTGCTTGGATTCTCTGATGCACGTAATACTTCTGTCAGCAAGGGCGAGACCGTTCAGGATACGGTCCGCGTGGTCGGGTGTTTCTCCGACGTCATAGCAATGCGCCATTACATCGAAGGTGCACAGCTTTATGCGTCAGAGGTTTCTCGCGTTCCAATCATCAACGCAGGCGACGGAAGCCACAGCCATCCGACCCAGACCCTGACCGATCTCCTCACCATCACCCGTGAGCTCGGAAAGGTAGACGGCATCACAATCGGCTTCTGTGGTGACCTCCGTTTCGGACGCACCGTGCATTCCCTGATCAAGGCGCTCACCCGTTACAATGACGTCAAGATCGTGCTGATCGCTCCGGATGAGCTCAAGCTTCCTGATTACATCAAGCACGATGTCTGCGACAAGTGCGGTCTTCCATACCGTGAGGTTTCGACGATGGAAGAGGTGATGCCGGAACTTGATATCCTGTATATGACCCGTGTGCAGAAGGAGCGTTTCCTCGACGAGGATGAGTTCGACCGCGTAAAGGACTGCTTCGTGCTCGATTCAGCCAAGATGGCTCTCGCCAAGAAGAAGATGGCCGTCCTACACCCGCTTCCACGTGTGAACGAGATCCTTACCGAAGTCGATGATGACCCTCGCGCCGCTTATTTCCGCCAGGTCGAGAACGGTAAGTTCGTCCGTGAAGCCCTTATCGTCAAGCTTCTCGAGTGGAAGGATGACCCTGCACACCAGATGCCACAGCAGGACACTGCGGTTTATGACGAGACCCTCCACTGCAACAACTCAAAGTGCATCTGCAACAACGAGCACGCTCCTCACAAATTCCGCCTCGCCGACAACGGCACCCTGCGCTGCTGGTACTGCGACCATAAGGTGAAATAGAGCGTGACGCCGGTCATGCGGAATGTCTATTTGCCGGAGAGCTGATTCTGTTTGTCGGGCGGAGCCCGCAACGTGGCGCGTTATTTCTGGTTGTCGAGCGGAAGGTTGGAGAAGGTCGGGGTGGCGACGGCGGGAGCGTCGTAACCGTCAGGGTAGCCGAAGACGGTGAAGTCGATCACGCCGAGAGGCGACTCGTGTGGCCAGTCCGTGACGGTGAGACGCACGAATCGGCAGTTGACCGGCTCGAATTCGTCGAAGACGGTGTCGCGGGCGACGGAATTGCCAGTCCGGTCCAGGACGGCGGTGTAGTTTTTACCATCCTGGGATACCTCAAGCTTGTATTTGTAGACAGGCAATGAGCCTCGGTTGCCGAAGAACATCCGTCCCTGCCCGCTTCCGAACATTATGCGCATGCTGCTCACGGTGAAGTGCTGTACGACGTCGAAGCGGGTTGCAGGCGAGAGTTCTATCGTCAGTGTCGGTTGTGCATCATCGGCTGCTGGCATCCAAACTGTGCCGCTATAGTTGTCCACAGCGTATGCTGCAGGGAATCCTGGCTGTTCCGATGATACTGCGGAAAGCGCGTTCATTGCGCGCATCTTATTGATTGTCACAGGAATGGCGTTGCATTCCTGTTGCGATCCCGGTATCGGTTGAGGGGTGTCGGTAACAACCACTGACATTTGTCCCTTCCTGTCAAAGGATACACGGTCCATACCTATGCGGCGGCCTCCTGGAGGTGTTGACAGAACGATGGTATAGAACTGCCAGAGATTGCCGTCAGGACCTTCGACGATGGAGCCGTGTGCCGTACCTGTGACCAGGCCTTCGGTTTTTCTGAGAAGAGGGTTGTTCCCGGCATACTTATACGGCCCCAGGGGACTTTTGGCCGTATAATAGCCTTCAGCATATGTCTTCCATTGTGTGCCTGATGCTGAATATTCAAGGTAGTATGTGCCGTTGCGCTTGATTATCCACGGACCTTCTATCCAGGCGACGCCCGGATATTCGTTCATTTCGCCGTAACATTCCCATTTGTGCTCCGGATTGAAGCCGAAGAGATGTGTCGGCTTGTCCAAGAAACGTGTAAGGTCAGTTGGATCGAGTTTGACTCCGTAAATGCCGCTTATGCCGCGTCCGGGCCAGAACAGGTATGGCTGGTTGTCGTCATCGATGAATATCTTGGTGTCAAAACCGCCGTTCCAGCCGTATTCGACCGGACCTGTGTTCTTGAATGGTCCGAGGTCTTCGAATGGGCCTGTAGGACTGTCGGAGACAAACAGGTTGTCGTTATTGCCTGAGAGGTAGAACCTGCCGTTGAATTTGACTATGTCGGGAGCGACCGGGACACCTTGCACAGGTGTGAAATCCCAATTTACCATATCTTCTGAAACCCAGGCGCCTCCTCCTGTACAGTACATATAGTATTTGCCCGCCTCCTTGAGGACGGTCACGTCGCCGGCGGCGTTGCCGCCCGGACCGATAGGCATTGACAGAGGGTTGCAGTAAGTCTGCGCGAAGGCGCCGGCTGCGGACAGCAGCAGCGCCGCAATGATTGCGGTTGTACGTTTCATGGTTATCAGTTCAATAATATTTCAGGGCGACCGTATGGCCGCCCTGATTTGTTTTATTCGCTTGTGTAGTTGTCGAAGTAACCTTGGATCAGGACGACAGGCGTGCCCTTGTCGCCGGAACCGGAGGTGAGGTCGCAGAGGGAACCGATCAGGTCGGTGAGCTGACGAGGGGTCGTGCCTTCGGAGGCCATCTGCCCCTTGAGGTTGGCGTCCTTTGCCTTGATGCTCTTGGAAATGGCGTCGCGGAGCTCTTCGCCTGAAAGGCCGGAGAAATCATTGTCTGCCAGATACTTGAGCTTGAGTTCGTTAGGCGTGCCGCGGAGACCGTCGGTGAATGCAGGTGAAACGACAGGGTCCGCGAGCTCCCAGATTTTGCCCTGAGGATCCTTGAATGCGCCGTCGCCGTATATCATCACCTCGACGTGCTTGCCGGTGGCGTCGAGAATCCTCTTCTGGATGTCGAGGACGAGCCCCTGGCATTTGTGAGGGAAGAGCTTTACAGTCTCTTCGGTAGCCTTGTTGGAGCCGAGGAGGCCGTAGTCTTCGTTGAAGCCGCTGCCGTCAACTGAGGCATTGAGGATATCGTCGAGGCCGAGTACGACCTTCGCGCCTGCATCGCGGAGGATGCGTTTGGTGCGCTTGCGGGTATGTATGTCGCAGGTGATCACGACGTCGGTATAGTCGAGTATGGTCTTCGGCCTGTTGGCGAAGACGATTTCGACTTCAGCTCCGCACTCCTTTATAAGTTCGGAGTAATATGCCACATAATCGACACCGGTGAACTCGTGTACGCCGTAGCCGAAGAGTTCACGGTAACGTTCAAGTGAGAGGACGTCTGAATAAGGATTCACTCCCGCTTCGTCGAGTTTGTCCATTGTGACGAGGGCGTTGCCCACTTCGTCAGAAGGATAGCTGAGCATAAGGACCACCTTCTTGCAGCCGGAGGCGATGCCGCGGAGGCAGATTGCGAAACGGTTGCGTGAAAGGATAGGGAAAATGACACCGACTGTGCCGCCACCTGTCTTGGTGCGGACATCCTTGGCGATGGCGCTTACGGGTGCGTAGTTGCCCTGGGCGCGAGCCACGATGGATTCGGTAAGGGAAATGATGTCTCTGTCGCGCAAGGCGAAACCGTCTTCGGCGGCTGCAGCAAGGACATTCTCGGTAACAATTTCTGCAAGATTGTCGCCCTCTCGGATGATCGGGCAGCGGATACCACGTGAAACGGTACCAACTCTTCTTTCGTGAAGTTTCATAACGTACACTAATTAACGTACAAATATATCAAAATCAACGAAAAATGGAACAAGAATTTTTCAGTTTTTTCAAACAATCCGGCGTGTTGAAAACTGTGTTGAAAAATGGGGAAGAAATATTTGCGCGATGGCGGAATTTGGCGTAATTTTGCCCATTGATTCAAAAATCCAGTTATGTCATTCATCGAAGATAGAATCGCTCTTGAAGGCTTGACCTTTGATGACGTTTTGCTCATCCCGGCCTACTCTGAAGTCCTCCCTTGTGACGTATGCCTGACAAGCCGTTTTTCCAGAAACATCAATCTGAACATTCCGATCGTGTCCGCCGCAATGGATACAGTAACCGAAGCGCCGATGGCCATAGCTCTTGCGAGAGAAGGTGGAATCGGCGTTGTTCATAAAAACATGTCCATCGCCCAGCAGGCCGCCGAGGTCCGCAAGGTCAAGAGGGCGGAAAGCGGAATGATCAACGATCCGGTGACGATCAAGGCGAACCAGACCGTAGGTGACGCTCTGGATCTGATGCGCGAGAACCATATCGGAGGCATCCCTGTCACCGATGATGACAACAAACTCGTGGGCATTGTAACCAACAGGGACGTCAGATTCCAGGACGACATGTCTGTCCTTATCAAGGATATGATGACCACAGATGGTCTCGTCACCATCCTCAACACTGAAAACGACCGCGCTCACGTTCGCGCTGTCCTTCAGAAATACAAGGTCGAAAAACTTCCTGTCGTTGACAAGGACGGAAAGATCGTCGGCCTCATCACATACCGCGACCTCCAGAAGGAAAAGGAGCACCCGAACGCCTGCAAGGATTCCGTCGGCCGCCTCCGCGTGGCAGCCGGAATCGGCATCACCGGCGACGCTCTCCAGCGTGTCGCCGCCCTTGTCGCCGAAGGCGTTGACGCAGTCGTTCTCGACTGCGCGCACGGCCACAGCCGCAACGTTCTCACCAAACTCAAGGAAATCAAGGCCGTTTACCCTACACTTGACGTCGTTGTCGGCAACATCGCCACGGCAGATGCTGCAAAGGCTCTCCTCGAGGCAGGCGCAGACGGCATCAAGGTAGGTATAGGACCGGGTTCCATCTGCACCACCCGCATCGTCGCAGGCGTAGGCGTACCTCAGCTCACGGCAATCTACGAATGTGCGAAAGTCGCGGCGCAGTATGACGTCCCTGTCATTGCGGACGGCGGTCTGCGCTACTCCGGCGACGTCGTCAAGGCTCTCGCCGCAGGCGGCAACTGCGTGATGTGCGGCTCGATGTTCGCCGGCACGGAAGAGGCCCCGGGCGAAACCATCATCTACAACGGACGCAAATTCAAGACATATCGCGGAATGGGCTCTCTCGACGCAATGGAAGCCGGTTCGAAGGACCGCTACTTCCAGTCAGGCACGAAAGACACCAAGAAACTCGTTCCCGAAGGCATCGTAGGACGTGTCCCTTACAAGGGTACGCTCGAAGAGACGGTATATCAGTTAGTAGGCGGACTCAGGTCCGGTATGGGCTACTGCGGCGCCCACAACATCGGCGAACTGCAGAAAGCCAAGTTTACACGTGTGACGGCAAGCGGTATGACGGAAAGTCATCCGCACGACATCACCATCACGAAAGAAACACCTAATTATACTAGAGGAGATTAATTAATGTACAACGGAGAAAAATTGAACGCCAAGGCGTTCGTAGCAGAGCAGGTCGCTGCCATCAAGGAGCAGGTCGGATCTGACGTGGTTATTCTCGGTTTGTCTGGCGGAGTTGATTCCACCGTGACGGCTATGCTCATCAACAAGGCAATCGGCAGCAAGCTGCAGTGCATCTTTGTTGATCACGGTCTTCTTCGCAAGAACGAATATGAGGACGTTCTTGAGCACTACAAGGTGCTCGGCCTCAATGTCAAGGGCGTACGTGCCGCTGACAGATTCTTCGCAGCCTGCAAGGGCATCACCGATCCCGAGCTCAAGCGCAAGGCTATCGGAAAGACTTTCATCGACGTGTTCAACGAGGAGGCCCACAAGGTCTCAGACGCCAAGTGGCTTGCACAGGGCACCATCTGGCCGGACATCGCCGAATCCAAGTCCGACAAGGGAACAATCAAGAGCCATCACAACGTGGGCGGTCTTCCTGAGGAGATGCACCTCGGTCTCGTAGAGCCTCTTAAGTACCTCTACAAGTTCGAAGTCCGCGAAGTCGGTTTCGAACTCGGACTCGACGCCAGCTTCGTCAACCGTCACCCGTTCCCGGGCCCGGGCCTCGGCGTCCGTTGCCTCGGAGAACTCACTCCTGAAAAGATCGCCATCCTCCAGGAGGCCGATGCCATCTGGATCAACACCCTCCGTGAGACAGGCTGGTATGACAAGATCTGGCAGGCTGCCGCAATCTTCGTCCCTGTAAAGACCACAGGCGTTTCAGACGGCTGCCGCACATACGACAACGTCATCGCGCTCCGCGCCGTCAACAGCGTTGACGCCGTTACCGCTTCCGTAGTCCAGGTCCCTTGGGAAATCCTTGACAAGGTTCAGCACGACATCATCGCCAACGTCAAGGGTGTCAACAGAGTAGTCTTCGACATCTCGTCAAAGCCTCAGGCCACCATCGAGTGGGAGTAACAGAATAATGAAGAAAGCATTAGTGATAGCGGCGCTGGCCGCATTATTCCTCGGTCAGAACGCCAAGGCGCAGACCAATGTCCAGCTTTTCTATGACTTCGGCAAGGACCGCAGTTATGTTACCGCCACACTGGAAGGTTTCTACACCGACAAGGGTGGTGACACTTTCTTCTTCTCCGATTTTTATTTCTCAAACCAGAAGAACGTTTACGGCTCTTCGAACGGAGTGTATTTCGAGGTGGAGCGCGGCCTTAACTTCTGGCACGACAGCGCCCTGAAGGATTTCAGCGCCCATATCGAGTATGACGGATCGACCTGGGGCCAGTCAATGGCCTGCCTCGGAGCCAAATATCAGTTCCACAATGCCGACTTCTCAAGATTCTTTACAATCTATCTGATGTACGACTTCATGTTCGGCCAGAAGGCGAGCGTGCCTTTGAAGGTCTCCGGTGTCTGGGCCGTCAATAATCTTTTCGGCGCCAAATGGCTCACCTTCAAGGGTTTCTTTGATTTCTGGGGACTTGACAACAATTGGGGATCAACCGACACCAAGTGGTCATTCCTTTCCGAGCCTCAGCTTTGGTTCAAGGTTGCCGAGCACCTCGACCTCGGTGCCGAGGTCGAGTGCAGCGTGAACTTTGCCGGCCATCAGGGCTTTATGTGCAACCCTTGCCTCGGAGCCCGCTGGACGTTCTAAACGTTCAGCAGTGCCTGGCTGCGGGCGAT
Source organism: Bacteroidia bacterium (assembly GCA_030537315.1). Lineage (GTDB taxonomy): Bacteria > Bacteroidota > Bacteroidia > Bacteroidales > UBA932 > Cryptobacteroides. Next base: position 51,520 of record JAUNNZ010000008.1, read on the forward strand.
GAAGTCGGCGAGGGCCTTGCCTTTGAGCATTCCGTTGCTTAGCAGGGCAAGATCGATGACCTGCTTCAGGAGTTCGCTGTCCTTGTCCCTGGACTCCCAGATCTTTGCGATCAACGGGTTCTCCATATTTACGATGACATTATAGGACTCGGGCATCGAGCCATAGAAATTCATCCCACCTCCAAGATTGCTCATTTCGCGGTAGCGGCGCATCCATTCGCTCTGCGTGATGAGGACCGGTGCGGCATTGTCTCCGAGGTTCTGTGCATCGACCATATATTCGTTGCCTTCTGGAAGAACGGCTTTGAAAAGCTCGTCGAGGGACTTCTTGTCCTCCTCGCTCATTTCGAATTTTACCTTCTCCTCCTTGAGGATCAGATTTGAAACGGAATCGCTGTCGACTCGGGCAAAGCGGGTGTGCTCGACCTTGCTTTCGATGAGGTTCACGAAGTGGCTGTCGAGTTCGCAGTCCATAAGTAGAACGTCATAGCCCATATTCTTCGCGGCCTCGATGAAACTGTACTGGTCCTGAAGTTTGGTGGCGTAGAGATAGACGACGTTCTTGTCCTTGTCGGTCTGCTCCGGTTCGATGGCCTTGCGGTAGTCTTCAAGGCTGAAGAATTTTCCGTCAGTGTTCTTGAGCAGGGCGAAATTCATTGCGCGCTCACAGAATTTCTCATCGGAAAGCATTCCGTATTCGATGAACAGCTTTATGTTGTCCCATTTCTGCTCGAACTGCTCGCGCTGCTCCTTGAATATCTCTTCGAGGCGGTCGGCCACCTTCTTTGTGATATAAGTGCTAATCTTCTTGACATTGGAGTCTGACTGGAGATATGAGCGGCTTACGTTGAGCGGGATATCAGGAGAATCTATCACACCGTGGAGGAGTGTGAGGAAGTCCGGCACTATGTTGTCCACGTGGTCGGTGACGAACATCTGGTTGCAGTATAGCTGGATCTTGTTCTTGTCGATGGCCATTCTCTCCTTGATTTTAGGGAAGTAAAGGACACCGGTAAGGTTGAACGGATAGTCCACGTTCAGGTGGATCCAGAACATCGGCTCCTCCTCCATAGGATACAGTTCGCGGTAGAACTTCAGGTAATCTTCATCCTTGAGTTCTGAGGGGGCTTTGGTCCAGATAGGGTCAATGTTGTTGATTACGTTGTCCTGGTCGGTCTCGACGCTTTTACCATCTTTCCATTCGGTCTTCTTGCCGAACACTACAGGAACAGGCATGAACTTGCAGTATTTTCCGAGAAGCTGGCTGATCCTGCCCTTTTCACCGAATTCCTTGGCATCTTCGTCAAGCTGGAGCGTGATGACAGTACCGCGGTCTTCCTTGTCACATTCTCCCATTGAGTACTCAGGAGATCCGTCGCAGGTCCACTTGACCGCCTTTGCGCCGTCCTTCCAGCTGAGGGTCTCGATGGTGACTTTCTTGGCAACCATAAAGGCAGAGTAGAAGCCCAGTCCGAAGTGTCCTATGATGGAACCCAGCTGGTCCTTGTACTTTTCAAGGAACTCTCCGGCAGAAGAGAATGCGATCTGGTTGATGTACTTGTCAACCTCATCCTCTGTCATGCCTATGCCGCGGTCGATGATCCTGAGGACCTGCTTTTTCTCGTCGAGTTCGATGCTGACCTTGAGTTCGCCGAGGTCGCCCTTGAAGTCGCCGCTGGAGGCGAGCGCTTTCATTTTCTGAGTTGCATCAACTGCGTTTGCCACAAGTTCACGAAGGAATATCTCGTGGTCTGAGTACAGGAACTGTTTGATTACCGGAAAGATGTTTTCAGTTGTAACTCCGATCTGACCTTTCAAAGTTTTTGCTGCCATAGTATTATCTTTTATTTTAAATTTTCAACCTGTTTGTACACTCTGTCGCGGTCGGGATCCCATTCCGATAGAGTACGCGCTTCGCGCTATCCCTCCCACCGCTTTGCGGCGGGCCCCTCCCGTTCACGAGGCCACGGGCGGCCACGCTCTTCGTAACGGGATCCCGACCGACAAGACAGAGTGTACAAACAACATTCCAGTGACAATTTGTCAGATGATTGTCTATATTTGCATAGAAAGAATATAACAGACATAATTATGGCAGACAATTACCTTGAAAAGCGTTATGACGAAGTCTTCGGCAAAGGGTCAAAGGCTGTAGTCCGCAAGACAAATCCTTCTCTTGAAACCTTGCTGTTGAGAAACAGAAGCCACAGGGCGTATGACCAGTCGTATGAAGTCATGAGACTGCAGCTGGAAGCCATTGTCCGCGCCAATACCCTCACCGCCTCGGCCCGCAACCAGCAGGTCCTTCGGTTCAAACTGCTGACGAAGCAGGACGGCGCTGATCTGCTGAAAGGCAAATATGCTCTCGGAGGAGCGCTGCCGGAACTCCATCTTCCGGCTCCGGGAACAGAGCCGGAGGCATTCATTGTCATCTGCTCGACGGTGCCCGAGAACAGATACGTCGATATCGACCTCGGCATCTCCTGCGAGGCGATGTCGCTCAAGGCCGTGGAACTCGGCCTGAACGCGATAGTGATATGCAATTTCAACAAAGAGGCCGTTCAGGCCGCCCTTGACCTTCCGTACACCCCTTTGGCTGTCCTTGCCGTCGGCAAGGGTATGGACAAAATAAAAATTGTGGAGATCGGCGAGGCCGAAGACCACAATTATTATCGTCAGGACGGCATCCACTGCGTGCCGAAGGTGCGCCTTGATGAACTTATTCTTGATTGACGGGAACGTCGAAATAGAAGGTCGCTCCCGCGCCGTCATTGTTGTTCTGGGCGGCAATCGTGCCCTTGTGCAGGTCCACTATGGTTTTGGCATAAGCCAGACCCATGCCTGACCCGGTCTTTTCCGTTATGCCCTGGTAATATCTGCTGAAGAGTTTTTCTCCGTCAACGCCTTCGAGTCCCGGGCCGCGGTCCTTCACGAATACGCGGCAGGTCTTGCCGTCAACGCTCAGCCTGGTACCGACTATGAGTTCTGAGTCGCCAGGGGAATGCTTGAATGCATTGATCATTATGTTGGTCAACACGTTCTCCAATTTCAGGCCGTCAATGTCGACAAGCCCGACATTGTCCTGCATATCGTATTTCAACTCGATGTTGTGAACCTCTGCTTCGTCGCGGAAGTTTTCCGTAATACCCTTCACCCATTTATTGTAGTCTGTCGGCTCGGCTTCAAGGCCTGCAGACCCTTCCTGAATCTTATGTGCCGAGAGAACGGTGAGAATGAGGGTCTTCATTCTTTGCGCCTGACGGTAAATGTTCTTCAACTTGCCGTAATTCGGATCTGAAGGGTCCGTTTCGCTGATTACCCTGCTGAGCGGGCTGATGATCAGTGTCAGAGGAGTCTTGAGCTCGTGGCTGACGTTCAGCAGGAACTTGACGTGATCCTCGGTGGACTGCGCTTTCTGCTTTTCTGCATTGATGGCCTCCTGGAAACGTGAAACGGCCATTACGATGAGAAGCAGCATTCCGAACATCGCCAGGATGAACCACCAGCTGAGGTACCACGGACTTGAAACGAAATAGCTGCCGATTCTCTCGTAGTTCGACCAGCTGCCGTCCCTGAGGGTGCAGGAGGCAAAGATGTAATATCTGCCGGGAACGCTGAATCCCATTTGGAATGACGGTGTGGAGGATGTGACCTCGGTTTCGCCGCGGGGACCGCTGATCTTGAATCTGAAGGACTTGCTGCGGAGGATGTTGTCCTCTTTCACGAGCATGTTGGCCTGGATGTTCTTGTGGTCATAAGGAACGACGATCTTGTCCGATATGTCCACGCGATGTCCGTCGATGAGGAAATCCGAGAGGACGAATTCAGGGATGTCTATGTTGTCGAATGACTGGTAAGGGTCGATGATGGTGAAACCGTTGGTTCCGCCCATGATGTACTCTTCACCGTGTGCAAGAACCGCCTGGCTGTCAAAACTGTTGACGAACACGCCGTCGATGTCGTCGAACTGGACGAAACTTGATTTTTTAGGCAGATATGCGAACAGGTTGCTTCCGGTACCGATCCATACGTTGCCGTCTTTCGAGCATATCACGGAATTCGCGGAAGAGAACAGACTGCATTCGATCAGTTCCCCGACACCGGTCTGAGGGACAAGCCGGATGAGTCCCCGGCTTGATGCAATCCAGATGATTCCGTCGGCATCCATTGACGCTCCGTTCAGCTGGCATCCGTCTTCAGCTTGGTAAACAAATGATATCTGTCTGTCGGCGCCGCTCCAGCTGGTGACATTGTCCTGGCATACGAAGAATCTGCCGGTGGAACCGGATACGGGGAGTACGTGATGCTCGGGAATGTGGGGGATTGCCAGTTCGGGCTCGATCACCTTATGCGCTTTCTGGTCATATATGTAAGCTTTGTTCCCAAGTATGAGGATATTGCCCTGGTCATCCCTGGCAAGAGTTGCCAGACTGCCGCTGTAGCGCAGAAAATCGTCAAGGCTTTCATCCTTGAAGAAGAATCTGGAGACCTCGCCGTTATTCGGGTTGAATTCATAGAGGCCGTCTCCGTATCCGTGGAAGAGAAGGTGGCCGTTGTCGAGGCGTACCATCGACACGATCTCCATCTTTTCCGTCTGTCCGAAGCTGTAGATTGATTCGTCTTTCGGATTGAAGCGGAGAATGCCTGAGCCGTGGGTTCCAATCCATATCATCCCGTCGTCAGTCCTGGCGAAGCAGTTGATCTTGTCCGATGCGTTGTCGGAGCGGATTCCGGAAGGGCGGATATAGAAGGACCGCATATACATCTCCTTGATGAGAAGCAAGCCTCCTTCGCTGCGGGCAGCCCACACGTCACCGTTAGGCGCGCAATGGAGCGCGGTGATGGAGTTGTCGGGAAGGTTGCATATCTGGTGCGTTCCGTGACTGAGGATGCGGAAAGAACCGGAAATCGGCTCGATGATGCAGATGCCGCCGCCGTCGGTGCTCACCCATATCTCTCCGTTGCGCTCAGTTATGTCGATGATGATGTTGCTGGTCAACTTGGAGTTCGCAGTGGTGTAGCTTGCCAGTTTGTTGCCGGTGGAATTGTAACATTCGAGTCCCATGTTGAAACGGGAGCGCCAGATGCGGCCGCGGGAGTCTATGAATGCGCAGTGGTTGTCCTTGATGTCCACCTCGGACTTGGATATCTGGCCTGAGATAGGGTTGTATGTCAGGAACCCCTGCTTCTTGTTGAGCAGCATCAGGTTTCTGTTGTTGTCCGTGAAAATCGCGTCGATGCCGAAAGGCTCGTCCGTTGCGAAGGCCTTTTCAACCTTCGCGACGCCTTCGTCAAAATCGTATCTGTAAAGGCAGTTCTCGCCGCCGGCATAAAAACCTCCGTCAAACTGATATGCGCTGAATATGGCCCTGACGTCACCGTCGCCTTCGAATGCCACGGTCACGAATGAGTCCGTCGCCTGATTGTACATCGCGGCGCCATTGTCGGTCATCACCCAGATGCCGTGGTCGGGGTCTTCGCAAATCTGATATATATAGTTGCCCGGAATGGATCCATCCTGCCCGTCTGTCGTATATTCCTTGAAACTGGAATTGTCGAAACGGACAAGTCCGTCCGTCGTGCCGACCCAGATGTAGCCTCTGGCTTCGGCATGGATGACAGTGATGTCCGCCTGGAATTTTTCAGCGGTAGCGACTGATTTGTAGAAGATGCCTCGTGCGTCTGACACTTGCTGGCAGAGTATCAGCAGCGAACTGATCAAAAGGACTTTCCGTAGTAGTTTTAGCATATTACCAGATTTGCGGTTTTCGACAACAACAAATTTATGCAAAATCCGGTGAAAATGCAATCCGATTATTTGTAAAGGAACCTCTTGATGCTCATTTTCGGTGTCTTTTCGAATGGAGCCAGAACGATTTCTATCTTGGTGAGCTGGCTGTATGACGGAAGATTGCGGTTCGAGTTTGTGCGTATTGTCTCAGGAATGTCTGATACGGCCTCTTCGTCAAGCTTGTCGCGCCTGATCGCATCGCGGTCGAGATAAACCAGCGCCACCAGCTTGCTGGCGCGGTCGACGACGACTGATTCCGCGACATAGTCGTTGGCGTTGATGACAGCTTCGACCTCTTCAGGATAGATGTTCTGTCCGTTTGCTGACAGAATCATCGTCTTGCAGCGTCCCTTGATGAAAATGTTGCCGGCCTTGTCGATGATGCCCAGGTCGCCGGTGTGCAGGAATCCGTCCTCGGTGAAAAGCTTTTCGCTGGCCTCGGGATTCTTGAAATATCCGATGCATATATTGTCTCCCTTGGCGAGAATCTCACCCGCGATGTGCTGCGGGTCCTCAGAGTCGATGCGTACAGTGGCGCAGCTGACGGCTTTGCCGCAGGAACCTTTTGCGTAGCGGCTCCATTCCTCGTATGCGAGAAGCGGGCTGGCTTCGGTCATTCCGTATCCGACGGTGAACGGGAGCTTGAACCTGTGGAACCATTTTTCCACTTCCGGATTGAGCGCGGCTCCGCCCATTATGATGCAGCGGACATTGCCGCCGAAGGCGTCGATAAGCCTGGCCTTGATTTTCCTGCGGATGATGTGGCCTATGCCGGGCGTCAGGATCAGGGTCTTCATATACCATTTGCCGATGATAGGCTTTATCGAGGACTTGAAAATCTTCTCCATTACCAGAGGTACGGTGACGATCATATAAGGCTTTACCTCCTTCATTGCCTTCAACAGCAGCGAAGGTGATGGGGTCTTGCCGAGGAAATAGATGGTGACGCCGCTGCAGAGCGGGTAGAGGAACTCGTATGCCAGGCCGTAGATGTGGCCCATCGGAAGCATGGACACAATCCTGTCCGCCGGGCTGGCGGGCATGTTCTCTATTCCGAAGATGACGGTGGCGCTGATGTTGCCGTAGGTGATCATCACACCCTTCGGCGCGCTGGTGGTGCCGGATGTGTAGTTTATGACGGCAAGGTCGTCAAGGTTGTCGGTCGGATATTTCACGTTTTCGCCGGTGAACCCGAGAGGGTATTTCGAATTGAATGAGTTCCCGAGGTTCTCGAAGGCTTTGCGGATTGACTCGTCCTTGCAGTAAAGGATGGTGAAATCAGCGCAGTTGATCGCGCAGCGTATGTCAGGGATGTCGTTTTTGTCCATCGCACCCCATATCTCCGGATCCGTGAACAGGAATACGCTTTCAGAGTGACCGACCAGGTGGCCGACGCTGGCAGGTGTGAACTCGTTGAGTATCGGGACGACCACGGCTCCATATGTGCTGATTGACAGGAATGAAACCGCCCAGCGGGCGCTGTTCTTTGCGCACAGCGCAATCTTGTCGCCTTTCACGATTCCGCATTCGTTGAAGAGGATGTGGAATTTGGCTATGTTGGTGGCCAGGTCGCCGTAGGTGAATTTCTCACCGTTGAAATTGCACAGCGCGGGGTTCTCCCAATTCTGTTTTATCGTGCTCTCCAGCCTTGAAAAATAGTGTTCCATTTAATGTTGCCGTATTGTTTTGCGGTGACAAATGTATGCAGGTGCAAAACGTCTGGCAATCATTTTTATAACAATGTGGCGAAATTCTTTTATATTTGGGGTGAAATACCATAATGTGGGGTGAAATTCTGAAATGAAGAAGCCGATAGTAGCGCTCATATATGATTTTGACGGCACGCTTTCTCCGGGAAACATGCAGGAGTTCGGTTTTATCCAGGCCGTTGACTCCACACCGGAGGAGTTCTGGCGTATGAGCGATTCCATCGCCATCGGCCAGGACGCGTCCAACGTCCTTGCATATATGAAGCTGATGTTCGATTCAGCCCGCGAAAAGGGCATCAAACTCCGCAGGGAGGAATTCAAGGCCTTCGGCAAGCACATTGAACTTTTTGAGGGGGTGCGCGAATGGTTCCAGCTCGTAAACAGATACGGCGAGGCCCACGGGGTGAAGGTGGAGCATTATATCAATTCATCCGGACTCAAGGAAATCATCGAAGGCAGCCCGATAGCGGGGGAGTTCAAGCATATCTTTGCGGGTACATTCATCTATGACTCGAACGGAGAGGCCGAGTGGCCCGGCATTGCCGTCGATTACACGGCCAAGACCCAGTTCCTCTTCAAGATAAGCAAAGGGATTTTCAGCATGCGCGACAACAAGCAGGTGAATTCCTCGGTCGCCGATGACAAGAAGCGCATACCGTTCAAGCATATGATATATTTCGGCGACGGCGACACCGACGTGCCTTGCATGAAGATTGTCGGGATGTTCGGCGGCCATTCGATAGCCGTATACAAACCGGACAACGAAAAGAAGCGCGCCACGGCTTTCAAGTTGAAGAGGCAGGGCCGCGTGGCCTTTGCCACCCCTGCCGTCTATACGGCCGACAGCCGCGCATACAAGGTCGTATGCGCCATCATCGATAAAATAAAAGCCGATTACACCCTTCAGCAGCTATCAAAATAATATCCAATATTAACACTTACAAACAATGAAAAAATTAACACTTTTCGCAGCTGCAGCGCTTATGCTCCTTTCAGTATCATCTTGCAGCGTACTCTCAGCAATTTCCGGACAGCAGTCACAGTCACTCACAAACGGCCTCAAGGTCGGCTCGGCACTCCTTAACCTTTACAACCAGTACCAGGGAGCCGGCAAGATCGATATGACCACCCTCAACAATATCAACAACGTCGCCAACGTCGTCAACGGCATCAAGAACATCAAGCAGCTCACCGGTGCGGACACATCCCTGTCGGATTTCGCGCAGGGCCTTATGAACGGTTCAAGCAACCTCATCAACCAGAATAATGCGGCCGGCATCATCAGCGGTCTCACAAGCCTCTCGCAGACCGACCTCAGCGGTACCAGCAACGCCGCTTCAATCCTTGCGACACAGGCATTGAGCAAGCTCTCACAGAACCAGTTCATGTCCAACGTCTTCAGCAATGTAAGCAACGACGGCGACAACCTCACAACTGCAGTCTCCGGCCTCACCGGCCTTCTCAACCTCATCAAATAAAAGGCTTGGTTGAAATACTTGAGGTCACACGGTCAACGTGTGACCTTTTTTTGTTATCTTTATCCCACAAACACATAATAACACGATGGACGATAACAAATTCTCAAGAAGAACTTTCGTAAAGGTCTCCGCAGCGACTGCGGCTGCGCTGACCATTCCGGCGGCAGCCAAGGCAACTTCCGGCCGGAAACAGAATACAAAGTCCGCTCCTGCGGCCCAGCAGCAGGACAACCAGACCAATACCATTGAAGAAATGACCAGACGCGCATCAGACCCCGACACCGTCACCCGCGAGTACTTCGACTCGCTCCTGCTTGAGACCAGATACCTGGATTCAGGTGTCCCGTCAACCGGATTCACCCTTTTCGGCCATGCTTTCGACACCCCGATAATGACGGCGGCTCTGTCCCACCTGCATAATACGGCTCCGAACGGAATGGTGATATATGCGCAGGCAGCTGCAGCCTGCAACGCCGTGCACTGGGTCGGTATGGGCGAAGACAAAGAGCTTGAAGACATACTTGCCACCGGCGCAAAAACAATAAAAATCATAAAGCCTCACGAGCACAACGAAGAGGTGTTCCGCAAGATCGAACACGCTGTCAGGAACGGCTGCATCGCCGTCGGTATGGATATCGACCACTCGTTCAACGGCAGGGGAGGTTATGACAATGTGATGGGCCTCCAGATGAAGAGCAAGTCAACGGCTGAGATCGCATCGTTCGTCAAGGCGGCCGGCGTGCCTTTCATCGCGAAGGGCATCCTGAGCGTTCACGACGCCGAGCGCTGTCTGAAGGCCGGCTGCGCCGGAATCGTCGTTTCCCACCACCACGGAATGATGCCGTATTCGGTTGCTCCGCTCATGGTCCTTCCGGACATCCTGAAAGCTGTGGGCAAGAAGATGAAAGTGTTCGTGGACTGTGGCATCGTTACCGGAATGGACGCCTACAAGTGCCTTGCGCTCGGCGCGGATGCGGTTTCTGTCGGGCGGCACCTGATGCCGCTGCTCAAGGACGGCCCGGAGGCCGTCGCCGACCGTATGCGTCAGATGACCGCAGAACTCGCCGGTGTGATGTCACGCACCGGAGTCCTGTCGCTCGACAGGATGGATCCAACGGTGATCCACAGGAGGAACTTCTAGGAAAACAAAAAAGAGGCGCAAGTCTGCGTCTCTTTTTTTGTGCTCCCTTAGGGGCTCGAACCCTAGACACCCTGATTAAGAGTCAGGTGCTCTACCAACTGAGCTAAGGAAGCAATATGTCAAATTCTTTTCAGAAATCTCTTGTGACCCGTTCGGGGCTCGAACCCGAGACCCCCACATTAAAAGTGTGATGCTC
>JAUNNZ010000009.1 GCA_030537315.1 Bacteroidia bacterium
GAGGCCCGAGGCCTCTACAGTAAAATATTTTCAAAAAAATGTGTCAAACTTCCGGATTTTATCTAAAATATCCATATATTTGTATGCTTATACACAAAATCCATTTATGCCAAACGAAGGACTCTTTCCACTCGATCCAGAGAAGGTCTATTTTTCCATGGACGAGCTCACGCTCGACGAGGAAGACGGACCCAAAACCTTGAAGGTCGGTGCCTGGCTCAACTATGATCCGGTCAGAATCCACAAGCTCATCAGAAGGGAGAAAATCCTCAAGGTTGATGAGTTCGAGGTGCTGAATCCTCTCGAGAGCAAACTTCGCAGGGCAGATCCCGACTATTACAAGAAATTCATGGGCCTGAGGCTTGTCATCGACTTCCCGGGCTACAGTACCGGAATCCTTGCCCAGATTCCGTTCGAAAATGATCCTGTGGGATTTTATAAGTGGTGGAGAAAAGGCAAGCATGAGGATAAGGTCTATCTGTCGCTTGGAAACCAGTTCAAGCTTTTCCAGAAAGTGTCTATGATGGACCCGAAGATGATACTCAAAAAAGACCTTGAACTTCTAAAATAACCGATCATCCACAATGGAGGAACAACTTAAATTGACTTGTCTGCACGAAGCCCACGTGGCGCTCGGTGCCAAGATGAGCCCTTTTGCGGGCTTTGATATGCCGATCCAGTACAGCGGCATCATAAATGAACATAATGCCGTGCGCAATGAAGTGGGCGTCTTTGATGTCTCGCATATGGGCGAAATCTTCATCAAGGGCGCAGATGCCGGGAAATTCGTGAATCACATTTTCACAAACGATATCCGCGGGATGGAGGACGGCAAGATCCTCTACGGCATGATGTGCTATCCTGACGGAGGGGTGGTGGACGATCTGCTTGTGTACAAGGAATTCGAGGACAACGCTTATCTGCTCGTCGTCAACGCTTCCAATATCGACAAGGACTATGCCTGGATGCTGGAGCAGTCAAAAGGCTATGACGTGACCATAGACAATCAGTCGGATGCATTCGGCCAGCTGGCCATACAGGGCCCCAAGGCGGAGGATGCGGTTACGGACCTTCTGGATATCCCCGAAGTCGCCGACCTTGACTTTTATACTTTCCTGGACGCTGAGGATGACAGGGGCGGCCGTGTCATCGTAAGCCGTACCGGCTATACCGGTGAAGACGGCTTTGAAGTCTATGCCTCTCCGGAAATCATATGCGACATGTGGGACTGGCTGCTTGCGCAGGGCGTGACGCCTTGCGGACTGGGCTGCCGCGACACGCTTCGCTTCGAAGCCGGCCTGCCTCTCTACAGCGATGAGCTCTCGGACAAGATATCCCCGATCATGGCAGGTCTCGGCGTGTTCTGCAAACTTGACAAGCCTGAGTTCATTGGCCGCGACGCTCTCGCCGGCCAGAAAGCCAACGGAGTCGCCAGGAAGCTGGTGGGCATCGAGCTTGAGGACAATGCAATACCTCGCGCCACTTATCCGGTGGAGCTCGAGGATGGCACGGAGGTGGGCGTGGTCACCACCGGCTATCACTCCATAAGCCTTGACAAGAGCATCTGCTTCGCTCTTGTGGATTCGGCTTATTCCGCACTTGACACCCGTCTCTGGGTGCGCATACGCAAGCGCACGTTCGCGGGCAAGGTGGTCAAGAAGCGCTTTTATCAGACGAAATACAAAAAATAACAAAAACAGATATGAGTAAAGTATTAGAAGGACTCCTTTACAGTGAGTCACACGAATGGGTGAAAGTTGACGGCAATATCGCGATTATCGGCGTTTCTGATTTCGCGCAGAGCGAGATGGGAGACATCACATACGTTGATATGCCTGACGTTGACGATGAGGTTGCCAAGGAAGAGGACTTCGGCGCTCTCGAGAGCGTGAAGGCCTCCAGCGAGCTCTATGCTCCAGTCAGCGGTACCGTGGTGGCCCGCAATGACCAGCTTGAGGACAAGCCGGAGCTTATCAACGAAGATGCATACGCGGCCTGGATCATCAAGGTCGAGATGTCTGACAAATCAGAGCTCGAAAGCCTCCTTTCTCCGGTCAAATATTCGGAAATAGCCAAATAGCAATATGGGTTCATTCTGCTATTTTCCTCAGACAGAGGAAGATATCCGCGTGATGCTCGACAGGATAGGTGTCAGTTCCCTTGACGACCTGTACTCCGACGTACCCGCGGATTTCATCTATAAAGGGGAGTATGACCTCCCGTCCGCACTCAGCGAACAGCAGGTCCGCGACTATTTCGAGGGCCTTGCATCCAAGAACTCACGCCTCAAGGTATTCGTCGGCCAGGGCGCTTATGACCACTATACTCCAAGTGTCATTTCATACATCACTTCGCGTTCAGAGTTCCTCACGGCTTACACTCCTTACCAGTGTGAGATATCACAGGGAACTCTCCGATACATCTTCGAGTGGCAGAGCATGATCTGCGCCCTCACGGGACTTGACGTCGCCAACGCTTCGATGTACGACGGCCCGACTGCCGCCGCCGAGGCGGTGCGCATGTGCGTGGCCTCCACAAAGAAGCGCAACAGCGTAGTCGTTTCAGCCGCGCTGCTCCCTAACGTGATCGACACAATCCGCACGTATGCCAAATATTCCGGCATAAACATAATCGTCGCAGAGGACGTTGCCGCTGCCGCCAGGGAAGTGGCAGACCTTGCGGGCATCCTTGTGCCTTCCGTGAACCGTTACGGCCTCGTCGAGGACCTTTCCGGTCTGGCGGACCTTGCCCACGGCGCAGGCGCACTGCTTGCCGAATACTGTGATCCTTCTGCACTCGCAGTGCTCAAGACTCCTGCGGAGTGGGGCGCCGACATCGCTGTCGGCGACGGCCAGAGTCTCGGCATCCCTCTCTGCTATGGAGGCCCGTATGTGGGCTTTATGGCATGCACGACCGACTGCATGCGCAAACTCCCGGGCCGCATTGTCGGCCAGACCACCGACGCCTCCGGCAAACGCAGCTTCGTGCTGACCCTTCAGGCCCGCGAGCAGCATATCCGTCGCGAGAAGGCCACTTCGAACATCTGCTCCAATGAGTCCCTGATGGCTCTCTGGTGCACCGTATATCTTTCATTGATGGGTCCTGAGGGACTTCGCAAGGTCAATGAGCTCAGCCACGAGGGAGCGTGCTACCTGCACGACGCCCTTCTTGCCACCGGCAAGTTCACCGATCCTTTTGAAGGAAAGTATTTCCTCAAGGAGTTCGTCCTCGAGCCGAAATGCGACGTTGCGAAACTCCAGAAAGTTCTTCTTGACGCCGGCTATTTCGCTGCCCTCCAGACGGCTGAAGGTTACGTCACATTCTGCGTCACCGAGAAGCATTCCAAGGATGAGCTGGATGAAATCGTAAACATCGTTAAATCATTGTAGGAGGGCCCGTTTATGAAATACTACGATAAACTTATATTCGAACTCTCGAAACCTGGAAAGACCGGGTACAGCCTTCCGGCGGCATTGGCCGGCGGGGCTGCCGAAGCGCTGCCGGCAGGCCTGGCGCGAGGAACCGCCCTGAATCTTCCGGAGGTCAGTGAGATTGATGTCGTAAGGCATTATACCAATCTGAGCCAGATGAATTTCGGCGTGGATACCGGCTTCTATCCGCTGGGCTCCTGCACGATGAAATACAACCCGAAGATCAATGAGGAAGTGGCCGCAATGCCGGGCTTCACCGGACTGCATCCTCTTCAGCCGGCCGAGACCGTGAAGGGCGCGCAGACCGTCTATGACGAGATGGACAAGGCCCTCGCCGCCATCACCGGAATGAAGCATTTCACCTTCCTGCCTTGCGCAGGCGCACACGGTGAGCTCACCGGCCTTATGCTGATGCGCGAGTACCATATGAGCAGGGGAGACCTCGCACGCACGAAGGTCATCGTCCCGGACAGCGCCCACGGCACAAACCCTGCCTCCGCTGCTGTCTGCGGTCTTGAAATCGTTGTGGTCAAGTCACGCGAAAACGGCCTTGTGGACGTCGAGTCCCTCAAGCCGCTCCTCGGCCCGGACATCGCCGGCATCATGATGACCAACCCGAACACCCTCGGCCTTTTCGAGCGCGACATAAAGGAGATTGCGGCCCTCGTTCACGAATGCGGCGGCCTCCTGTACTATGACGGAGCGAATATGAACCCTCTTCTCGGCGTCGTGCGCCCTGGAGACATGGGATTCGACATAATGCATCTCAACCTCCACAAGACCTTCTCCACCCCTCACGGCGGAGGCGGCCCCGGCTCCGGCCCTGTGGGTGTTGCGGAACGCATCGTGCCTTTCCTCCAGATCCCGCGTGTCAGCGGTTTCCACGGAAACTTCGGCATCATCCTCCGTGCCTATGCATATATCCTTATGCTCGGCCGCGAGAACGTGAAGATGGCCGGCAAACTTGCCACCCTCGGCGCGAACTACATCAAGGAGTCGCTCAAGGATTGCTACAAGCTGCCTATCCCTACGGTCTGCAAGCACGAGTTCGTATTCGACGGCCTCATCAATGACGGCGCCCGCGAGGGCGTTGCCGGCGCGACGACGCTTGACGTCGCCAAGCGCCTGCTCGACTACGGCTTCCACGCTCCGACGATCTACTTCCCGCTGCTCTTCCACCAGGCGATAATGATCGAACCTACCGAGACCGAATCTCTCGATACGCTCGACTCATTCATTGACGTGATGCGCAAGATCGCGGAAGAAGCTGCCGCAGACCCGCAGATGCTGCATTCAGCCCCACACAACACTCCTATCGGACGTCCGGACGAGACTACAGCTGCCCGTCAGCCTATACTGAAGTACACGGCATAATGCCTTCGTATCTTCAAATAGAGAACATTTCGAAGTCCTACGGCCCGAAAGTGCTTTTCGAGAATATCGCCTTCAATATAAACGAAGGCGATAAAATTGCGTTGATAGCACCCAACGGCACCGGCAAGACTTCGCTTATGCGAATCATTGCCGGGAAAGACAAGTCGGATTCCGGCGGAAGCATCAAATTCCTGAAAGAGATACGCATCGCGTTTCTCGAACAGGAATTTGAACACAACCCTGACCTGAGTATCGGGGAGACTGTATTCTCCGGAGATTTCGAACAGGAACTCAGGGCGAAAAGGATATTGGATGAACTGGGCCTGAGACCGGAGCAGAAGATGAACGAGCTCTCGGGCGGGGAAGTCAAGCGGGTGGCGATAACGCAGATGCTCGCGCAGGACGCGGACTTTCTGATTATGGATGAGCCTACCAACCACCTCGACCTGGACGCCATCGAATATCTGGAAAACTATCTGAAACATTCGCGCTGCACCTTGTTCATGGTCACCCACGACCGCTATTTCCTCGACCGTGTGTGCAATACGGTGATGGAGATGGACAGGGGCGCCATTTACATCTACAAAGGCGACTATGAGAATTTCCTCGTCAAGAGGGATGAACGCATAGCCAACTACAATGCCGAGACCGACAAGGTACGCAATGTGCTGCGCCGTGAACTGGAATGGATGCACGCCACCCCGTGCGCGCGTTCCGGAAAGGCGAAATACCGCAAGCAGGCATTCTGGGAACTGAAGGACCGTGCAGAGCAGGCATATGTGACCAAAGAGATATCCCTTTCGGAAATGGGCGGCGGTTCGCGTCTGGGAACCAAGATCATCAATTGCCGGGATCTCTGCTTCTCCTATGACGGCAAGCCTTATATCAGCCATTTCACATATAATTTCCAGCGCTATGAGCGCGTTGGGATCGTGGGGGCGAACGGAGTCGGCAAAAGCACTTTCATCAATCTCCTGATAAATGGTGACCTGCCGTCGATACAGAGAGGGGAGTCATTGAAAATCGGATATTACAGGCAGTCCGGGATGACGTTCGATGAGGATGAAACGGTCCTCGAGGTCGTTCCCGACACGCATCTTCTCGGGAAGTTCCTCTTCCCGCACGATATGCTGAACAACAGGATCAGCCGCCTGTCCGGAGGCGAGAAGAGGCGTCTGTATCTTCTCACTATTTTGATGAAGGACCCTAATGTGCTGGTTCTGGACGAGCCTACAAATGACCTGGATATCGTGACCCTGAATATTCTGGAAGAGTATCTTCTGGAGTTCAAGGGAACCCTGATCATCGTTTCCCACGACAGGCATTTCCTTGACCGTCTCGTTGACCATCTTTTCGTGTTCTGTGGCGACGGAGTCATCAAGGACTTTATCGGAGGATATACCGAATACCGCTCATTCATAAAGGATTACGAGGCCGAAAAGAAACGCCTCGCTGCCGCCTCCAGGCCGCAGAAGGCCGCTCAAGTCCCGGCTGCACCGGCACCGGCAAAGCCCCGCAAACTCACCTATAAGGAGCAGAAGGAACTGGAGCAGCTTGAAAAGTCGATGGAAAGCCTCAATGCAGAGAAACTGGAACTCGAAGCCCTCCTGAACGGCGGGACATCGGATTACCAGCAGATCCGGACGGCTTCGGAGCGCTACCGTGCTTTGAAGGATGAACTTGACGTTGCGGAACTCCGCTGGCTGGAACTGTCGGAGATCTAACATATGGCGCTTCTGAATTAAAACTTTTGTATTTTTGTAAAGTATGATATTCCTTCTTTTCGCTATAATATTCGGATCGCTGTTCGCGGTCGTGTTCAAAATCTGCCAGAGAAAGCAGATTGACACGGCACAGGTGATATTGTTCAATTATGTCACCGCGATTGTGTTCAGCATCGTCCCGATGCTGCTGAATGTCGCGAAAGGGGAGTTGTCCTTTACGGATTATTCGCTTCCTGTGGGGCCGGTGCTGCTTGCCGTGCTTCAAGGGGCGTTGTTCTATCTGGGTTTTCTCGTGATGAACCGCAGTACGTGGCGCAGCGGCGTCGCGTTGACGACCGCCGCCGCACGTGCCTCGCTCATACTTCCACTGATTCTCAGCTGGCTGTTCTTCTCGCAGTCGGCTCCGTCGTGGATTCTGGTGGCGCTGATGCTGGCCGCAATGATGCTGATGGTGATCCCTGCCGAAAGCGAAAAGCACGATGCCAAATTACAGACCGGCATATCTGAAAAAACCAGAAGGGTCAAGACAATGCTTGCCCTCCTGGCTGTTTTCTTCTGCTATGGCATCTCCGACTTTATGCTGAAAGTGGTGCAGAATTCAGTTGCCACCGAAGCGCAGCTGTCATCTCAGATGGCTGTGATATTTATTTCTGCATCGTTCTTCTCCTTGATCGCCTGCATAGTCACAGGCTCTTTCAGGAAAGACGGCCAGCCTCACAGCGCGTCCCTGCATCAGGGCTTCCGGTGGAAGAACTTCCTCGCAGGTCTTGTGCTCGGCCTTATAAATACAGGATGCACTTCCTGTATGCTTCTTGCTCTTGCAAAGATATCCACAAGCATCTACTACCCGTTATACAACATAGGCATAGTCGTGCTGGCCACCCTCACCGGAGTCCTTTTCTTCAAGGAGAAGATCAAGCCGATCCAGGTGGGCGGACTTGTCCTGGCGATAACCGCCATCGCTATTCAGCTGTTTGCTGTATAGCGGTGACTGTCAGCATGTTCCCGTCAACTTTGAAATTGATGTTCCTGGCGGCGAATGTCAATCCGTAAACTCTTTCATTATCACTCTGATAACGCGGACGCGGGTCCTGCGAGAGAATCTCGGTGACGGCCTGTATCTCTCCGGCCGTCAGTCCTTTCCGCAATTCTTCAGGGAATACCACTTCCAGCGGCTCCCATTTCTCCTTGTCGACAAAGCCGCTGCGCACTCCCGGGTGGCTGTCGGCGTATTCCACGTAAGGCTTGATGTCATAAATCGGGGTTCCGTCGGCAAGGTCTGCGCCGCTGACGCGGATAATCCCGTTTTCATAATCGACAGACTCTATCCTTACGGACGACAGACCAAGTCCGTTCGGGCGGAAAGGGGAGCGCGATGCGAATACGCCTATCCTTTCGTTCCCGCCGAGACGCGGCGGGCGGACGGTGAGCCCTGAGGGCTCGCTGCGGTTGAGGCTGAACTCCCAGATAAGCCATAGATAGTCGAACCCGTCGAGCCCGCGGAGCGCTTCCGCTGCCCGGAAGGCCGGCTCCAGCACTATCTCGCCCGCCAGCGACGGGGCGAGCCCTGACTGGCGGGGGATTCCGAACTTCTCCGGTAACGGGGACCGGAATGTTGCGACGGGATGGATCTCCATATGCTATTTCGCAGCTGCGGCTTCTGCTTCCTGCAAAGCGGCTTCCGCTTCCTGTGCCGCCTTGGCAGCCTCCTGGGCGGCTATCTCTGCCTTCCTGGCTGCCTTTTCGGCTTTCTTTGCAGCCTTGGCTGCAGCCCTTTCGGCCTTCCTGTCGCGTTTTGCAGGCTGGACTTCTTCCTCTGACACTGCTTCTTCTACAGTCTCTTCAACTTCTTCGATCACTTCTTTTTCGCCTTCCTTCTCTCCGATTTCCACCATATAGTCATCATAGAGTGCGTTGAAGGCTTCCATATACTTCTTGTCAAGCGGTTCGGAAGCAGGGGAATTGAGGGAAAGCGGGTCTATAGGCTTTCCGTTCTCCCAGATGCGGAAATCGAGGTGAGGGCCGGTGGCGGTGCCGGTAGCACCTACATAACCTATGAGCTGGCCCTGGTTGACGCGTGAGCCTACCTTCAGGCCGGGCGCGAACTTGGAGAGGTGCATATAGCAGGACTCGTAACCGCGCATATGTTTCATTCTGATGCGGTTGCCGCCGCCGGATGCATCCCAGCCCAGTTTCGTGATGGTACCGTCACCTATGGCGTAGACCGGAGTTCCGGTAGGTGCCGCATAATCGACGGCTGTGTGGGCCTTGACCTTTCCGGTGACAGGGTGCTTGCGGTGGTATGAGAAGCGGCTGCTGATACGGTTGTATTTGAGCGGAGCCTTGAGGAACATGCGCTTGAGGCTCTCGCCGCCCTTGTCCCAGTATGTATGCGAGCCGTTGCCGGTGTCAAAGCGTACTGCAGCCACCTCCTTGCTGCCTCCGTTGAAGAGGCTGAAGTGCACGGTGTCGATGGCGAGCACCTCGCCGTCGCAGACGGACTGGTCGTATATAACGCGGAAGCGGTCATTTTCCTGAAGGGTGAAGAAGTTGACGCTCCACTGGTAGATGTCCGCGAGGTCCATTATGAGGGTAGGGCTTGCGCCTGCCTTGATCATATCGTTCCAGAGCGAGCTGGTGATGGTGATGTCGGCGTATTTGCGCTCATGCGTCACCGGCTTGTCGTAATTCCAGATGGCGAGGGAGTCCCGGCACTGGAAAACGGTGGAGCGGATGCGGTTCTGCTGATAGACCACATACTCAAGGGCGCGGGTGGAGTCGGAAGGGGAGTAATAGGCGATTACCTGGTTGCCTGCACGCATCTTGCGGACGTCGAAGGTGTCGCCGCAGAGCTGGATCAGGCTGTATGTGTCCGATGCGCCCAGGCCGAGCCGGTTGAGCATTCCGGAGAATGTCTCTCCGGACTTGACCTCGATTGTGTCGGTCTGATAGTGGGTGTCGTAGAATCCGATAGGCGGCAGAGGCTCCGGTTCACTGATCTGTTCGGGAGTGTTGCCTTCCTTCGGATGGCAGGAAACGATTGAGAGCGCAATTAGCGCGAGAGGAAGTATGCGTGTCGTTTTCATTAGAAAATGTAATTTATTGCTATCGCTATGCTGAAGGGGCCGTCATCATTGCTGAATGACTTTCCGCCTTCGACTGACATTATGTAGTTGCGGTCGAAACCGAATTTGAGGCCGAGTCCGGCACTTTTGTGAAGGGCGCGGGCCTTGCGGTCTATTTCCGCCTCGCTTTCATCGAGTGCGGTCGCGAGCTCGCTCAACCGGTATGGCCTGGTGATGAACCCCATGTCAAAGAACGGGTTGACGGCGATGTACCATTCGCGTCCCAGAAGAAGTCCGGAAATCACGCGGCAGCGGATTTCGAAGTTCGCCCAGGCGTAATCGTTGCCCACCAGGCGGCCGGACAGTATTCCGCGCACGGTGTTCAGACCGCCGAGCCCTTCAGAGTACGCTTGCTTGAACAGAAGTGAATAAATGTTCGGCTGCATATAGAATGGGGCTTCGCCGAGTATGGTGCCCTGATAGGCAAGATGATAGGCGAGTGTCAGCCAGTCCGGCCCCGGGGTGATGTAGTGGCGGAAATGGGCGCTGAATTTAAGATAACTGTAGCCGGTGCCGAGAATGTCCGGTGCTCCGACCAGATAGAGCTCGCCCCATATGCCCTTCGACGGCGATGGCTCGAAATCGCGCGTGTCGAATGACATCCCTCCCTTGAATTCGAAGAACCCTCCTTTCCTTTCATCGTCTCTGATAACCCCGCGCTCGCGCAGGAAGTGGTACAGGGTGTTGCTTGAATCGTATCCGCTGAAATTGAGCTCCTCATTCACATAGTAACTGAAAGAGAGTCCTGTGACCCAGTGGATATTTGGAGTTATGTCGCCCAGGAAATTGCTCTGGAAGCGGAAAAGGCTTCTCTTGTAGTTGTAATAGGCGACGCCGTCGTTCCTGTCGACATTCCTGTCATACGGGCTTATGCCGTTAAAGCCATAGAAATTGTAGAGCGGGTCGATCTGGGCTGTCAGCGATGCCGAAATGCGGACCGCGTCAACCAGATGGGAACTGTCATATTCGATATGGGCAAGGGTCTGCCCTTTTGTGTAGTGCGATGCCTCTACGTGAAATTTGTGGAGGTACTCCGGGAAGACCGAAGGCTCCCTGCCGTAATCGTAGATGTCGGTGGTGGCACCGAACTGGAATCCGAGATCGGAGTTGAAACTGAGTATGGGCAGAGGAATCGCCTTCCATCCCAGGGGGGTGTCTTCCGACAGATCCTGTGCCTGAAGCGTCACCGCCCCGAGGCACAGGATCAGGGATGCTATGACAGCCCCGGCTCTGCGCATTATTTGATAAGACTGCCCAGAATGCTTCTGGTAAGTGTCCGTAATGCGCTTGACGTGGCGTTTGTGATGGCTTTGTTGGCAATGTTCTTGCCGCTTGTGGACTTGCTTTTCTTACCTGTGATGGCGTTGGCGGCCGCGGTGCCGGCACTGCGGGTCACGCTGGTGATGGCGGCTGTGGTCGCTGCGGAGATCACTGCCGCGCCAAGGCCTTTCTTTGCCTTGCCGCCCTTCTTTGCCGACTTCTCCTCTTTTTCCTTAGGCGCCTTTGCGGCTTCCTTTTCGGCTTCTTCTGCGGCCTTTTCGGCTTCTTCAGCAGCCTTTTTAGCTTCTGCTTCAAGAGTCTCGAAGGCGGAGACACGGTCTATCATCTCGTCGTACTTGCCGGCAAGGCCTGAACTTGCGAGACATGTCTTGCGCTGGTCAGGGGTGATCGGACCTATCTGGCTGAGAGGGAAGAGGATGCGTGCGCGCTGGACTATTGACGGCGCACCCTTTTCGTCAAGGAATGACACCAGGGCCTCACCGGTCTCAAGGTTCATTATGGCCTCGTCTGTCTTGAACGCAGGGTTGGCGCGGAAGGTGTCGGCGGCCGTCTTGACGGCCTTCTGGTCCTTCGGGGTATATGCGCGGAGCGCGTGCTGAACGCGGTTGCCGAGCTGGCCGAGTATGGTCTCCGGGATGTCGGTAGGGTTCTGGGTGATGAAGTAGATGCCGACGCCTTTGCTTCGGATCAGTCGGATGACCTGCTCGATCTTGTCCACGAGCGCCTTTGACGTATCCTGGAAGAGGGTGTGCGCCTCGTCGAAGAAGAACACGAGCTTAGGGAGATCCTGGTCGCCGACTTCAGGAAGGGTGGCGTAAAGGTCTGAGAGAAGCCACAGGAGGAAGGTCGAGTAGAGTTTCGGGTTGAGGAAAAGCTTGTCGGCGGTGAGAACGCTCATCACACCGCGCCCGAAGACTACGCGCATCAGGTCGTTGATGTCGAAAGCCGGCTCGCCGAAGAACTTGTCGGCGCCCTGGGACTCGAGGCTCAGCAGCGCGCGCTGGATTGCGCCCACGCTGGCTGCAGAGATGTTTCCGTAGAGCTGCTGGTATTCGGCGGCGTGGTCGGATACATAGCCGAGCATGCTGCGCAGGTCCTTCATGTCAAGGATGAGGAGGCCGCGGTCGTCGGCGACCTTGAACACTATCTCAAGTACGCCGGACTGTATGTCGTTGAGACCGAGCAGACGGCTTATGAGCTGAGGACCCATGTTCGAGATCGTGGTGCGCATCGGATGGCCCTGTTCGCCGAAGACGTCGAAGAACTGGGTAGGGCAGGCCTCGAAACGCGGGTTTTCGATTCCGAATTCAGGGCAGCGCTTCTCGATGAAACCTGACATCTTTCCGGCCTGGCTGATACCCGAAAGGTCTCCTTTCATATCTGCCATGAAACAAGGTACGCCGGCCTGGCTGAAGGTTTCTGCAAGAACCTGCAGGGTAACCGTCTTGCCCGTGCCGGTCGCGCCTGCTATGAGGCCGTGCCTGTTGGCCATTTTTCCGATTATGCTGATGGGCCCTTCAGGGCCGTGGGCTACGTAAAGTCCGTGATTCTGGTCGTACATATCATTATAGAAGGTTAGTTTTGTAAAGATAATAATTTTTTGCTAATTTTGAGAAAGATATCGCATACAGACACTAATGAAATAATACCTTATTAAATCCAATTGATTATGAAAAAGTATTTTGCTGAATTCATCGGGACGGCTGTCCTGACCCTCCTCGGCTGCGGAACTGCAGTATTCCTTGGTTGCGGCACACCTGCAGGCGTTGTAGGTACCGCCATGGCCTTCGGTCTTTCCGTCATTGCGATGGCATACACCATCGGCGGCATCTCCGGTTGCCACATCAACCCTGCCATCACCCTCGGCGTCGCACTTTCAGGACGTATGAGCTGGAAAGATGCTATCGGCTACTGGATCGGCCAGTTCCTCGGAGGTCTCGCAGGCGCAGCCATCCTCTTCTGGATATGCTCTGTCTCCAACTTCGAAATGGGCGGCGCAAACGGTTGCGGCGGTGTCACCCCATGCGGCGCATGGCTTGTTGAAATCGTTGCCACATTCATCTTCGTCCTCGTAGTTCTCGGGACCACCGACAGCAAGAAGGGCGCCGGCAACCTTGCAGGCCTCGCAATCGGTCTCACCCTCATCCTCATCCACCTCGTATGCATCAACCTTACGGGAACCTCAGTAAACCCTGCCCGTTCCTTCGGTCCTGCCATCTTCGTAGGCGGCCAGGCTCTCAAGGACCTCTACATCTTCATCTGCGCTCCTCTCATCGGCGGTGCACTTGCAGCTCTTGTATGGAAATGCCTCGGCAAGGAATAACAGTATTCTACAGATATAATGGAAAAGGTTCCGTGATCATTTCACGGAACCTTTTTTTGTTTTGCGGAAAGACAGGGATTCGAACCCTGGAACCGCTTTGGACGGTCACACGCTTTCCAGACGTGCCTCTTCAGCCACTCGAGCATCTTTCCCTTTGCGGTTGCAAATATAAGATAAAATTTCAAAAAAAAGGACTTGCATTTCTGCAAGTCCTTTTTCGTGGGAGCTGAGGGAGTCGAACCCCCGACCCTCTGCTTGTAAGGCAGACGCTCTGAACCAACTGAGCTAAGCTCCCAAAGTGGTCCCGTTGCGTTTTGGGATTGCAAAGGTAGCGATTAAAAACATATTTGCAAATTATTTTTCGAGAATTTTTCTTTATGTCTTTGAAGATGCCAAAAATTGCTACCTTTGCACCATCTGACAAGGGGATGTTCTGGTTTTGACAGCACTGATCTTGGAAGGTAAGCACGTCGGGCGCCGCTGGCCAGCCCGTTAATCACGGTCTCCACGCCATTAACTGGCAACTACAACTATTCATACGCTTGCTAAGTTGCGCTAAGCGCACTGCATTAATCGGTTCCGCCAAGGTTGCGGACTGACGTATATCCCTCCGGCTTCAGGCCCGTCCAGCCAGGATCAAGGGGTATCATCAAGACGGGATGCGGAGAGCGGACGCCTCTATGCTCTCTCAAGACTCGGAGGATAAGCCTCAACTTGCCCGTCTTCCGGCTGGCGGGGGCCGACAACCAAAGGAAGAATAAACGTGTAGAAAGCTTTTTGGGACTTTGTTTGGACCCGGGTTCGACTCCCGGCATCTCCACTATGTGGGATCCGCTTCGCAAGAAAGATGTAGCTGCCACACCTGAGGAACAGGTGCGGCAGTGGTTTATAGGGGAACTCCTCGGCACGTTCAAGGTTCCGCAGCATCTGATGATGAGCGAGGTGGGGCTGAAATGCGGCGGCAAGCAGTATCGTGCCGACATACTGATCTATGACCGCAAGGGCGGCAATCTTGCCGTCGTGGAATGCAAGCGCCCCGAGGTGGAACTGACAGGGAAAGTATTGGAACAGGCAATGCGCTACAATATGGTTCTCGGCGTCAGGTTCCTGTTTGTCACGAATGGCGTAAAGACCTTCCTGTACCGCAGGGAGGGGGACTCTTTCCAGCCGATGGAAAAAGTGCCGGTTTTCGACGGGATGTGTGAATAATCTCGTAGGAAATTCCTATCTTTACGAACTATGAAACCTGTTAAATCCATAATTGTGGCGCTCTGCGCCCTTGCAGCTGTCGGCTGCGCTAAAACCACTTCAGTTGATAATCAGTTCTTTACCCTCAAAAATGACGCGGGTATGGAAGTGACTGTTACCAATTTCGGCGGTCGTATCACCGCTATCCTAGTTCCGGACCGCGACGGTGTCATGCGTGATGTCGTCCTCGGTTTTGACAAAGTAGAAGACTATTACCCTGAAAACAACGAGTCAGACTTCGGAGCATCGATCGGCCGCTATGCCAACCGTATCCAGAATGGCAGGTTCACTCTCGACGGCGTTGAGTATGACCTTCCGAAGAACAACTTCGGCCATTGCCTCCACGGCGGCCCTACCGGCTGGCAGTATCAGCCTTACAAGGTGGTTGAAGCAGATGAAACACATATCAAGCTCGAGATGGATTCTCCTGACGGCGACAACAATTTCCCTGGCAACGTGACCGCGTTCGTCACCTATACCCTTACACAGGACAACAAGATCGACATCGCTTACGAAGCCACCACCGACGCCCCGACCATCATCAATATGACCAACCATTCATATTTCAACCTTTCGGGCGATCCGGCAAACCACAGCGTATGCGAAGACAAGCTTTTCGTCAACGCTTCATACTACACTCCTGTAGACAACACTTATATGACAACTGGCGAAATTCTCCCTGTAGCTGGCACTCCTATGGACTTCACCTCTCCAAAGAAGGTCGGCGCAGAGATTGGGAATTTCGATTTTGAGCAGCTCAAGAACGGCAACGGCTATGACCACAACTGGGTTCTCGACACCGCGGGCGACATCAATCTCGTAGCAGCCCGCTTCGCCTGCCCTCAGACAGGCATCAAGCTCGAGGTGTTCACCGATGAGCCGGGCATCCAGGTTTACAGCGGCAATTTCCTCGACGGTACCGTTACCGGAAAGGGCGGCGTGGTGTACAACCAGCATGCGGGTCTCTGCCTCGAGACACAGCATTATCCGGACAGCCCTAACAAGGCGGACTGGCCATCAGTCGTCCTCCGTCCGGGAGAAACCTATACAAGCCATTGCATCTTCGCATTCTCAGTCTGCAGCGGAGACGACCACTGTGCACAAGAAAACCAATAAATAAACCAACAAATGTTATTACAATCAGTTTCAGTATTGGAAGGCCTCAAGAACAATGGCTTTGCACCAATTGACTACATTGTAGTGGTAGCCTATCTGGCACTCCTCATTTTTCTGGGATTTTTCCTTTCACGCAGTAAAAACGGCAAAGAGAAGGACTCAAAGGATTACTTCCTTGCCGGTAACACCCTGACCTGGTGGGCAGTCGGCGCATCTCTGATCGCAGCCAACATCTCCGCCGAGCAGTTCATCGGAATGTCCGGTACTGCTTTCGCATCAGGTATCGCCATCGCAGCCTACGAGCTTATGGCTGCCGCCACACTTATCGTAGTAGGCAAGTTCCTGCTGCCGGTAATGATTGAGAAGAAGATATTCACCATCCCGCAGTTCCTGCGTGACCGCTACAATCCGGGCACAGGTCTGGCCTTCTCTATCTTCTGGCTTTTCCTTTATGTATTCATCAACCTGACATCAGTAGCATGGCTGGGTGCCCTTGCCATTGAGCAGATCCTTGGTCTCCGCGGATGTATGCTTGTCATTGGCAGCACCGAGATCTCAATCCGTCTGGTCATCATCCTGATTCTCTACATCATTGCCGGTGTATATTCAATCTATGGTGGCCTCTCATCTGTTGCATGGACTGATGTAATGCAGGTTACATTCCTGGTAGGTGGTGGCCTTATCACCGCTTATGCCGCTCTTGATGTAATTGCCACCAAGATGAATCTTGATGGTGGTGCTCTTGCTGCACTTGGTCATGTATTCCAGAACCTGAGGGACGTTCCTGGTGACACACACTTCAATCTGGCCGTACAGCGTAATGCCGCCATGTATCCGGGCATCACCGATGATCCATACTTCACCCTTCCTGGTATCGCCCTTATCGTAGGTGCTCTGTGGCTGACCAACCTTGGCTACTGGGGCTTCAACCAGTACATCATCCAGAAGGGTCTTGCAGCAAAGAGTTTGAACGAGGCAAAGAAGGGTATGATCTTCGCAGCCTTCCTGAAGATTCTGATTCCGTTCATCGTATGTATCCCGGGCGTATGCGCATTCTACATCAAGACACAGCAGCCTGAACTGTTCGCTCAGCTTGCCGGCGGTATCTCCATATCAGATGACGCTTATCCTTTCCTGATCCGCAACTTCACTCCGGTATTTGTAAAGGGTCTGTCATTCGCAGCTCTCGCAGCAGCCGTCATCTCATCACTGGCATCAATGTTCAACTCCACATCAACCATCTTCACGATGGATATCTACAAGCAGTACTTCAAGAAGAATGCTTCTGAGAAGAACCTTGTAACCGTGGGCCGTATCACATCAATCTGCGCTCTCATAATCGCAATGATTGCCGTATATCCTATTATGGGTGGTGCCGACCAGGCATTCCAGATCATTCAGGAGTACTCAGGTTTCGTATATCCGGGCGTTGTGGTAATCTTCGGTCTCGGTCTTCTTTGGAAGCGCGCTTCCGGTCCTGCCGCAGTTGTAGCCGCCATCGGTACATTCGTATTCTCAATCGCGTTCAAGCTGCTTCTTCCGGAGGTTCCGTTCCTGCTCCGTATGGGTTACGTATTCATCGCACTGGTTGCCATCTTCGTTCCGATGTCACTCTGCAACAAGAAGAATGTAGTAAAGGCCGACGTTCTGGATCAGCAAACCATCGATACACAGATGAAGTGGTCACAGATTCTGCTCATCGCATCAGCCATCAGCTTTGCAGTATTCATCTGGGGTATGTGCTCACCGGTTCTCCGCTCCTGGGGATTCGAGGCTATGCTCTTCCTTACCGCTATCCTGGCTGTCCTTGGCCTGTACCTGCGCTCTAACGCAAAGGACAAGGTTCAGGATGCAAAGGCTGTAGGCATTGACCTGGCACTCTTCCGCACAGACAAGACCTTTAACATCGGTGCAATCGGTGTAATCGTAATTCTTGCTGTTCTCTACATATTCCTTTGGTAAGATGCTGGAGGAGCTCAAACAGAAAGTTTTTAAGGCCAACCTTGACCTTGTCAAGCACGGTCTGGTGATCTTTACCTGGGGCAATGTCTCAGGTATTGATCGTGAAAAGGGCCTTGTCGTCATCAAGCCTTCAGGTGTCAGCTACGACACCATGAAGGCTTCCGACATGGTTGTTGTCGATCTCAAGACCGGCAAGGTGGTGGAGGGTGACCTGAATCCGTCTTCCGACACGCCTACCCATCTGGTGCTCTACCGCGCATTCCCGGAAATCGGGGGAGTGGTGCATACCCACTCGACTTACGCCACCGCCTGGGCGCAGTCAGGTCTTGACATCCCGAACATAGGCACCACCCACGCCGACTATTTCCACGATGACATCCCTTGCACAAGAAACATGAGAAGGTCGGAAGTGTTCGGTGAATACGAGCTGGAAACCGGCAACGTCATCGTCGAGCGTTTCAAGAAAATGAACCCTATGGACACGCCTGCGGTTCTTGTAAGGAATCACGGCCCGTTCACCTGGGGTACCGACGCGGACAATGCCGTCCACAATGCCGTTGTTCTCGAGCAGGTTGCGAAGATGGGTTTCGTCTCGATGACCCTGAACCTCTCAACGCTTGACATCGTCAAACACAAGCCGGACATGAACCCGCTTCTGATTGAAAAGCATTACAGCCGCAAGCACGGCCCTAACGCATATTACGGCCAGAAAAAGAAATAACAACTGTTCAATATTATGGTAAAAGCATTTGAAAATATAGAATTGTGGTGGGTGACCGGTGCCCAGCTCCTCTACGGCGGCGACGCGGTAGTCCAGGTGGACGGTCATTCAAAGGTTATGGTTGACGGCCTGAACGCATCGGGCGTTATCCCCGTCAAGATAGTGTATAAAGGCACCGCCAACTCTTCAAAGGAAGTCGAGGATGTGATGAAGGCTGCCAACAACGACGCCAAGTGTGTCGGTGTGATCACCTGGATGCACACGTTCTCTCCTGCCAAGATGTGGATCAAGGGACTCCAGGCTCTCGAGAAGCCTCTCCTTCATTTCCACACCCAGTTCAACGCCGAGATTCCGTGGGAGACCATGAACATGGATTTCATGAATCTCAACCAGAGCGCCCACGGCGACATCGAGTTCGGTCACATCTGCACCCGTATGCGTGTACCTAGAAAGGTTGTCGTAGGTTACTGGAAGAGCGAGGACGCCCAGAAGAAGATTGCAGTATGGGCACGCGTAGCAGCTGCAGTTGCAGATGCGAAGAACGTCCGCTGCCTTATGTTCGGTATGAATATGAACAACGTTGCCGTTACCGACGGCGACCGCGTCGAATTCGAGCAGCGTCTCGGCTATCACGTCGACTATTATCCTGTATCATCCCTTATGGATTACTACAAGAAGGTCACCGATGCGGAAGCCGACGCTCTTGTCGAGGAGTACAAGAAACTCTACACCATCAAGATCGACGAGTCCGGCGAGAAGGTTTACTGGGAGAAGGTGAAGAACTCAGCCAAGGCTGAGATCGCTCTCCGCCGCGTTCTCGAGGATGAAGGCGCAACCGCTTTCACGACCAATTTCGACGATCTCGGTGACGCCGACATCGATGCTCCTGATTTCTGCGGCTTCGACCAGATTCCGGGTCTCGCTTCACAGCGTCTTATGGAAGAGGGTATCGGTTTCGGTGCAGAGGGTGACTGGAAGACAGCCTGCCTCTACCGTTCACTCTGGGTTATGTCACAGGGCCTCCCGACCGGATGTTCATTCCTTGAGGATTATACCCTCAATTTCGCCGGAGACCGCAGCTCCTGCCTCCAGAGCCATATGCTCGAAATCTGCCCGCTCATCGCAAGCGACAAGCCGAAGCTCGAGGTCCATTTCCTCGGAATCGGTATCCGCAAGCAGCAGACCGCCCGTCTCGTGTTTACATCAAAGACCGGTGCCGGTATCAAGGCAACAGTTGTCGATCTCGGCAACCGCTTCCGCCTGATAGCACAGGACGTCGAGTGCATCGAGCCTAAGCCGATGCCGAACCTTCCTGTAGCATCTGCTCTCTGGGTCCCTCAGCCTACATTTGAGGTAGGTGCAGGTGCATGGATCCTTGCGGGTGGCACACACCATTCTGCATTCAGCTATGACATCACTGCCGAATATTGGGACGATTTCGCCGAGATGACAGGCATCGAATTCATCCACATCAACAAGAACACCAACATCCTTGATTTCAAGAAGGAACTCCGCACCAACGAAGTATATTATATGTTGAACAAAGCCCTCAAGTAAAATATGGACGCACGCTCAACCATCCAGGCCGGAAAGGCCATCCTCGGAATCGAATTCGGCTCAACCCGTATCAAGGGTGTGCTCATCGACGAAGAGAACAAACCGATAGCCCAGGGCAGCCACGAGTGGGAGAACAAGCTCGTTGACGGCCTCTGGTCCTACAGTATCGAGGACATATGGGCCGGAATCCAGGACTGCTATTCAGACCTCCGCGCAAATGTCCAGAAGCTCTACGGCATCGAGATCGAGAATCTCGCCGCCCTTGGCATCAGTGCAATGATGCACGGCTATATGGCATTCGACAAGAACCAGAACATCCTCGCACCTTTCAGAACCTGGCGCAACACAAATACAGCCCAGGCAGCCAAGGAACTCTCTGAGCTTTTCGTGTACAATATTCCTCTCCGCTGGAGTATTTCCCACGTATATCAGGCCATCCTGAATGAGGAAAAGCACGTCAAGGACATCGACTTCCTCACGACTCTCGCAGGCTACGTGCACTGGCAGCTCACAGGCCGCCGCGTGCTCGGCGTAGGCGATGCATCCGGAATGATTCCTGTAGATCCGAAGACAAAGGACTATGACAAGACGATGGTCGAGAAATTCGACAAGCTCATTGCCCCGCGCAATCTCGGCTGGAAGCTCCTCGACATCCTTCCGGAGTCAATCCCTGCAGGCGCCGATGCCGGCTGCCTCACAGCCGAAGGCGCAAGGAAGCTTGACGTCAGCGGCCACCTCAAGCCGGGCGTTCCGCTTTGTCCTCCTGAAGGTGACGCTGGTACCGGAATGGTTGCCACAAACGCTGTCAAGCAGCGTACAGGCAACGTCTCTGCCGGCACATCCTCTTTCTCAATGATCGTTCTTGAAAAGGAACTCTCAAAGCCTTACGAGGTAATCGATATGGTCACCACTCCTGACGGCAGCCTTGTGGCAATGGTACATTGCAACAACTGTACGTCAGACCTCAACGGCTGGGTCGGCCTGTTCAGAGAATATCAGGAAGCCCTTGGCGTTCCGGTAGATATGGGTGTGGTCTTCACGAAGCTCTTCGAAGCCGCCGGTCGCGGCGACGCAGACTGCGGCGGACTGATCTCCTACAACTATATCTCAGGTGAGCCTGTCACCGGTTTCGCAGACGGACGTCCTTTGTTCGTCCGTTCCGCAACCGATAAGTTCAACCTCGCAAACTTCATGCGTTCCATCCTCTATGCCACCGTGGGCGTGCTCAAGTTGGGCAATGACATCCTCCTGAAAGAGGAGAAGGTCAAGGTGGACCGCATCACCGGTCACGGCGGACTCTTCAAGTCCACCAACGTCGGCCAGAAGGTTCTCGCTGCAGCGCTCAATTCGCCTATTTCCGTAATGGAAACGGCGGGTGAGGGCGGCGCGTGGGGTATCGCCCTGCTGGGCGCATACCTTGTCCGCAACGCGAAGAAACTTTCCCTTGCCGACTGGCTTGACCAGGAGGTCTTCGCCGGCAACACCGGCGTGTCTGTGGATCCTGATCCTGCAGAAGTCGCAGGGTTCAACGCCTACATCAAGAACTATATGGACACCCTCCCTGTGGAGGCTGCCGCCGTACAGTACAAGAAGTAAGGATCGCCTTAAAACGAACATCCGGAAGCCTGCTCCAGCCTCGCTTTGCATACAAAGCAGCTGCAGCAGGCTTCAATGTATGCCTGCATTACATCAAGATACGTCTGTTGTGCTGACAGCAGCTCTACAAGGCTGCTTTCACCCCTCAGATAACCTTCCCTCCGCCCTCGGAGAATGCTTTTGGCATCAGCCAGGATAGACCCGGTATATTGGTCCCTGACAGAAATGGCTGCAAGCAGGGAATTGTAGGCCTGAGCAGCCTCGGAACGTACCTGCAGGCGTGCCGCCTCCAGGTATTTCTCGCTTTGCCGGATTTCGGCGCGGGCGGCATTCAGTTCTCCCTTGTTGAAACTGGAGAACTTCAGCGGAATGCTTATGCCGACCGTCAGTCCGTTGAAGCGCGGTGCCGGCGCAATCTCGTTGCGGACCTCGGTATTGTAGGAATATCCAAGGTCAATTCCCATCTCAAAGGAACGTGATGCCTGTACGAGCTT
This sequence comes from Bacteroidia bacterium, assembly GCA_030537315.1. Lineage (GTDB taxonomy): Bacteria > Bacteroidota > Bacteroidia > Bacteroidales > UBA932 > Cryptobacteroides. The sequence continues at coordinate 21,953 of JAUNNZ010000009.1, forward strand.
GAGATTGTTCTCGGAAAGAGTCTTTGAAAGCAATGCAGCCTTCAGGTCAGCCCTGTTTGACTCTGCGAGGGAGCATATCTCACTTTCGGAAGGTAGAGTGATCCGATACGGCAGATCGTTCTCAATTGCATCAACGGGTTCACCTCCGCAGAACAGTGATAAGACGGCGAGGGCATTGCGGTAGTCGGCCTGCTGCGTCAGCAGCGTGCCATTGAGAGTGCGGGCCTCGAGACGGCTTTGCAGGGCATCTGCGCTTCCGATATCTCCCAGACTCAGACGCAGGCTATCGCTTTTGGCAATCTGCATCATGTCGGCTGCCGACTCTTCAACCAGCGAGCATATTTCCCTGAGCCTCCAGGCCTCGGCCCAGGCTTCTGCCGCCTCAAGTTTCAGATTGCTGAGATATGCCGATACAGAGGCTTCGGTGATGTCCTTTTCATTTCCTGCTACGGCAATACGCGCCTTCCGGACTCCGGCGAAGTCGGGATTTATGCTCAAGCCGACCTCCACGGATTGTCCCATCTGCAGGTCCCAGTCCTGGTTGTTTCCATAGGAAACCGACAGTTCAGGGTCATTGAAAACCCTTGCAGCCTGCAGGGAAGCGGTTGCCTTGTCTATGTTGTATTTTTCAGCGAGATACAAGGCATTCTTCTCAGCGACAAGTTTGCCGTATCTTTCATATGTCATAGGCTGTGCCGCGGCCAGAAATGCGGCAAGCACAAGCGCGGCTGAGCTAATTGTCTTCTTCATCATCCTGTCTGTGTTTCTTTTCATGATGCTGCTCCACCTTGTAATACAGGGCGGGCAGGATGTACAATGTTATTATTGTCGAGAACAGAAGTCCGTACACGATCACCGTGGCGAGAGGCCTCTGGACGTCGGAACCTATTCCTGACGCCATTGATGCAGGGAGCAGGCCGAGCACTGCGACGGTTGCCGTCATAAGCACGGGACGCAGCCTGTGTGATGCGCCTCCGATGACGGCATCCTTGAGCGGGGTGCCTTCCTTGAGCAGATCGTTGATATGGGAAATCATTATGACACCATTCTGTATCGTAAGCCCGAACAGGGCGATAAAGCCTACCGCAGAGGAAATGTTGAATGTCATTCCGCGTATGGTGAGCGCAGCCAGACCTCCGAGAAGCGCCATCGGCAGCAATGCAATCAACAGTCCCGCCTGTCTGAACTTGCCGAATGCTCCGAACAGCAGAAGGAACATCAGCAGAAGGACAAAAGGAATTATGACCGCAAGTCTCCTGTATGCTCTGTTCTGGTTCTCGAACTGCCCGTCCCAACGTATCTGGTTTTCCGTGTGGTCATATACCACCGACCCGTCTATCCTGGCCTGGGCTTCGCTGAGGAAAGAAGTCAGATCCTTGCCCCTGAGGTTCAGCCTTACGGTAAGGTAACGTCTGCCCATTTCTCTCATAATAGAGCTGGCTCCAAGTGAGGTTTCTATTTCCGCTACCGAAGAAAGAGGGATCGAGGCGCCGCTTGAAGAGGTCAGCATCAGATTCCCGATCTGTTCCGGAGTGCTCCTCGAAGATTCGACATAACGGCAGGTGACGTCATAGACGCGGCTGCCGATGAATACCTGGGAAACGGCCTTGCCTCCTATCGCGACCTCGATAAGGTCGGCCACATCGGCTACATTAAGACCGAACTGTGCGATTTTCGCCCGGTCGGCTGTGATTTTCAGCTGAGGCAGGGGAGGCTCCTGGTCAATGACGACATCGGCTGCGCCGGGGATCCTGCTGACAATATTCATAACCTGTTCCGCAAGTTCGCGTGTGCTGTCGAGGTCTTCTCCGTAAACCTTTATCGCGAGATCGGAATGAGAACCGGCCATCTGGTCCATAACCATATCTATGATAGGCTGGGAGAAACCGACCTTATACCCGGGCATTTCAGCCACTGCCGCTGCCATTGCCTCCACCAGGGCATTCTTGTCACGTCCTGTATCCCATTCCTTATAAGGCTTGAGCCCAACGCTGCATTCAATGTGTGAAGGGGAGAAAGCCTCGGTCCCTTCATCATCGCGTCCCACCTGGGTCATCACGTAGGTGACTTCCGGGAACTGTTTGAGGCGGTGGCGCAGTGAATCGGCCATTTCGGCTGAACGGTTGAGGGAGATGCCCGGAGGTGTCTGCACCTGGATCCATATCCCACCTTCGTCCAGTGTCGGAAGGAAATCTTTGCCTACTGCAAGAGCCAGAACAATGACAAGGCACAGCACACCCGCTATGACTGGATGCACCCATTCCGGTTTTTCGAGGGTCTTGGCAGTGCGTTCACGGTAAAGGACCGTAAGTTTTTCGATGAATCTGTTCCTGAAGACCTTCTGAGGCTTTCTATAGACGGCATAGGCCATACCCGGAATCAGTATCAGGGCAACAAGGAGAGCTCCGACCAAAGCATATCCGACAGTGAAAGCCATAGGGGTGAACATTTTCTTTTCAATGCTCTGGAAAGTGAATAAAGGCAGATATGCGGTTATTATGATAAGGGTGGAAAAGAAAATCGGCTTGGATACCTGGCGCACGCGGCGCACTACATCCTTCTTCTCCAATTTCACGTCCGGATTGTCCTCCCTTTTCTTGAGAATCGTTTCCATCATCACGATGGCCCCGTCCACGAGTATGCCGAAATCGATTGCTCCCAGTGAAAGAAGATTTGCCGGGATGCCTGTGAAATGCATCAGGATGAATGCGACAAGAAGCGCGATCGGAATGGTGATTGCAACAAGCACGGCACTCTTGAAGCTGCCGAGGAAAAGCAGAAGGACACCGACAACCAGCAGCATGCCGAACAACAGTGTGTGTGACACGGTATCCAGCGTGGCTCCTACAAGATTCGTCCTGTCGAGTACTGGGTATATCCTCACACCCTTCGGCAGAACATCTGAATTCAATTCCTCGACGGCTGAATGCACCTTGTCAAGAACTTCGGAAGGGTTCTGATAACGCAGTATCTGCACTATTCCCTCCACTCCGTCACGATAGTCGGTGTCGTCGTCAAGATATCCCAGGATACCTTTCCTTTCAAGGTTGCCGTAGCGCAGAGTGCCCAGATCGCCCAGGAATATCGGAGTTCCGCCGACATTCCTGACGACTATTCCCTCCATATCCTTCAGGTCGGTTATGAGACCTTCCGCCCTTACGACGAAACTCTGGTCTCCGCGCACAAGCGTGCTTCCACCCGCATTTGAGTTGTTCAGATTGATTGATTCCTCGACTTCTGAAAGGGAAATCCCGTATTTTGAAAGTTTGTCAGGATCGATTTCAAGCTGGTATTGAGTCGTGATGCCGCCGTAGTTGCTCACCGAAGCGACGCCCGGGATCTGGGTGAGCCTTGGTATCACCACCCATTTGTTGAGGTCTGTGAGCTCGCGGAGCGAGTGGTTGTCACTCTTGAGAATGTATCTGTATACCTCTCCCGTAGGTGACGTGAGGGGATTGAGCTCAGGCGCGGCATCGAACGGAAGGTCAACCCCGTCGATGCACTCGCGTACACGCTGGCGGGCCCAGTAGTCCTCTGTCCCGTCCTGGAATACGAGCATTATTGTCGAAATGCCGAATGTGTTGGTGCTGCGCATCATCTTCAATGACGGCAGACCGTTCAGCGACCGTTCCAGAGGAATGGTTATCTGCTGCTCCATTTCCTCGGCGGCAAGCCCGGGGACCTGGGTTACGACCTGGACGGTCGTGTCTGCGATGTCAGGGTATGCATCAAGTGCAAGCTGCTTCCAGGCATATACGCCGAAGGCGCACACAAGCAGAAAAGCGGTGGCGACGAGCCAGCGACGCTTCAGAATAAGGCCTATGAACTTTTCCATAGGCTAATTGTTGAGGTAAAGTCCACCCGTGGCAACGATCCTTTCACCGGCCTGAAGTCCGTTCAGAATACGGACTCTCGTATTGTCATCGTTGGACTCTCCAATGGTGACCTGACGGCGGATGAACACGTTTCCGGAATTCTCCGGGGCCATATAGACATAACTGTTTTCTTCACCCTGGAAGACTGACGTGGACGGGACGACTATCGCGTCTTTCGGTTCGGAGATGAAGTGGACGGAGACATACATCCCGTGTTTGAGCTTCATCTCAGGGTTGTCGCAGGAGACGATGACCTGAACGGAACGGGTCTGTTCGTCAACGAGATTGCCGACATTGAGCACGCTGCCCCAGATGGCCGTTTCCGGCTCGGCTTCAGTGAAGATCTCAACCTTCCCTCCTTTGGTCACGGTCCCTATGAAGCGCTCTTTCACCTGGGCGGTCACCCAAACCCTGCTGAGGTCGGCAACGGCAAGAAGCGCATCTCCGTCAGCCTTAGTGAAGGCGCCTGGCGTGATATCGCAGCGCACAACTTCGCCATTGATAGGTGATATTATCTTCATAGCCTGGCCTGGTGCCATTTTGGCGGGGTCAATCCCGTAGGCTCTGAACGCCGCTTCCGAAGCGGCCTTCTCCTGAAGGGCGTTCTCCATTCCTGCATATGCTTCTTCCAGTTCTCTCACGGAAACGACTCCTGCGTCCTGAAGCGACTTTTTCCTTTCATACGCAGATTTTGCAGTTTCGTAATTGCGGATATTCTGGAAATAGATCTTTCCGGCTTCGAAGAATTCCGGGGATGAGACTTCGAAAAGGGTATGTCCGGCACGCACGCGGCTTCCCAGCATTACTTTTGATGTGGTTATCCGGCCGTCAAACGGAACTCCGACTTCTGCATAGTGGCCCATTTCGGCCTGAACGGTCCCGACCGTGCGGAACTCGCTGCTGAATGGCTCCTTGTCCAGAACGGATGTTGTGACCTTGGTAAGAACAGGGGAGCCTGCGGCCACTGTAAGGGTATCTCCCCGGTATGTGATTTCTTCAGTATTGTCAATATCTCCGCCTTTGCACGATGAAAGGAGAAGGCACGCCACAGCTATGGCATAGTATGTCTTTTTCATTCTTTTTTTCTTTAATTAAGCACAATAATCCCTGTAAGGGTCCTGATGACTAGTTCAGCAGGATGCAGGGGGCGCTCTTAAAGAAATGGAAAATATATGTGTGGAAAAGACATCCGTTTCCCGGCCAAGAGAAATCACGAGGCGCGGAAGTTCCGGAATCATATCCGGGGCGGATATGACGGATGATTCCTGATAGATGGCGGAATCGACGGCGTCAATCAGAAGTACCTGATCGGCAGTGTGTGAATGACCGGACCCGCTGAACGGATGCGAATGGACAAGTATGTAATCAGCGATCTGATGGGTATGATAGAAGAGATTCGTGGACGCAAAGAAGAAAGCGTACACGGCTACAAGGAAAAGTCCGAAATATTTCCTGCACTTGACCATCAGGGTGCAAATATACAAAAAGAGATTGATTCCGGTAAAAAACGAAGTGCCGCCGGAAGGCAGCACTTCGTATATGGACATGACACCGGCTGTTACTCGTCGCGTGAGCCTCTCTCATCCCAGATGTGGGTTACCGGCGATTTGTAGCTTTCGTCAAAGTCATAGTCAACGGTGTGTTCGTCTATGCGCTTTGCAGAGTATTTGGCGATGTAAATCTTGACATAACTGCCGTTTGGTGCGGAGAACCTGGCATCCCTTGTCTTTGAGAGGATGTCATTATATGCCGACAATGCCTCTTTCTCGCTGTTGAACATTGCATTGGTGTACTTGTTGATCTCAGGAGTTATCTGTGAGAAGTCCGGCTGTCCGGTAGCGGTGCTGCCGCGGAGACTGGCACTGGTGGCGACTTTGTAATAAGGGGCTGGAACATCGCTGCCTTCCTTTTCGCAGGAAACGGCTGTGAATACCAGCAGCGCTGCGCTCAAGAGTAAAATGAATTTTTTCATGATCATTAATATTAATACAAACAATAGTGACCGCAAATATAGGGAAAAAAGTTATCTTTGTGTGCATTTGATCATATGTCAACTGTTGCATCCCAATTCCTCGACAGGAAGATTTTCAAGATAGTCAGTGACGTGGCTGCGGACAAGGGCGTCAAGGCCTTTGTCATAGGCGGCTTCGTCCGTGACTGCTTCCTGGGCCGTGCCTGCAATGACATCGACATAGTCGTCGAGGGCAGCGGGATAGAGTTCGCGAAGGCGGTGGGGGAGAAGACGGGCAAGTATGTCTCGTACTTCAAGAACTTCGGCACGGCGATGCTTCATTACCAGGGAGACGAGATAGAATTCGTCGGGGCCCGCAAGGAGTCTTACAGACGCGAGTCGCGCAAGCCTATCGTTGAAGACGGGACACTTGAGGATGACCAGCTGCGCCGCGACTTCACCATCAATGCGATGGCGTTCTCACTGCAGAAAGAGAACTTCGGCGAGCTCGTCGACCCGTTCGGCGGCGTCCGCGACCTTGCCGCCGGCATCATCCGCACTCCGCTGGATCCGGATACAACATATTCCGACGACCCTCTGCGTATGCTTCGCGCCGTGCGCTTTGCGACGAAGCTCTCCACTCCGGAACTGACTTTCAGCATAGTGCCGGAGTCGATGGACTCGATGCGCCGTATGGCGGAACGCCTTAAAATCCTTTCCCAGGAGAGGATCTCCGAGGAACTCAACAAGATGCTCGCCACGGGCAGGCCGTCAATGGCTTTCCACCTGATGGAAGAGGCCGGCCTTCTCAAATACATTCTCCCGGAACTTCTCGCCCTGAAGGGCGTGGAAACTGTTGACGGACGGGGCCACAAGGACAACTTCGCACACACGCTCGCAGTCCTTGACAATGTGGCCGCCGGAAGCGAAAAACTCTGGCTGCGCTGGGCAGCCCTTCTGCACGACGTCGGCAAGGCGGCGACCAAGCGCTATGACGCCAAGGTCGGCTGGAGTTTCCACGGCCACGAAATCGTTGGCTCAAAGATGGTGCCCGGGATTTTCAACCGCCTCAAACTCCCGATCGATGAAGGAAAGTATGTGAAGAAGCTTGTGTGGCTGCATTTGAGGCCGATAGCGCTTGTAGACGAGGAGGTGACGGACTCCGCAGTCAGACGTCTGCTTTTCGATGCGGGAGATGATATCGATGACCTTATGCTTCTCTGCAACGCTGACATCACTTCCAAGAACGAAGCGAAAGTCGCGCGCATCAGGTCCAACTTCGAGCTTGTGAAGAAAAAGCTTGTCGAAGTTGAGGCAAAGGACGCAATCCGCAATTTCAAAAACCCGATAAACGGCGAATATGTGATGCAGGTCTATGGCATCGAGCCGTGCTCTGAGATAGGCCAGCTCAAGGATATGGTCAAAGAAGCCATACTTGACGGCGTGATAGGCAACAATTTCGAAGAGGCCGATGCGTATATGCGCAGGCGTGCGCCTGAGCTCGGGCTTGTTGAGGCGAAATGATCGACAGATACATCCAATATCTCAAGGATATCAGACGCTATTCCGACCGCACCTGCGACATCTATCGCAGCGTGCTTGAGGAGTATTCCGCCTTCGCTCCGGACTTTTCGACCACGCAGCTGAGGAACTATGAGGTTCATCTGATGGATGAGAGGAAACTTGACGCGCGCACGGTGCACCTGCACCTTAGCGTGCTGAGCGGTTATTGCAGGTTCCTGATGAAGGAAGGGAAACTTGACGCGAACCCCGTCAGGCTTGTCAGCCGCCCGAAAGTTGAGAAAAGGCTTCCTGTCTTCTATCGCGAGGATTCAATGAAAGAATACTTCGAGCAGACGAAGGGTGTGATGGAATACGGCACCTATGAGCAGCAGCTTGGCAGGATAGTGGTGGATATCCTTTATTGCACGGGCATGCGCCGCAGCGAACTTATATCGCTGAACCGCAATTCATTCGATCCGCAGAGGTGTGTCATGCACGTTTTGGGCAAGGGAGACAAAATGAGAGAAATTCCTCTGATTTCTTCATTATGTGATGAAATTATGTTATATTTACATCAGGCCGAATCTTTGAAATGTTGTGAAACAGGCCCTGAAGCTCCATTGGTCCAGTCGAAAAACGGCGTAAGACTCTATCCGGTCTTGGTCGACAGAATCATAAAAAAGGAACTGGGAACGGTGGAGGGCATTACGGGAAGAAAGTCGCCGCACGTCCTGAGGCATACCCTCGCAACAGAGTTGCTTGACGACGGCACTGACCTCAATTCAATAAAAGAATTGCTCGGTCACTCTTCGCTTGCGGCCACTCAGGTCTATACCCACAACACGATAGAGAGGCTCCAGACTGTTTACAAAACCGCCCATCCACGGGCAAAAAACGGAGGTAAAAATGGAGATTAATCTCAAAGCATTGAAGTTCGACGCAGGTGAGAAGCTCACCGCATTCGTCGAGAAGAAGGTCTCCCGTCTTTCAAAATTCTTTGACGGCGTGGCAAACTCAGCGGAAGTATCGCTGGAAGACCTGAAGGAGGGAAAGAAAGCCAAAATCCAGATTCACATTCCGGGCGACGAGCTCATCATCGAGCGAGTCGCAGACACATTCGAAAATGCCATCACGGAATGCGTGGACGCAATGAAAGAAAAACTTACCCGAGCCAAAGAAAAGAAATACGAAATTTAATAACTCTACGGGTCCGCTTCGGCGGGCCCGTTTTATTTTAGGGGAAAACCCCTATGTCATATGATGCCGGTTAGCAGTACTTTTGCAATCGAAAAGTACTATTGTTTTTTTATATCGATTAAATGAAAAATTCTGTCAAGATTCTTACAGCGGTCGCTCTGGCATTGATGACCGGAGCAAATGCAAACGCCCAGCTGGGCGGTCTTCTGAGAGCGGCCAAGTCTGCCGTGCAGGCCGGCAAGGCAGTCAGCGAGGAAGCGAAGGCGAAGCAGCGCGCCGAGGCCGCTGCGGAGTATTACAAGAAGTGCGGCGTTGCAATGGAGAACAACGATATGAAATTCCTCCTGAGCAGCGGATGCGAAGCTGCGCTCAAGGGAACGGTCTATGAGAACGGCGTGTGGAATTATCTCCGCAATGAAGCGCTGATCGGTGACGAAAATTATCTTGAGAACATCGGGATATTGGTCGCCAAGGCCGAGTCGGCCCAGACCGACACCGTGAACGCTTTCTATGTGAATGCAGCGATGAATGCCTATAACACCATGTCCAGGGCGAGTGGCTTTGACATCGAGGGCAATATGTACGAGATCGAGAGACTGTATGCTCAGATAGATGCTCTGTACGCCGACGTTCCGGCTTCTTTCAAGAACGTTGAATGGCGCGGCAATGATGCGCTCCAGGATCCCCGCTACCTGTTCATACTTCATTCAGAAGTACCGGCACCGTCCCAGCTTCTTGAAATATCCAGAAAGGCTGAGGAGGAGCGCGTAGCGGCTGCGGCAAGGGCTGAGGAACAGCGCAAGGCCGCTGAAGAGCAGCGCCGCATCCAGGCGGAGCGCGAGGCGAAGATCAAGGAAGAGCTTGAACGCAACAGTCCGCATCTGCACCCGACATCAGGCTATGCCTTCGATGACAAGGGCAACAAGGTGGCCAGCTTCTCATCAGACGGCACCATCTACATCGGCAGCAGCGAGTTCGGAAAGATGGTCAGCAACGGCGCCATCTATGACAGGCAGGGCAGGCTTATCGGAAAATACGACAGCAGCGGAAAGTTCTGGAAGGCCAAGTTCCAGTCATCATCGATGACGGAAGAATATGACTGGGAACTTGTGGGCAGAAGGGATACATCGATGGGTACCTGCTACGACAAGTATTCAAGCAAGCTCGGGCAGATCAACGGCAGCATCATCAATGATGCAGGCGGCCACGCAATCACAAACCAGAGAAGTTCGGGAGTTGAAGATGCATATCTTGCATTTGCATATTTCTTCTACAAATATTATTAGTATTTTTGTAATCAACAGTTAGTTAAGTATAAAATCAAAAACCTAAAAACCATGGCTTATCAGGAAACTACCAAAACATCCTACGGCAAGCGCCTCGGCAACTCGTTGAGCGGCATTCTCGTAGGTTTCGTCCTCATCATCGCAGGTACCGTCGTTCTCTGGAAGAACGAAGGCCGTGCAGTCCACACCGCAAAGATGCTCAAGAGCGGAGCGGCGGAGTGTGTTGACGTAGCTGACGTCAGCAGCGTTGACGCTTCCCTCAATGGCAAACTTATCCACGCCATCGCACTGGCCCAGACCACAGACGAAATCCAAGACCCTGACTTCCCGGTTTCAGAAAACGCGATCCAGCTCAGGAAGGACGTAGAGTATTATCAGTGGGTCGAGCACACCCAGACCGAAACCAAAGACAAGGTAGGCGGCGCACAGGAGACCGTAACCACCTATACATACTCAAAGGAATGGGTCAGCAGACCGGTCAACTCTTCTTCTTTCAAGGATCCTCAGTATCAGGGAATCAACAACACTGTCCGCATCGAAGTCAGTGACAGCGAGGTTTACGCCGACGACGTGACTTTCGGCGGCTACAAGCTCCCTACGACCCTCATCCACGCCATCCCTTGCGATATCCCTGTACAGCTTGATTCCACACTCGCAAACGCGACGAGATCAGTTGACAAGAACGTCCTCTATTATGGAAATCCTGCAGAGCCTTCAGTCGGTGACGTACGCATCACCTTCACAAAGGCGGTCGGCGGCGAGGCTTCAATCCTTGCAAAGGTGATCAACAACACCTTCGAGCCATACAGCAGCAACGGCAAGAGCCTCATCACCCTCAGCATGGGCAACCACTCAAAGGACAATATGTTCGAGAGCGAGGAGCAGGCAAACAAGACTATGCTCTGGCTTCTCCGCATCCTTGGCATCATCCTCGTGATTGCAGGCTTCCGCGGCATCTTCAATATCGTGACGACCCTTCTCAAGGTTCTCCCTCCACTTGCAAAGATCGCTGACCTCGGCGTCGGTCTCGTTGCCGGTGTATTGGGCATCGTCTGGTCACTGATAGTTATCATCATCGGCTGGATTGCTTATCGTCCTGCACTTGGAATCACACTGCTCGTGCTTGCGGCAGCTCTCATAGTATTCCTCGTGATGAAGAGCAAGAAAGCCGCAGCCGCTGCACCTGCTGCCCCGGTTGAATGATAGCGGCAATCCTGTCACTTCTTCTTGCCACCGCTCCCGCAACGGATTTCTATGCCATTTCGGACTCGGTGGACAGCCTTCAGAGCTGCGGCCAGTACGCCGCAGCTCTGAAGTTGGCTAAAGACGGCCTTGAAAAGGCTCATGAAGAAGGGGACGAGGAGTCGGAAATCAGCATGATTTCCTGGCTCGGGGCCATATATCAGAGAGTGGGGGACTTTGAGCGTTCGCTCGAATGTCACAACAAGGTCTATGAATATGACCTTGCCACAAATTATCGTGACGGCATTGCCGCAGACCTTGGAAACCTGGCCTCGGTATATCTTATGGCTGACCAGCCGAAGATGGCTGAGAAATATATCCTTGATGCCATAAGATATGCGGAAGAGGATGGCGTGCGTTCCAGCCTGGCTATAAAGATGGGCACGGCATCGGAGGTATATACGGCTCTGGGACAATATGAAAAGGCCATCGATTACGCAACAAGGGCCTACGAGATGGACAAGGAGGACGGACGTGATTCCAAGGCATCCGTCCGCCTGTGCCAGCTGGCAGCGGCCCAGGCGTCCACCGGGGATGCCGGGAATCTGGCCCTGGCGGAAAAGAACCTGCACGTCTGCATAGAGGATTTCAAGGAAACCGATCAGCAGAATTCACTTGCCATAGCATACACCCAGCTTGCCGATATCTATGACAAACGCGGCCAGACGGCCCGCGCAGCGGAGCAGCTGCGTCTGGCGGCCGACATCTGCAAGGAGGGGGGCAACTCTACCTTCCTTTTGAAAGTCAGCCGCAAGCTTGCCGAACTTCTGGCCAGATCCGACCCGAAGTCCGCTATCGAGTGGTACGAATTGAGCGCGGCTCTCGACAAGGAACAGCACGCCCAGAAGATGGACAATATCGTGGCTTTGTATGACGTCGAATTCCGCACCAGGGAAAAGGAGCAGATCATAGAACTACAAAACCAGCAGATCAGGTACTCCAATTCTATTCTGATGTCCGTACTCGCATTCCTCATAGCTGCCGCTGTGGTGGCCGTCATCCTGGCCCTGCAGAAAAAGAAGATCACCAAGCTCAACCGGGAGCTGGAAGACCTGAATGCGGTAAAGGACAAGTTCTTCTCCATTATCTCTCACGACCTGCGTGCACCTGCGATAGCGCAGAAAACCGCATTGCAGATGCTCCTGGCCAATTATGACAAACTTTCCAGCGAGCAGCAGAAAGATTTCTGCGCAGGTATGCTCCAGCAGGCGGAAGGGCAGGTGGACCTCCTTGAGAACCTTCTCAAATGGGCGCGCCTCCAGGTGGGTTCCGGCGATCCTGTGCTGCAGGTGCGTTTCAATCTGGCCAACGCACTGCAGAAAGCATTGGCACCGGCTCGAGGCCAATGTCAGCAGAAGGAACTGGCCTTGAACCTTGAATGTCCTCAGGGAACGTTCTGCGTTTCCGACCAGAATATACTTTCCACCATAGTGCGCAACCTCGTGAGCAATGCCGTCAAGTTCACGCCCCGCGGCGGCAGCATTACCGTGTCAGCCGTCCAGAAAGACGGCAGCACCCTTGTAAGCGTGGCCGACACGGGTGTCGGAATGGATGAAGAAAAGCTTTCAAAGCTTTTCCGTCTCGACCAGAGAGTATCATCTTCAGGTACTGAAAATGAGCCGGGCAGCGGCTTGGGCCTCATTCTGACCCACAGTATGGCAGAACGGCTAGGCGGACGTCTCGACGTTGCCAGCGTGCCTGGAAAAGGTACCACATTCACCCTTTGCATTCCTACAAATGAATAAGATAAAAGTACTGATTGCCGATGATCACCCGATGTTCCGCATGGGTCTTGAAATGATGCTCAGCGGCAGTGATGAGATGGAAGTCGTTGCAACGGCTGCCAACGGACAGGAGGCGCTCGAGAAGCTGCCTTTCTACAAGCCCGACGTAGTCCTGATGGACCTGATAATGCCTGTGATGGACGGAGCGGCTGCCGCTGAACGCATTTATGCGGAGTATCCGGACACAAAGGTCCTGATACTATCCAGCGATACATCAGTCTCATCCGTGGAACGTCTCCTCTCCATCGGAATCCAGGGTTTCATCAGCAAGATCAGTCAGAAAGAGGATATCCTCGCGGCGGTGACCACTGTCGCCGCAGGCTATGAATATTACGGGGCCGACGTGGCCCGGATCATCGAAGGTATCCACACCGCCAGGAATGTCGACAACTCGATCTTCACTCCTCGGGAACTGGATATCATCCGGCTCTCCTGCGACGGACTCCAGTACAAGGAGATGGCCGACAAGCTCGGCATCGCCACAAAGACCGTGGAGAACATCAAGGCCAACATCCTCCACAAGCTCGGCATCAACAATACGGTCGAGCTTTTCAGGTATGCGCTCTCCAACGGCATAATTTCACTTTAACCTTCAAAATCACCATTCAATATGAAAAGATTGACATTATCACTTGTCGCCCTGCTTGCAGGCGCATTCTTTGCCTCAGTATCAGCACAGGAGGAAATCCCTGTGCAGGGAATCAGCGGAAAGATCATCGGCAGAGTAGTATCTTTTGCCGATTATGAGACTTCGAAGATGAAGATAATCGGACATCACTCTTCTTTTTCCATCGGCATCATCGAGTTCGGAAAGAACCTGATGACCAACAAGTTCACCATTACAGGACCGGAAGGCACCGCGGAGGTGTCAACCCAGGAGGACAAGGACAGGTATCAGGCCGTCGCCTCTGCTGCCTTGCTGGGAATCAGTGTGAAGAATGACTACACGTTCGGCTGCGTCATCACAGACCCTCTTGGAAATGAATGGAAATTCGCCCTTTCGACAATGCCGAACAAGGCTGACCACGAATGCGCCGTGTTCGAGGGCCCTATAACCATCTCCATCGTAGGTGACAACGATACCAAGCCGATTATGCTTACGTCGAAGATGAACTTCCACTACACATTCAGAATCGGCGGTGAGGATGTCTGCACCATCACGAGCGTTGACAAGAAACAGACAATCGTACTCTCCGACAGTCTGACAGGCAATCAGAGGCTCGTTGTCGCTGCGGCAGCAGCTGCAATCCTCGCACGCGTAGGTGTTCCTCTGTCATAGGATGGCCTTGTTCAATCACTTATGGCGATATATATGGAAATGAAATTCAAAATCATTTGTGCGATTCTCTCCGCAGCCTGTATGGCCGGCACTCTGTCTTCCTGCCAGAAGAATGACGTCTCCGGTTCTTTGTCCGGTTCAAAACTTCCAGAAGGTGCATTGCCCGGTGAATTCAGCGTGGGCCCGAATAAAAAAATCCATTTCTCAAAGGGTAATCTGCAGGCCACGGTTGATGCAGAAGGCAAGCCGACGTCCTGGGCGTTTGCCGGGCACCAATATGATTTTTCTGCAGATTTGGGAGCAAATACAAAGATTGGCTCCTCAGCAGGGGTGGTGGATTTATTCAGTTGGATAGGTGAGAGCGGCTCTCTGGATGCCTATGGAGTTACCAATGAATTTTATTCAGAGTCTTTATACGGCTCTTCAACTGCTGACAAATTAAAATCGGACTGGGGGACTGCAATCGGAGGATCCTGGCGTACCCTGACTCGCGAAGAATGGGATTATCTTATCAATGAAAGAGAAAACGCATCGTCATTGTCGGGATATGCAAAGGTAATGGGATATTCTGGTTTTATTCTTCTGCCGGACGGTTGCAAACTCGGTGATATGAGGTTCTTTTCAAGAGATGTATCTGGTAATAGGAGCTCGTATCAGGATAATACATATTTTGAAGAAGAATGGGCTAAAATGGAATCTCTCGGTGCCGTTTTCCTTCCCGCATCAGAATATAGGGTAGGAGACTATTATCTTCCATATGATGTAGGATATTATTGGTCTTCAACTGCCGGTGAATATGATAATCAAGCATATAACCTTGTATTTAATGGCTCTGCACAAGGCAGTTTTGCTGATCTGAATTCTTCCGAGCGCAGTGTCGGCTATGCGGTCAGGCTTGTCACGGAATAGGCTCCGCTTTATGTAAAACGCCTCCCATCGGTCAAGATGGGAGGCGTTTTGCGTTGCGCTCATGGCGCCAGAGATCTATTTTGCTGCGAGTACTGCGATCGAGCAAGGAGGGAGGGTGACCTCGAGACCTGCCTTGGTGAGCTTGTAGTCCTTGAATGCCTTCGGCTCAACTACGTTTGCCTTGCCGAAGTCATTGTAGTCGTGGACGTCCTTCGATGTGAGGACGCGGGCTGCGGTGATGGCGCTGACCGCCTTCTCGTTGTCGAAGGTGATGAGGACCTTCTTGGCCTTCTTGAGGTCTGTGTTGACGAGAGAGATGTTCATCACGCCGTCCTTGCGGGAAACGGTGGCGTCAACCTCAGGGACAGGACACTTGCGGTCTGACTTGACGGTCTTGGTGAGGATGTCGGATGCCACGAACTCGGCGTTCTGGTGAACGTTGTACATCTCGAAGACGTGGTAGGTAGGGGTGAGGACCATTTCGGTCTCGTTGGTGAGGATCATGGCCTGGAGTACGTTCACGACCTGGGCGATGTTGGCCATCTTGAGGCGGCGGGTGTACTTGTGGAAGATGTCGAAGTTGAGAGCCGCGACGATGGCGTCACGCATCGTGTTCTGCTGATAGAGGTGGCCCGGGTTGGTGCCAGGCTCGACATCGAACCAGGTGCCCCACTCGTCGAGGAGAAGGTCCACGCGGCCTTCAGGGTCGATGGTGTCCATTATGTCGATGTGCTTCTGGAGCACTTCCTCGATTTCGATGGTCTTGGAGAGTGTGGTGTAGTAGGTCGCATCAGAGAACTGTGTCGCAGAGGTCTTGCTGCCTACCCATCCGCCGATGTTGGTGTAGTAGTGGAGGGAGATACCCTTCATTCCCTTGTCGGCGCCGATGTTGTTCATGAGGACCTTGGTCCAGTTGTAGTCATAGTCTGACGCGCCGCTGGCAATCTTGTAGAGGTGGTTGCCGCCGAGGTCGCGGAGATAGGTGGCGTAACGGCGGAAGAGGTCTGAATAGTATTCAGGGGTCATATTGCCGCCGCAGCCCCAGGCCTCGTTGCCGATGCCGAAATATTTTACCTTCCAAGGCTTCTCGCGGCCGTTCGCACGGCGGAGGTCAGCCATATTGCTGGAAGCGTCTGAAGTCATATATTCGACCCACTTGGCCATTTCCTCGACGCTGCCTGAACCTACGTTGCCGCTGATGTAAGGCTCGATGCCCAGCATCTCGCAGAGATTGAGGAACTCGTGCGTGCCGAAGCTGTTGTCCTCGAGGGTGCCGCCCCAGTTGTTGTTGGCGATGTAGGCGCGCTTTTCCTGAGGGCCGATTCCGTCCATCCAATGGTAGTCATCGGCGAAACAGCCGCCCGGCCAGCGCATTACAGGAACCTTCAGGGCCTTGAGAGCGTCGAAGACGTCTTTGCGGTAGCCCTCCACGTTAGGGACTTTGGAGTCCTTGCCGACCCACAGGCCGCCGTAGATGCAGCGTCCGAGGTGCTCGGAGAACTGACCGTAGATTTCTGCAGGGATGGTTACGCCCGTGCCTTCGTCGTGAATGCGGATGGTGGCATCCTGGGCGTGCAGGCTGAATGATGCGCAGAGGAGCGCGAGGCCTGCAATGATAGTGGTGAATTTGTGCATTATTGAGATTGTTTTGGTGTTTCGAGTATCCAAATATACTGCAATTTTTTTACTAATTTTGTAGTCTATGGCAAAAACTGGCGTCAATATATCAGAGCAGTGCCGGAAAATAATTTCCGACGCGGAAAACGGAGTCTTCGCTCCGGTGTATCTCCTTATGGGGGATGAACCGTATTATCCGGGGCTCGTCTGCCAGGCCATAGTCGACAACTGTCTGGAAGATTACGAAAAGGACTTCAACGAGACCATCTGCTATGGCGCTGACGTCACCGCCGAGCAGATCGTGACCGCCGCCAGGCGTTTCCCGATGATGGCGGAACGACAGCTGGTGGTGGTGAAGGAAGCGCAGATGCTCAAGGATATCGAGAATCTGGCCCTTTATTGCGCGGAGCCGCTCGATTCAACCGTACTTGTCGTGCTGATGCACAAGGCGTCGGTTGACAAGCGCAAAGGATTTTACAAATCCGTGCAGAAGGTGGGCGTCATAGTCGATTCGCCCGTGGTGCGCGACTATGAGGTGCAGGGGTGGATATCGGAGTACTACCGCTCGCGCGGACTCCAGATAGAGCCTGCGGCTGCAGCCCTGCTGGGAGAGTCGGTCGGCACCGAACTTTCCACGATAGTGGTCGAGACGGAAAAGCTGCTCAAGAACCTTCCGGAAGGCGCGAAGCGCGTTACCGCGGAGGACATAGAGAAGAACGTAGGCATCTCCCGCCAGTACAGCGTATTCGAACTGACGAAGGAATTGTCCTACAAGAATTCGGCGAAAGCCCTGAAGATCGCCGCGCACCTCGGCTCGTCCGCGAAATTCGCGATGCCGATGGCAGTGAGCGCCTTCTATACACATTTCAGCCGCATCCTACGGTATGCGGCGTTGCTCTCGAAGGGCGCTGTTGCGCCTGAAGACAAGGCTGCGGCGCTTGCGGGCGTCAACCCTTATTTCTATAAGGAATATGATGCCGCAGTGCGCAACTATCCGCTGAAAAGCGTGATGGGCGTGATGGCGCTGCTGTGCGAATATGATTATCTGGGAAAGGGCGGCGACGGTGGTGCGGCCACTCCCGACGAATTGCTGGTAGAATTGACAACTAAAATACTGAACTCGTAATGGCATTGATCGAATGTAAGGAAGTATGCAAGAGTTTCGGAACCAAAGTGGCTCTGGACCACGTGAGCATAGATATTCCTGAAGGAAAGATTTTCGGTCTGCTCGGCCCTAATGGTGCCGGCAAGACCACACTGATCCGTATAATCAACAGAATCTCCATCCCGAATTCCGGAGAAGTCCTGTTCAACGGGCGTCCGATAACTCAGAAGGATGTCGAGAAGATTGGCTATATGCCGGAAGAACGCGGCCTTTACCGCAAGATGAAGGTCGGTGACCAGGCATTGTATCTCGCGCAGCTCAAGGGAATGAGCGAAGCTGAGGCTAAAAAAGAACTCAAGGAGTGGTTCGTGCGCTTCGAAATCCGCGAATGGTGGGACAAGAAGGTGGAGGAACTCTCCAAGGGTATGGCCCAGAAACTCCAGTTCATCACCACGGTGGTACACAAGCCGTCCCTGATGATTCTGGATGAGCCTTTCTCCGGCTTCGACCCGGTGAACGCCGAAATCATCCGCAAGGAGATACTCCGTCTCAGGGACGAGGGGGCGACCATCGTCCTTTCCACCCATAACATGGAGTCGGTCGAGGAACTCTGCGACAACATCGCGCTCATCAACCAGAGCAAGCTCGTCATTACGGGCGGTGTTGATGATATCCGCCGCAAGTACGGCAACAACAACGTGGAACTTGTATATACCGATGCGGACGGGCGCCACGAGGAAGTCCTTCCTCGCGAGACCGACGGCGCATCCACCCTCAAGTCATTCATCGACAAGGGCGTTCAGATCAATTCATACAGGGAGCTTATGCCACGTATGAACGACATTTTCATCAAACTTGTAACAGGGAGGAATAAGTTATGGATTTCAAAAGAACCAGCATCATCATAAGGCGTGAATATCTCAACAAGGTAAAGAAGAAGAGCTTCCTTATCATCACCTTCCTTGCGCCTGTCCTCTTCGCGGCCCTCTGCATTCTTCCCACCATCATAATGATGAAGACAAAGGAGGAAAGCAAGGTTGTAGCCGTCGTCGACAATTCGGGCATAGTGATGAAGAACCTTGAGAATACGGAGACCATCACATACGAGGACTGCACCGGGCAGTCGGTTGACGCCCTTAAGGCAGAACTCCAGAATGCGGATTATGACGCAGTGCTCAGCATATCTGAGCTTGATCTTGAAAATCAGACTGTTACCGCTGAAGTCTATTCGAACAAGCCTCTCGGAATCGATATGTCCGAGAATATGAACAACAGGATAAACAGCAGTGTCGAGGCCTACAGGATTGAACAGTCCGGCGTCGAGAACCTCAAGGAGTTGATGGCTTCCGTAAAGGCCAAGGTCAAGATGAAGTCATACACCCTTGATGAAGAAGGCAAGGAAACGATTTCCGAATCAGGCGTGTTCATGGCAGTGTCAATGATTCTCGGCATCGTCATTTATATGTTCATAGTGCTCTTCGGCGGTATGGTCATGTCATCTGTCATAGAGGAAAAGTCAAGCCGTGTGGTTGAAGTTCTTGTAAGTTCCGTAAAGGCCACCGAGCTGATGTTCGGCAAGATCATCGGTATAGCCCTGGTAGCCCTTACCCAGTTCTTCCTGTGGATAGTCCTTACCGGTGCCATCGTAGGTGTCGTCGGTGCTGTCACCGGTTCGAACCTTCTTGCGAATTCTGATCCTGGCGAGCTTGTGCAGATGGCAGGCGTAAGCGGTGATCAGGCGGATGCTATCGTGAATGCGGTCGCAGAGGCCGCTGATGAGCCGGAAGGCCTGGAGGTCATCATTTCATCCATTAAGTCAATGCCGTGGGGAACTATAGGCATAAGCTTCATTTTCCTGTTCGTTTTCGGCTATATGCTGTATGCATCCCTGTATGCCGCCATAGGTTCGGCGGTGGAGAACGAGGCGGACACCCAGCAACTGTCGCTGCCTGTGACCATACCTATCCTTCTGGGCTTCTTCATCGCCATTTATGCCTACAAGGCGCCGGACAGCGCGCTGGTATTCTGGGGATCGATGATTCCATTCACATCTCCTATAGTGATGCTCGCCAGGCTGCCTTTCGGCGTGCCTATGTGGCAGCTCGTCCTTTCAATCGTCCTGCTTGTCGGAACGTTCGCCGCGTGTGCCTGGGCGTCCGCAAAGATTTACAAGGTCGGCATCCTGATGTTCGGCAAGAAGTCATCCTGGAAGGATCTCTGGAAATGGCTTAAAATGTAATTTATAATATGAAGAAACTTTTTATCCTCATATCCGTCCTTGCCGTTGCTGCGGGTTGTGCCAATGAAACGGAGGAAGGCTATGAGTTCACCTGGAAGAAGCACGTGATTGACGGTCATATGACAGGCGTCACCGCTGCCAATGCCGACAACGTGGCCGAGGCGTTCGGCACCGTTGAGAATGGCGTCTATACAGCGCCCAACGGCAATGTGTTCAAATGCGGATCCACCCCTGCGGCAGCATACGATATGCTCGCTGTACAGCCGCAGATGGCCGACCTCAAGCAGGTCATCGGCTTCTGTGAAGAGCCGATGGAGTCTCACCGTCCGGAGAGCAATCTCTCCGACTGGGCGGCAGATATGCTTCTGGCGTCCGTTGAGGAGGCGATCGGCCGCAAGGCTGACTTCTCCGTCATAAACTTCGGAGGCATCCGTACAAGCCTTGGCGTGGGCGAGGTGCTGAAAGACGACCTCGTGTCGATGTTTCCGTTCAAGAACTATGTATCCTATGTCCGCCTTTCTGGCAAGGACGTGAAGGTGATCTTCGAACGCTTCGCTGCCGGCAGGCCGGAGGCTTTCGGCGGTGCGCGCCTTGTGGTTGAGGATGGAAAGATCTCGTCTCTTGAAATAGGCGGAAAGCCTTTCGACGAGAACAAGGAATATGCCCTTGCGACAATTGACTTCCTGCTGGACGGCGGCGACGGTCACAACCTGGCAAAGAATGCGAAGGAACTGATCATCACCGACGTGAAGGTGGGCGACGTGATGCTGGCGAAGGCGAAGGCATTCGCTCCGTCTCCGATTGCGTATGCTACGGACAGACGCTATTTTGTAATCCCTAAAGAGTACGCGGAATGAAAAGGTTTCTTGTAATACTGGCGGCTGCCGCGGCGCTGTGCGCCTGCCAGCCGAAGGCAAAGCTCGTGATAATTCACACGAATGACACCCACAGCCATCTTGAAGCTATGCGTACCGGTGACTACATCGGTCACGGAGGAGTCATCGAGCGCGCCGCGTTCATCGATTCCGTACGCAACAAAAGGGGAGAGGACAAGGTGCTTCTCGTCCACGCGGGCGACTTCGTGCAGGGTACCTCTTATTATACCGTCCTCGAAGGCGAGATCGAGATCAACCTCATCAATGATCTCCGCTATGACGTCATCACCCTCGGCAACCACGAGTTCGACAATGGTATTGAAGCGCTTACAGGGATGCTGAAGAGGCTCGAGACCACCAAGGTGATATGCTCAAACCTCGACCTCACTCCATTTGAACTGGGTGAATATGTCAAGCCGTATGCAGTCATTGAGCGCGGTGGCCTCAGAATAGGTTTTGTGGGGCTTGAATCCAACATCCTCAACAATGTGTCCCGCACAATCTCCTCCCGCATCCAGCAGCTTGACAATGTGGAAAGCGTCAACAAATGGACGGCATATCTGCGTGAGGAGGAGAAGGTCGATATGGTCATCCTTCTTTCACACGCGGGTTATGACAATGACCAGAAGATTATCCCTGATACCCACGGCGTCGATCTCGTCATAGGCGGCCACTCGCATACCTATGTGGACGACTTCATCTACGTCGAAGACGCAGACAACAAAAAAGTCCCGATCACTCAGGATGGAGGATGGGGACTGGAGTTGGGCGAAGTTGAAGTCCGCTAGAGGATATTCATCGACTGCTCGCGAATCTTTTCAAGCTCGTCCTTCATCTGAACGACGAGCTTTTGTATTGCCGCGAAGTTGGCCTTCGAGCCGGTGGTGTTGATTTCGCGGCCCATCTCCTGGATTATGAAGCCCAGCTTCTTGCCCGGGTATTCCTCTCCGTCGATGGTGTCCATGAAATATTTGCAGTGCTGGCGCAGGCGGACTTTCTCCTCGTTTATATCCAGTTTCTCCAGGTAGAATATCATCTCCTGCTCGAAACGTTCCGGCTCCAGCCTGACCTTCAGGTCTTCGGCGGCCTTGGAAATCTTTTCGCGGACGGCGGCTATCCTTTCCGGCTCGCATTTTTCGACTTCGTCGTATAGTGCGAGAATCTTCGCGACGCGGGAGATGACATCCCTGTAAAGGATGGCGCCTTCGTCGGCGCGGTATCTTACGACTCCTTCCAGGCAGTCGTCAAAGGCCTTCTCCACCAGCGGCCAATTGGCCTCGGTGATGATGTCCTGACGGCCTGCGTCAATTACATCCGGCATGCGGAGTATGTTGGATATCAGGTCGTTTGGATTGCTGAGCTGAAGGTCGGCTGCACCGAGGCGGCTGCCGAGTTCGGATATCTGTCTGTAGTAGTCGAGGGCAAGTTCGGAGTTGATCTTCTTTGCGCTTCCGGATGCGTTCGGCTCCCAGCTTATGAATACGTCAATGGTTCCCCGCACCAGGGCGGCTGCAATCTTGTTTCGCATCTGCATCTCCTTGTCCTTCGGGAGGATTGACGACTTGATGCTGATGTCAGCGCTTTTCGAATTGAGAGTCCTGATTTCCACGGTGAGTTTTCCCGCCTCAAGTTCAGCCACGCCCTTGCCGTAGCCTGTCATCGATTTGATCATTCCGGTACTGATTTAGAATTTTACAAAATTAAGGAATTTTTCGTAATTTTGTCGTGATGATGAGAAAGGGAAACATCATACAGGCGTTATACTGCCTGCTTTTGTGCTGCTGTTATCTGATGGCGGTCGTGGGCTTCGATGTCCACACGGATCATCACGACGACCGTACCTATGTGGTTTCCCTCCTTTCCAATATTTCCTGCGAGAAGATTCATCCGGAGGATGATTGCGCCTGTGAGGATTGCGACCACGATGACTGTGACGACGAATCCGATTATCTCACGGTCACAGGCTCTGGCGATTCCCTGCAGCAATCCGTTCCGGTTCCGGCTGTGATGGCATGTGAGGTCATAGTACCTGAATCCGCCATCTCTGCGCCGGCGTTTTCCGCTCCGCTTGAGCGCCCGCTCAGGTCGCCGCCCCGGGTGGTTCTGAACAGTCTCTGCGTGCTCAGGGTTTAGTGTGTCCGGTTCTCAATAAAAGAATCGGAATCATCATTATACCCTAAACAGCACAAATCAATGAAATTCAAATATCTGGCAGGCATTCTGCCTGCATTTGCAATCGGCGTTTCCGCGTATGCCCAGGTGGATACCGCGGGCATCTATGGCGAGAAGCGCGACAGCCTGGAGGCGGGCACGGTAGTGGCCCGGCAGGCTGGGAACTATTTGCCGAAAGGCAAGGATATACGCACGGAGGTGATCACTGCTGCGGGCCTCTGCAAGATGGCCTGCTGCAATCTTGCGGAGAGTTTCGAGAACTCCGCGAGCGTGACCGTCGGCTACTCCGACGCGGTCACCGGCGCGCGCCAGATCAGGCTCCTCGGTCAGAGCGGTGTATATACCCAGATGCTCGACGAGAACCGCCCCGTAATGCGCGGCCTTTCAGCCCCGTGGGGCCTCAATTACGTGCCCGGACAGTGGCTTGAGAGCATTCAGATAGCGAAGGGCGTGACCTCGGTCATCAACGGAGTCGAGTCCATGACTGGCCAGATCAATATGGAGCACCGCAAGCCGACTGACGAGAAGCCGCTTTACGTCACGGCCTCGTATATGAATGATACCAAGGCCGACCTCAATGTCATAAGTGCGCTGCAGCTCGACGAACTGTCCACCTGGAGTACGGTCATCCTGGCTCACGTGGATGGTAATTTCAAGGCTATGGACCACAACGGGGACGGATTTATGGATGACCCGCGCCAGCTGAATTTCGCGCTCAGCAACCGCTGGCTGTATTTCGGCCAGGACGGCGTGCAGGTGCGTTTCGGCGTCCGCGCCATCCAGGACAGCCGCACGGGAGGGCAGATGGAGGAGGAGGGACTGCCAGCTCCGGGAAGCCCCGCGTTATGGCGCTCGAATATCTTCAACCGTTCGCTGAACGGCTACGTGAAGGTTGGTGTGCCCATCACGGAAAACGGTGACCGCAGCGTGGCGGCGGTCCTTGACTATACCTATCAGAATCTGGAGTCCAGCTTCGGCAACCGCCGTTATGACGCCGGCCAGCATACCGCATTCGCCAACCTGATGTACCAGAACCTCGAAGGCGACACCCACCATTTCACCCTCGGCATCAGCGAAATGCTGGACATATACAACGAGACGGGCCGTACGGTGCTGAGCAATCTCGGCGCCTTCGGCGAATACACTTTCCACGACGGGGAAGTGTTCTCCGCTATCGTCGGACTGCGCGGCGAGTGGTACAACCGGGTCGGTTTCCGCTTTTCGCCGCGCCTGACTCTCAAGTGGCAGCCGGCGGACTGGATGGTGCTACGCGCCAACGGCGGCCGCGGACTGCGCTACAGCACGCCTCTGATAGACAATATCGGAGTTCTTTCAACCTCCAAGGAGCTTGAAGGGGACTATACGAGCCATCCTCTCGAGGATTCCTGGACTTTCGGAGGCAATGCCACCTGGTATCTGCCGTTCGGCAGTTCCACCTACGTGAGCCTGGATTATTTCCATACGCGCTTTACAGACCAGATGCTGGTCGATTATGCATCTGACAGGATCAGATTCTATACTCTCGGCAGCATTGACGGAGGCAGGTCGTTTACCAACAATGTCCAGGTGGATTTCTCTTCCGAGCTGTTCGACGGCTTCACACTTACGCTCACCGGCCGGTACACCGATGCACGCCAGTCGCTGCTCGGCCAGGCCGATGACGTGAAGCCTATGGTCAGCAAGTACAAAGGGGTCCTCAATCTCCAGTATGCGACGCACCTGAACAAGTGGATATTCGATTTTACTGCTTCCGTGAACGGTCCCTGCAAGGTTTGGGACTTTATGAAGGACCTGACTCTCGATGGCGCAAAGCCTTATGCTTCGGGTTACACACCGGCATATCCTTTGCTGTATGCCCAGGTGACCCGCCGTTTCAAGGGTATAGACCTTTATGTGGGAGGCGAGAACCTTACCAACTACCGCCAGCCTTCTCCGATAATCGGGGCTGAAAATCCTTTCGGAAGCAACTTCGACGCGAGCTGCGTGTGGGGCCCTCTGATGGGTATCAAGATATATGGTGGAATAAGATTAACTATTTGGAAAACATAAAATTAATATAAATTATGAAAAGAATTGCTTTAATTGCTGTTGCGGCCCTTTGCTGCATATCATTCACTCTTTCCGCTTCGCCTAAAAAGCCGAAGGCATTAACGAAGACCGTCGTCTATCAGACCACGCTCGACTGCGAGAAATGCGCCAAGAAGATTATGGAAAACGTGTCCTTCGAGAAGGGTGTCAAGGATCTCAAGGTGGACGTGCCGACCAAGCAGGTGACCGTCACTTTCGATTCGGCCAAGACCGATACGCTTGCGCTCCGCAAGTCCATAAACAAACTTGGGTACAAGGCACGCGTGATTGCGTTTGAATGATTATCTTTGCAACCGTGAAAAAAGTACTTCGTTTTTTGAGCTTCATATTGTCCGCGGTGATAGTCACGTGGATAATGTTCGCGCCTCTTGTGAAGGGCGCGTGGTCGGTGGAAAAACTCGATGAGGGTATCTACTGCTATGAATTTTCCGGAAATGACGGTTTTGACGGTTTCCTGAAGCAGGGAGGCGCCGCCGGGCCGGTGGAACTCTCGGCTTATATCACGAAATTCATGTCCCGCGGTTTCTCAAGGCCGCCGAAGGCGGAGCCTGTGGAGCAGGATTTCGGCTGCTCCACGATGGCAGTGGAAACGTCTGACGGCCAGAGGCTTATGGGACGTAACTTTGACTGGAACAACTGCAGCTGCATAATCGCGAAAGTCAAGCCGAAGGGCGGCTATCGATATGTGTCGGCGTTCAATCCCGGATTCTTCGGCTTCGGCCCGGACTGGAAGCCGGAAGGCTTCGCCAACCGGTATCTGGCTCTCGCCAGCCTTTTCTGCGCGCTTGACGGCGTGAATGAAAAGGGGCTCGCCGTCGCCGACCTTGTGGCCGGCGAGGGGAGTGAAACCCATCAGGACGGCGGCAAGCCGGATATGACCACCACCTGCGCCATAAAGTATCTTCTGAAGACTGCGGCCAATGTCGATGAAGCGGTATCGCTTCTGGAAGGGATTGACTATCATTCAGATATAGGAGCGTTGCATCACCTTTCGATTTCAGATGCATCCGGAAGAAGCGTCGTGGCCGAGTGGGTCGGCGACAAGCTTGTAGTAACTGATACGCCGATCGTCACCAACCATTATCTCTGCCCGGAAAACTACGGCGCAGGGCTACAAGAAGGGGACTGCCGCTTCGAGAAACTTGAAGTCGTTCGGGATTCGCTCAATGCTTCTATGAACGCCGGCCAGCTGCTTGACGCAATGTCGGTTGCCTGGCAGTCCTGGGATGACGAAGAGAATAACGTGCACGGTGGTACCCAGTGGACCGCGCTCTTCAACCTCTCGGATCCCGGTGTAGATTACTGCTGGCAGCGCGACGGCGGGAAGGTCTTTCATTTTTCATTGTAGACTTTTGAAAGCACTGAATTATTGTTAAATTTGCTACCCCTATAAGAGTAGTGTTATGGAAGAAGAAGTAAAAAGACTGAATTTCCTCGAAGAAATCATTGAAGACGACCTCAAGTCAGGCAAGGTGGAAAGCATACTTACCCGCTTCCCGCCGGAACCTAATGGATATCTTCATCTCGGGCACGCCAAGTCGTTGTGTATCAATTTCGGACTTGCACAGAAATATGGTGGAAAAACCAACCTCCGATATGACGATACCAACCCTACGAAGGAAGATACCGAATACGTTGATGCCATAAAGGAAGACATCAAGTGGCTCGGGTTCCAGTGGGAGAAGGAGTGCTATGCGTCTGACTATTTCGACCAGCTCTACGAGTGGGCGGAATGGATGATACAGCAGGGACTCGCATACGTCGATGATCAGACTCAGGAAGAAATGAGAGAGAACCGTGGTACGGTCGAGACTCCGGGCAAGAACAGCCCGTGGCGCGACCGCACTCCGGAAGAGAACCTCAAGCTCTTCCGCGAGATGCGTGACGGCAAGTACGCCGACGGCGAGAAGGTGCTGCGCGCAAAGATCGACATGGCCCATCCGAAGATGGAGTTCCGCGACCCTATAATGTACCGCATCAAGCACGCTCACCATCACCGTACCGGTGACAAGTGGTGCATCTATCCGATGTACGACTACACCCACGGTCAGAGCGACTCCATCGAGCATATCACTCACTCCATATGCACCCTTGAGTTCGACGTTCACCGTCCTCTCTACGACTGGTATATCAAGACTCTCGGCATTTACCCGTCACATCAGTACGAGTTCGCGCGTCTGAACCTCACATATACCCTTATGAGCAAGCGCAAGCTTCTCGAGCTTGTGCAGAAGGGGATAGTCTCCGGTTGGGACGACCCCCGCATGCCTACGCTCTGCGGTGTCCGCCGTCGCGGCTATACAGCCGAAGCGCTCAAGATGTTCTGCGAGAAGATCGGTGTCACCAAGCACGACCAGCTGATGGATATACAGTTGCTCGAGTGGTGCGTCCGTCAGGACCTCAATGCACGGTCCAACCGCTATATGGTCGTGCAGGATCCGATCAAGGTCAAGCTCACAAACTGGCCGGAGGGTCAGGTCGAGTGGTTCGACTGTCCGCTCAACCCTGCAGAACCAGAGGGAGCGACCAGAAAAGTGCCGTTTACAGGCGAACTTTTCATCGACAGGGCCGATTTCATGGAGGATGCGCCTAACAAGTTCTTCCGCCTTAAGCCTGATGGCGAAGTGAGACTTAAGTACACGTATATCATCAAGTGTAACAAAGTTGTTAAGGATTGTAACAATAATGTTACAGAACTCGAATGTACCTATGATCCTACCACAAAGCCGGGTGGAGGCGAGTGGCGCAGCGTAAAGGGCACCATCCACTGGGTATCCACCGATTTTGCAAAGGAAATCGAGCTCAGGAACTATGACCGCCTCTTCACTCTGGCCGATATGAGCCAGGTTCCGGAGGACAAGGACTACAAGGATTTCCTGAATCCGGATTCTCTTACCGTCGGCAAAGGTTGGGCTGAACCGGCACTCCTCGACGACGCCTCAGGCATCGCCGTCCAGTTCGAGCGCACCGGCTACTATATCAAGGATGCCGACAGCACAAAAGAAAAGACCGTCTTCAACAAGACAGTCTCCCTGAAAGATTCCTATAAACCGGAATAAGACTACATAAGACCGAGGATCTTGCTGCGGCTGAGGAGGCAGTCTCCGACTGAAGCCGCGCGGCGTCCGAGTTCAGACAGGACTATCTCTGAATCGCTGCTTACGCGATGAAGGGATAGTTTGTTTATTTCGGTCTTGATAGGCAGGAGGAGGTATTCCTTTCCGACGATCAGTCGTCCGCCGATGACCACGAGTCCCGGGTTGAAGATGTTGATGACGCCGGCGATGCCGCGGCCAAGGGTGCGGCCGATCTTGCCTATGCATTCGATCGCGAGGACGTCTTCGTCGCCTATGGCCTGAAGTATCTCCTCAAGCTCGATGTCGCCCTTGCGGCTGAAACTCTTGGAGAGTGAGGACTGGCGGCCGGACTTGAGCATGTCGACCATCATGCTGTGGAGGGCGGAGCCGGATGCTCCGGTTTCGAGGCAGCCGACCTTGCCGCAGCGGCAGATGACGTTGTTGTCAAGGAGAGGGAAGTGGCCTATCTCTCCCGAATATCCGGACTTGCCGTAATAGAGCTTGCCGTCGAGTATCATTCCCATGCCGAGGCCCCAGCTGAGGTTGATGAAGACCATATCCTTGTCGGCCTTCGCGCCCAGGGTCATATATTCACCGTACGTCATTGCACGGGAGTCGTTCTCGATGGTTACGGGAACGTTGAATTCTTTCTGGAAGAGGTCCTTCAGAGGGAGGTCCTCGTTGTTGGAGTAGGTGAGGCTGTAGCCCTTTTCAGGGTTTACGCGGCCGGAGAGGCTCACACCCACGCCAAGAACCTTGAACCAGGGGATGCCGCTGCCGGTGATCTCGTCCTTGACCATACGGCACATGTTGCGGAACGACTCCTGGGACGCTTCGAGCACGAACTCGATATCCTGGATGAACTTGACAAGTTCGCCCTTGAAGTCGCATACCGCAATGTGGAAATGGTGACGCGCCACATCGACGCCTACGAAGTATCCCGCTTCCGGATTGAGTCCGAATACGCTCGGGCGCCGGCCGCCTGATGTGCCGAGCTTGCCGAGGTCCTGCAGGAATCCTTCGTCAATCAGTTCGCCGAGAAGCTTGGTGATGGTCGGGACGCTGATTCCGAGGCTCTTGCTGAAGTCAGCGATGCTGAAATTCGTATGATCTATACACAGCCTGAGTATTTCCCTCTTGATGAGGGCGTTCTTGCTGGTGGTGTCGTTTAGAAAGTTGTTTGGCATTCCGTTTGGTAATAGTACGCACAAAAGTATGAATTTTTTTTGTACATTTGTTGTTGTTTTGAAAAAAATTTAAAATGAAGTCAAAACTTACGCTGAGCCTTTTGGCAATTGCCGCAATTCTGCTCGTGTCCTGCATCATCTCGTATATGGAGTACACTAGCATGAGGGATTACGTGTCCGGCTTGATTGCAGACGATATCAGCAGTGTGAACGTAGCGAACAAGCTCTCAGACCAGAGCAACTCATATAATCTTGAAATCCTTGCTGTCATCGGCGACGAGGCCTCCACGAGCGTTCCCGAGTTCGACGAGACCTTCTTCAAGACGCACTGCGACCAGCTGCGCGCCTCCGAGGCGGGCAACTTCATCAAGCCGTATGCCGACTCCATAATGTACTCCTATTCGGCGTATATGCTTACCGCACTGGAACTGGAAGACGTGATGCAGTCCGACTTCATCGATACCCGTTCGTGGTATTTCGAGCGCCTGCAGCCGCGCTTTGCGCGCCTGCGCTCGGATATAGATAAGCTCAACGGCGCAATATACCAGGACCTCGAAAAGAACTCCGCGACCTTTGAAAGGGGATTCTATAGAAGCGTCATCCCGGGAATCGTCGCCGTGGGCGTTGGACTGCTCCTGGTGCTGATGCTGCTGTTCTTCGTCCTTTCGGATTATGTGAACCCTATCTACAAGATGCTCGACTCGCTCAAGGCCTACCGTGCGAACGACAAGAAATACAACTACAAGTTCGACGGAGACGATCAGCTTGCTGAACTGAACGAAGACATCACGGAACTGGCCAACGAGAACCAGATGCTCCGCCAGAGGATCACCGCGCTCAAGAAATGAACTGGAAAGTAATCTTCAGAAACGTTGGATATGCGCTGCTGGTCAGCGCGCTGTTTATGTTCATATCGATCATCGTGTCGGTGCTGAACGGCAATGACAGCGCACTTGCCGCACTCATAATCTCGTTCACCATCACTTTCATCGTCGGCATTTTCCCATTCATTTTCGTGCGGAAGACGAATGCCATCACCCTGAAGGAAGGATATGTCATCATCACGATGTCGTGGTTCCTCTCCTTTGTGGTGGGAATGCTGCCGTATGCGCTCTGGGGAGGCCCTTTCACTATCCAGAACGCCTGGTTTGAAAGTGTTTCCGGCTTCACCACGACAGGCGCGACCATCCTGGACGATATCGAGGCGCTGCCGAAGAGCCTTTTGTTCTGGCGCAGTTCCACACACTTCATCGGAGGCTTGGGAGTAGTCGTGTTCCTTCTCCTGATCATTCCCGGTTCAAGCCCCATCAAGATGCGTCTGACCAATATGGAACTCAGTTCGCTGACCAGGGGTAACGTCCCTACCAGGGCGAACAGGATAGTGAGCATATTCGCCTATGTGTTCCTTGCAATGCTTCCGCTTGCGTTTGTGGCCTATCTGCTGTGCGGAATGAGCCCCTTCGATGCCATCTGCCACGCGATGAGCGTCGTGGCGACGGGCGGCTTCAGCACGCGCAACGCGTCCATCGGCGCATTCGACTCCCGGGCGGTGGAGGCTGTGACGATGTTTTTCATGTATCTGTGTTCCATCAACTTCGGATTGATATATCTCTCAATTGCCAGCAGGTCCCTGAAGCCTCTCAACAACCCGATACTCAAGTTCTTTACCGGAATGGTCGTGCTGTTTGCCCTGCTTCTCGCAATCGGTCTCAAGAGAAACGGCATCTGCGAAGGCTGGGTCGACTCCATCTGGAACGGCCTGTTCCAGGTGCTCTGTGTGTCATCCACCAGCGGCTTCGCCATTCTGGACAATGCCGCGTGGCCGATGTCCCTGTGCTCCATCACCCTGTTCATGGCGATAATGTGCGGATGCTCGGGATCGACTTCCGGCGGCCTCAAGGCTGACCGCGTCCTGCTCCTTTTCAAGGCCATAGGCCGCAGGATCAACACCATCCTCCATCCGACGGCAGTCAACGAAATCAAGATGGGCAGGCGTTTCCTCCATGACGATGAAGTCTCCCCGCATCTCCTCTACGTTGCGCTCTATGCGCTTCTGATAATTGTGGCCGTCCTTCTTTCATTCGCCATGGGAGTGGATGCCAACAACAGTTTCTTCGCTTCCATTGCCTGTCTGAGCAATGTGGGTCCATCGGTGGGGGACCTTGGAACGATGGGGTCCTTCAATTCAATCTCGGCGGGAGCAAAGATGCTGTACACCTTCGATATGTTTCTCGGACGCATCGAAATCTATCCTATACTCGCTGTAGTGGCGATGCTGTTTGACCGCCGCAGGATTTAGTATGGACAGGGCCGGTTTCCTCTATCAGAAATTCATTGACAAATTCAAGATTGAGCCGACGTCCTGCCAGGACGGGCTTTTCCGCAGCGTTGCAGATTTTGTGACCTGTGACGATTCCGATATCCTCGTGGTGAACGGATATGCCGGAACAGGTAAGACCACGGCCATTTCGGCCGTCATAGGCGCTCTGCGCGACGTAGGTACGCCGTCAGTGCTGCTCGCGCCTACAGGTCGCGCCGCGAAGGTGCTTTCCGGCATCTCGCACCGTCCCGCTTTTACCATTCACAAGCATATATACCGCCAGAAATCAGTCGGAGCTGACGGCTACGGCCAGTTCTCGCTTGCGCCAAACAAGGCGAAGCGCACCCTCTTCGTCGTGGACGAAGTGTCGCTGATAGGCATCGAAGCCGCTGAAAGGCAGGGCTCCGCCCTTTTCGGTACGGGCAATCTGCTGGAGGACCTGGTCGACTTCGTGCGCAGCGGGGATGAGTGCCGCCTCGTGCTTATCGGGGATGCCGCGCAGCTGCCTCCGGTTGGGCTGGACGCGTCGCCTGCGCTTTCTCAGGATTTCATGGACGGCTTCGGCGGCGTGCGCTATGCGACGCTCAGCACCGTGGTGCGCCAGGCGCAGGAATCGGGCATTCTGGTGAATGCCACCGCGCTCCGCGAAAGGATATCCGCCTCCGGCGGCGATGAGACATTTGACGACATCCGCTTCAGGCTGGACGGCTTTGACGACATATCGCGGGTCAGCGGTTCCGAACTGATTGAGACGCTGACAGAGGCGTATGCGGAATACGGCGAGGATGAGACCGTGGTTCTGTGCCGCTCGAACAAGCGTGCCATACGCTATAACCTTGGCATACGTTCCACCGTGCAGTTCAAGGAGGAGCGGCTGGTGCGTGATGACAAGCTTATGATAGTGAAGAACTGCTATCAGTTCGTGGAGGACGTGCCCGGACTTGACTACATAGCCAATGGCGATATTGCCAAACTGGTGAAGATCAATCATTTTGAAGACAGGTACGGGCTGCATTTCGCAGATGCGACACTGACGTTTCCGGATTATGATGACGTGGAGGTCAAGGCCAAGGTATGCCTTGACACGCTCGAGTCAGAGTCGGCTTCACTTACCTATGAACAGCAGAATGCTCTCTACAACGGGGTGTCCGCCGACTATGCCGATCGCGGAAGCAGGAAGAAGATATGGGATGCGGTACGTGAGGACAAGTATTTCAATGCGCTCCAGCTGAAATATGCCGAGGCGATCACCTGCCACAAGTCGCAGGGCGGACAGTGGCGCTGCGTGTTCATCGACTGTCCGTTCTGGATGCCGGAACAGACCCTCGATGACCTGAAGTGGCTTTATACGGCGCTGACGCGAGCCGTGGAAAAAGTGTATCTCGTGAATTTCAATGACAGATTCTTTATATGAAACTCCTATTAGCACTGGCTCTTGCCATCATGAATCCGACCTATTCTCCGGATTCCACCAAGGTGGCATACACGAAAGACAATGACCTGTACGTCAAGGATGTCGCGACCGAGACCGAAACAAGGCTGACGTTTGACGGAAGCGGGCTGATCCTGAACGGATACGCCTCCTGGGTGTACTATGAGGAGATCTTCGGGCGTCAGTCGAACTACTGCGCCTTCTGGTGGAGTCCGGACTCCAGGAAGATCGCCTTCTACCGCTTTGACAACTCGAAGGTTCCGATGTTCCCGATCTATTCGCCCAAAGGGCAGGACGGCACCCTCAACCAGACGCGCTATCCCAAGGCGGGAGAGACCAACCCGACAGTACGCATTGGCCTTGCCGACCTTTCGGGGGGAACCGTGTGGGCTGACTTCGATTATGAAGAGGACCAGTATTTCGGGACTCCTTTCTGGGGAAAGGACAGTGAGGAACTGTATGTGTCCAGGATGCCGCGCAGGCAGAGCGTGCTCGACGTCTATGCAGTAAGCGTGAAGGACGGGTCCAGGAGGGCGGTTTATCATGAAGAGTACCCTACGTGGATCAACTGGATCGAAGGCATGATATTCACTGAAGACGGACTGTATATGGCCCGCGACTTCGAGACCGGGTGGGAGCAGATATATTTCCTCGGATATGACGGCACCCTGAAGAGGCTCTCCGAAGGGGAGAACTGGGCGATTTCGCTCAGGGCCGTGGATGAAAGGAAGGGCGATGTGTGGTTCACCGCGAAAAGGGACTCCAAGGTGCACACTGCCTTCTATCGACTGGACAGGAAGGGCCGCGTGACGGCGCTTACGGATCCGGAATACCAGCTTGAGAACCTGAGGGTCAGCGATGACAGGAAGACCTTCACCGCCACCTTGTCCACCGCATCCAGTCCGAGAAGGACAATAGAAGGCCGTATGGACCGGTATCAGGTCAAGGATCTCTCCGTGGCGGATGACATTCCTGACGCTCCCAAGCCCGAACTGGTCAGGATTGAAAACGACGGATTCGACCTGTATGCGCTCATATCCTATCCGAAGGGTTTTGACCCGTCACGGAAGTACCCCGTGCTGATGCAGTTGTACGGCGGCCCGGGCACTCCTTACGTGCGCGACAGATGGCGTGACCGGGACGCTTCGGACCGGTGGTGCTATGACAACGGCGTCATCTATATCGTGGCCGATCCACGGTCTTCCGGAGAGAACGGAAGGCGGGGTATGGACCAGGCGTTCCGCCGGATGACGGTGATTGAACTTCAGGATTATATCGCATGGGCCAAGTGGCTGCAGGATAAACCTTTCGTTGATGGCTCCAGAATAGGTGTGGAAGGCTTTTCCTTCGGCGGAACCACCACTTCGATGCTTGTTCTCAGGTACCCTGAGTATTTCCGCTGCGGCATAGCCGGCGGCGGAGTCTATGACTGGCGCCTGTATGACTCGCACTATACCGAAAGGTTTATGGACACGCCACAGGCGAATCCGGACGGCTACGCCGAAGCGTCGCCTCTGACTTTCGTCCCGAAAGTGTTCGGGGAGGAGAATGACAGGAAGCCTCTTCCGCGAGCGCTTATGCTCACGCACGGAACCGGTGACGACAACGTCCATTTCCAGAATACCCTCCAGCTGATTGATGCGCTTCAGCAGGCGGGTTATCAGTTTGAACTGATGATATATCCTGACGGAATGCACGGCTACCGCGGCGCGCAGCATACGCACGATGTCGAAAACGCGTCCCGCTTCTGGGCTACCTGGTTGCTTGGCAGATGATGAGATACCGCGCGTCCAGCGCGGTGCAGCCGAATATATGGGCGTCGCTTCCCGAGCGGACGCCCATTTTCTTTCTCAGCTCGTCGCTGGAAAGAGGAACGTTGCGCGCAGTCACTTCAGCGCGCGGATAGCGTCTTCCCGCCTCCTTGAAGGTGGTGTTGCCGAACGGAAGGACCTCCAGAACCTTGAAGACCTTGCCCAGGGCCGCGAGCCCGTCGGGGACGTCTCCGGCCGTGTAGAGATTTGTCGAGGAAGAAAGCTTCCTGATGCCGAAGCGGCTGCAAATCAGGCGGAAGCATCCGGCCTTCATCAGTGCTGCCGAAGGCTCGAAGAGTATGTCGCCGGCGGCGGGGAGCTTGTAGTGCGGCACGGCTTCGCGTTCTTCGTCCTGATAGAACGACAGGCGGCCGCCGGTATCAAGGTCTGCCACGGTGATGCGGCAGGGGCCTTTGCGGCCTTTCTTGAGAAGGCAGAGTATTTCCTTGCATTCGCCGTCCTTGCCGACCGTATGGATCTCCGTGCATTCGGGCCCCAGCCTCTTGTAAAGCATACTGATGTCGGCCATCGGGGAGAGCTTAAGGAGAATGGTGGAGCAGCGCTGCCACAGGGATGGCAGAAGCTGGAGGATGTCGGGGGTGCAGTCTTCCAGGAGAAAGACCTTGTTGCCTGTGTCGCCGCGTCTTGCGGGGTCGGCGAAAATGAGGTCGCAGCAGGGGAGTTCCGTACTTGCATCCACACTTTCGTTGCTTATGACTACATTGTTTGTTTTCAGTAATTTATAGTTGTTGCTTACTGCTTCTGCAAGTTCGGCATTGCGCTCGTAGTAGCATACTTTCCCGGCAACCTGGGAGAAAGCCCAGGAATCGACTCCGAGACCGCCCGTGATATCGCAGACGACGGGAGACGGGACACCCGCAGTCTCTCTCCGGACTATCTCCGCCTTGTACAAGGCCGCGGCGGTAGAGGAGCATTGCTCGAGGGCGAGGGTTGAAGGTATCTGCAGACCTTCCGTGGCGGCCCATTCGGGCAGCTTTGCGGCAAGTTTTCTGTCGCGGCGCTCGTCGATGCCGTTCAATATGTCTGCAAATGACTTTTTCATCTTTACAAATGTAGCAATTAATCCTTTTATTTCGTAAATTTGGAGACGTTCAAGAAATGAATCACCGCATATATGAAAGAATTTGAATTGAGAGCCCAAAACTGGCTCGAAGGGGACTTCGACCAGGAAACCAAGATCAAAGTGATGCAACTCCGCAACTCGGACCCGGCGGCATTCGAAGACGCGTTCTACAAGAACCTCGAGTTCGGTACCGGCGGTTTGCGCGGCATTATGGGAGTAGGTACCAACAGGATGAACAAATACACGGTCGGAATGGCCACCCAGGGCCTTGCAAACTATATCCGTTCGCATTTCGAAGGCGATGACCCGCGTGTCGTCATATCCTATGACTCCCGCAACAACAGCAAGGAGTTCGCCCGCATCACCGCCGATGTCCTTTCGGCGAACGGAATCCACGTGTTCATTTTCGACAACATCAGGCCTACGCCCGAGATGAGCTATGCCGTCCGACATCTGGGCGCTGTGGCGGGTATCATGATAACTGCATCCCACAACCCGAAGGAATACAACGGCTACAAGGTCAGCTGGTCCGACGGCGGTCAGGTGACATCTCCGGTTGACAAGGAGATAGTTGCGGAAGTCGCCAAGGTTTCTGACCCGTCAATGGTGAAGTTCAAGTCGGAAGACGCCTGCGGCGAAGTGGAGGCCATAGGGGCCAACGTGGACGCCTGCTACCTGCGTGACCTTCTCTCCCTGAGCCTGAGTCCGGAGGCCTGCGAGAAACACTCCGACCTGAAGATAGTCTATACTCCGCTCCACGGATGCGGCGTGCGTCTCGTGCCTGAAATCCTTAAACGCAAGGGCTTCAAGAATATCATCCACGTTCCCGACCAGGACGTCTCCGACGGCAATTTCCCTACGGTCATTTCTCCTAATCCTGAAGAGCACTCCGCACTTGAGATGGCTCTTGCCAAGGCTGATGAGACCGGGGCCGACATCGTGATGGCGACAGACCCCGACGCCGACCGCATGGGCATTGCAGTCCGCGACAACGAAGGAAAGATGGTTCTCTTCAACGGCAACCAGACGGCTTCTTTGCTTACATACTACATTCTCCGCCGCTGGAAGGAACTCGGCAAGCTTGGGGAAGGGAAGTATGTCGTCAAGACGATAGTCACCACGGAACTCATAGCTGACATCTGCAAGGGCTTCGGGGTTCCCGTATATAATGTCCTCACCGGCTTCAAGTACATCGCGGAGGTCGTCAAGCGCCACGAGGCGGACGGTGAGTTCATCTGCGGCGGCGAGGAGAGCTACGGCTTCAACGTCGGCCAGTTCGTCCGTGACAAGGACGCGCAGGTGAGCTGTATGATGATAGCGGAGTGCGCTGCCTGGGCTGCTGAGCAGGGGATTACGCTCTATCAGCTCATGGACAGGATTTATGAAGAGTTCGGCTATCGCAAGGAAGGACTGGTGTCCGTGGTCCGCAAGGGCATTTCAGGCGCTCAGGAAATTCAGCAGATGATGGCGGACTTCCGCTCCAACCCTCCGCAGGAGATGTGCGGAAGCAAGGTCGTCAAGGTCATTGACTATCTGGAGCCCGAGAAGACGGGCCAGCCTTCGTCCAACGTGCTTCAGTTCTTCTCCGAGGCGGGAGACGTCGTGTCCGTGCGCCCTTCGGGCACGGAGCCGAAGATCAAGTTCTACTTCGGTGCCAAGGGCGGTGATGCAGACGCCAAGATCGAAGCTTTGAAGAAGCAGTTCTGCTAGACCGCAGACTTGCAATAAGGTTTGAGGCCGCAGTGTTCGCACTGCGGCTTTTTTGCCGTACAGGTATAGCGTCCGTGGAGGAGTAGCCAGTGGTGGGCGTCCGGACGCATCTCTGCCGGGATATGCTTTTCCAGGTCGAGCTCGACGGCGCGCGGGGTCGTGCCCTTGCTGAGTCCGAGGCGGTGCGCCACGCGGAAGACATGCGTGTCGACCGCGATGACCGGCGCAGAATCGACGATGGAGGCCACTACGTTGGCCGTCTTGCGTCCCACGCCTGGAAGTGACATCAGTTTGTCTATGTCTGTCGGTATCTCCCCGCCGAACTCCGCGACGACGCGTTGCGCCATGGCTATGATG
Source organism: Bacteroidia bacterium (assembly GCA_030537315.1). Classification (GTDB taxonomy): domain Bacteria; phylum Bacteroidota; class Bacteroidia; order Bacteroidales; family UBA932; genus Cryptobacteroides. The sequence goes on from JAUNNZ010000009.1 coordinate 60,053, forward strand.
TGCCGGGCCTTGTTGTTGGGGTATGAGATGCTGTGTATCAGTTCGAAGACGTCTTCGAACGTTGCGCCGGCGAGATGCTGCACGGTAGGGTATTTCGAGAAGAGGGCGGGCGTGGTGAGGTTCACGCGCCTGTCGGTGCACTGGGCCGACAGGATGACGGATACGATCAGTTCGTACGGGTTGCTGAAGTTCAGTTCTGACTGTGCAATGGGGAAGAGCTCCTGAAGCCGGTTCAGGATGACGCTGTACCGTTCGTCCAGTTTTGTCATATTTCCTTGCAGGATTCGTCAGCGACTTCGAATACCCGGCCCGGGTAGCGCATGCAGATGGTGCGGTTGTGGGTGACCATCACGATGGCCGTGTGGCGGAGCTTGTTGATCCTGTCAAGAAGCTGGAGGATGCCTTCGGCGGTCTCGCCGTCAAGGTTGCCCGTGGGTTCGTCGGCCACTATGACGTCCGGGGCGTTGAGGATGGCGCGGGCTATTGCGATGCGCTGCTGCTCTCCGCCGGAGAGCTGGTGCGGCATCTTGTGCGCCTTGTCGGCCATTCCGACAGCTTCGAGGGCGAGGTTGATGCGTCCGTCGATGTCATCGTCGCTGCCCCAGCCGGTGGCGCGCAATACGAACTCGAGGTTCTTCCAGACACTGCGGTCCATCAACAGCTGGAAATCCTGGAAGACGACGCCAAGACGGCGGCGGAGGTAGGGGATTTCGTCGGTCGAGATGTCCGACAGGTCATATCCGCATACGACGCCGCTGCCGCTGCGCAGAGGGTTCTCCGCAATGATCGTGCGGATGATGGAAGTCTTGCCGGTACCGACCTTGCCTATGATATAGACACGCTCGCCGGGCATCACGTCCATATTGAGCCCGTAAACCACGGGAGTTTCGCCATTTATGATGTCGGCATTTCTAAAAGAAATGACGGGGGTCTGTGGAGACTCGACGTTTGCCATTGTTTTTTCTGAAAAATTGTTGATAACTTCCTACAAATATAGCGTAAAAATGAGTAAATTTGTAAACTACGCAAAAGTTTATTTTATGAGCTTAGTATATGACAATTTTTGAAAAATTATCGTTTAAACTATTGATTATCAAGT
>JAUNNZ010000033.1 GCA_030537315.1 Bacteroidia bacterium
ACTGTCAGATGAACAATATGCTGAATCAACACTATGTGTCTGCACATAATCGCTCAGTTTACTGATGTCAAAGTTGTCTTCGATAGAACATGCTTCCGTATGGCCGGTGTTCGTTGACTTGGAAATAGATAGGATATTAACAAGAACTGTTGCAGAATCAAATACCTTATTGTTGGCAAAATCAATCAGCAGAATGGGATTGTATAGCTCCGAGATGTGCTTTCTTAACGATTCGCCATATCCTGCCCTCATCCACTTGTTTGATGTAATGAACGACAGCAGCGCATCTTTCTTGAGGAGCTTCATTCCCATTTCATAGAACAGACAGTAGATATCACCGGTGCGCTCGTAAGTCTCATAGCTCATCTTCTGAAGAGCATCAGCATCGGCTCCCATCTTCTGGAGCTGGATATAAGGAGGATTGCCAATAATGCAATCAAAACCAACAAAATGTCCATCTTCATCAAGGACTTCCGGGAACTCTATTCTCCACTCAAAGGCTCCGGTAAATATCTTGTTGTTACGTATCTCATCTATATCCTTCTGCGCATTGGAGATTTTCGATTTTAGTTCCTTGATTTTCTTTTCTTTTTGCGCCTGTTCCTTTTTGGATATTTCAAACAGCAGCGGAGCTTCGAGGGTACTCAATTCTTTCTGCAAATTTTGCAATCTCAACAGCTTCGGATCCGTCAAGCCTATTTGAGTCTTAAGGTTGCTCTTGATTTGAAGGATCATTTCGTCAAGCTCGCGCTTCTCTTCTTTGGAATGAGCATTTTTATATCTGGAAACGGCCTCGCGGTAGCCAGAAATCGTCAAGTTGGACTTCTTCAGAATCTCGGAAATATCCTGGTCCAAATCAAACCTGTGCAGCAGCGAGTTGCCGACTTTGATGTTGATATCTATGTTCGGCAATGTTTCAAGTTCAGTGTAGTCACTCTCCTTCGTGTAATAGGCATTTTTCAACAGCTCAATCCATAGCCTCAACCTGCATATGTTTACCGCATTCGGGTTAAGGTCAACACCGAACAGGCAGTTCTCGATAATCTTTTTCTTTTCATTGAAAAGGGCTTCCTGAATACGCTGACTTTCCGGATTTGCCGGCACATAGTTGAACGGAGCGCCATCCTCATCCGAAATGACAAGCTCATCATTGACGATGTCTATGCTGTAATCCTGCTTCTTGATACGCTTACCATCGCAGTCAAGGAGTATTCCAAGGTCATATTTCGTGCAAATGAGCTCGTTGAGGACAGATACCAAGAAATGTCCGGAGCCGACTGCCGGGTCACAGATTTTCAAGGAATCAACAACCCTGTTCGCTTCGGCCAAGTCTTCAATGTCCTTGTCCTTCAGTGCGTCATAATCCTTGCAAGACCAGCCGAATTCCTCATTGAAGCGTCTTACGATTGTCTGTCTGACGGCATTGCGGCTCATATACATCGTGATGGCTCCGGGGGTAAAAACAGAACCGTCACGATGGCCGTTGATTTTCTCAAAAATTAGTCCGAGGACGGAAGCATTGATTAGAGTCCTGGATTCTTCCTGAATATCTTCCTCTCCTTCACTGGCAAAGTCGTATGCATCAAGGAACTCAAGCAAATAACGTAGGGTGGAAAGTTCTTTGTACCTTGGTTTTCCACCATCTTTCAACACAGTGGCTCCAAATAGAGGCATCTTCCCATTGTCAAGACCACTGATTCTTATGGTTTGCCTTTCCAAAGGGCTGACCTCAAACAGAGAACTGTTCAAATATGGGATACGCCCGAACTTTTCAGATATGCTTTCGGTCCTGTCTTCAGGCTTCTTGGCAAGAACCTGAAAGAAAAGTTTGTTCAGTTCATCATAGTCCGGAATCACGGTCGGCTTCAGGAATGACCAGGTTGCATCGCCCTTGTGATATTTCACGAGTTGAGCCTCAAGCAACTTAAGAAACAGGATTCTGTTCACCCAGCCGATGGTAAGAGATAGCGCAATATTGAACAATTGCTCCTCACGCGTCTTTCCATAATCAGTCCGACTTTTTACGTCATCCACGTAGTCTTCGCTATCAAGAATGGTTATGGCATTCTCCAGAATTGAAGCATTCTTGCGCTCTGATTCCTTGCATCTTGTGATGATTCTCTTGTGTGAATCCTTATCCTCCACCTCCTCAAGGCCGATTATGTACAGTAGCTCGCTATAGAACTTCGTGTTCAGTTTATTGCTGTCTATCTGGAAGGACTTCTTCAACAAATGCTCAGGGCTGAACACCTTGTACAGTTCAATGAGCTTTTTGTCATTCCCGTTATTCAAGGAGCGACGGTAGTCTCTGATGTCGAAATGTGTGTAATTCAAATCATCAACTACGCTCTCTATGAACCCGGATGCGATTTCCTTATAGAAAAAGTCTGTCTTGTCAGAAGTCAGCTTTCCATTATTGAAATCATCAAATGCTTTCAGAAGCTTTTTGTTTGAATAGAACGCCTTTTCGAACTCTTGAGCATCAAAAATGAAAAACTCATAGATGTTGGTGATTACAAGGTGCTTGAGCTGAATGTTCTTCTTCTCGACTCTCTCTCTCAGATAATACAGCAGAATCTCCTGCAATGCCTTCCTGTTCAGATTCCCTTTCGTGACCATCTCGGACACATTGCCCGGCATCTTCACTTCAAAGATTACACCCACAGGCGCATCAATACTACTGCCAAGGTGAATAGCCGCATCAATCTTCCCATTAGGCGAAACTTTATAGTTTTGGCCATAAAAAGTCAACTTAAGGAAATCCATAAAATCCCCTTTGACTTTTTCTTCCGTATCTACCGAAGCAATCTGCTCAAACAAAGTGCTCAACTGTGATCTGAACAGTTCAAATGAAGCCTTGTCGATGCTTATGTGCCTATAGGCTTTGTTCAGAGATTTTGCAATAGAAAGTTCTGCCATAATGCTTGCTTTGGAATCGAAAAAATAATATTTCTATGGTCGTTTTAAGTCGTCGTTTTTTATACTTTTTGTTTTAATTTATCTTCAAGGAGTTGCACTTGAGCCTTAAGTTCCTCAATTGAAGGCAGTTGCTCCTGAATCTTTTTGATCTGAATATTGTCGTATGAGGCCACGCCCATAGGTGTTGTTATTCCATTGAACGCATACTGAACTTCGGTTTCATCCTTGCCTTTGCAGATAAGAAGTCCGATTGTCGGATTTTGGGACGGTGTCTTGATGAGGTCATCAACGGCATTGACATAGAAGTTCAGCTTTCCGGCAAACTCCGGCTGGAACGGAACCGCCTTGAGTTCTATGACGATGTAGCAGTTGAGGTTTATATGGAAGAACAGCATATCAAGCTTGCGGGTCTTTCCGGCTACTATAATCTGTTTCTGACGGCCGAGATATGCGAAGCCCGTCCCGAGTTCCAGCAGGAAACGGGTAAGTTGTCTTTCAAGTTCTGTCTCCAGTTTCTCTTCGTCATATCCGTCAGGGAGAGACAGGAAGCCGAAATCGTAAGTGTTCTTTGTGATTTCCTGTGCCAGTTCACTCTGCGGTGACGGAAGCTTATCCGAGAAATTTGTGATTGCTCCGCCATTGTTCTCGTAGTAATGTGCGTGGAGGCAATTCTCCAGAGTGTGTCTACTCCAGCCTTTATATGCACATTGTACGACATAATACAGGGCTTCCTTGATATCCTTGCATTTGGCTACTATTTCTGCGTGATGTCCCCAGGGCACATATGCAAAAATCTCCGGGAATGAGGAATCTATGCTTGCGTCAAATTCTCCCACAAGTTGTGGGAGTTTTATATTTGATTGATTTTCAGTCTTTTGAAATTCTCCCACAAGTTGTGGGAGTTTTGTTAGCGCATCAGAATAGAACTGATACCACTGCTTCATTCGCCATAGGTTCGTGGTGCTGAATCCCTTCGACTCCGGGAATGCTGCCTGAAGGTCGAGGCTGAGCTGTTCCACAACTCCGGCACCCCATTTCTCCTCTGCCTTACGCATTACGAGGTCTCTTCCGAGTTGCCAATTGAACAGCAATTGCTCGGAGTTTACCCGCACGGCTGCTTTTATCTGTGCACTGCGATATCTGGCTTTGATGTCAGTCAGCCACTGGGCGTAATCGCTGTCTATCCTCACGTCGTGAATCTTCACAACCTTCTTGTTGAAATCTTTTGGCATTTCGTTTTTCATAACTGCGAATTTAATGAATTCCGGCGAAGTGGCTATATCTTCGGTATCAGATTGACGGCCTTTTTCTTATTCTCGTCAACGATTTCTGCGTAGATCCGGGTTGTACGGATTTGATGATTCCGTATACTGCTTACGGCTAAAAACCGCCAAAGCAGTTTTTGAAGATATTTTGAAAACCATCCCTGACAAGACTCTGTTGGGGATGGTTTTGTTTTGGCGAGAAGAATGCAACCGGGCAGATCAGTCGTTGTCGATTACATAGATGTCCTTGCCGGTGCGGCCGAGCTCGTTGTAGTCGAGGCCGTGGCCGACGATGAACGCGTTAGGGATTTCCATTCCGACGTAGTCGAGCTTGTCCGGTTTCTTGTAGACGTCAGGCTTGAGGAGCATGGTGCAGATGCGCACGTCGCTGCTGCCCTTCGCGACAAGGAGTTCCTTGAGCGCCGTGATGGTGTTGCCGGTATCGACGATGTCCTCGCAGATGATGACGCGGCGGCCCCTGACGTCGGCGGTGAGGCCGAGGATGTTGAGAACGGTGCCGGTCGACTGCGTGCCCTGGTAAGAAGACAGCTTGATTGACACGAGCTCACAAGGGAAAGTGAATCTCTGCATAAGTTCTCCGGTGAACATTATCGCACCGTTGAGCACACAGAGTACGATAGGGATGTCTTCGCAGTTTGCGAAATCGGCATTCACCTTTTCAGCTACGGCATCAATTGCCTTTTCAAGCTTTTCAGCGGGGATATAAGGCTTGAAAGTCTTGTCCCACAAATTAATCTTCCTGTTTTCCATACGACAAAAGTACGCATAATTTGCACATTTATTATAAAATAAATGAGCCGGCGAAGAATCTTTGCGTTTTTGACGAATACTGCTGACATATTCGCTGCGTATGAGGAGTTTGATAATGTGCGTCCTCTGCCTGCTGGCCGCGGCGGACGGGGACTTTGAAAGGGCAGTACTTGCCGTCAGCGGCGCGGCGGAGATCGAGGAACTCTCCGAAGATGAGATGGAGCGCTACCGCGCCCTGGCGGCACATCCGCTGGACCTGAACGCCGCCGGCCCGGGCAGGCTGAGGGCCTGCGGGCTGTTCTCCCCCTTCCAGATTTCATCCCTGATTGAATACAGGCAGCAGACCGGCGACATCCTGTCGTGGAGCGAGCTCTCACTCGTGAGCGGCTTCAGCTCCGGTTTCACCGAGGCGCTGAAGGAGTTCGTCAGGCTTGAAAGCACACGCGCTCCGGGGCAGCCGGAGCGCCGTAACGTAGATCAGGAACTGCTTCTGAGGGGTGCGCTGAAGATGGAAGAAGAGTCAGAAGCCAAATACAATTACGGCATCAAGTACAATCTGCAATGGGGCGAAAGGGCCGAACTCAACTGGGCCACCAGGACGACTTATGATGACGGGGATTTCAAGGCCGGCACTGTCAGCGCCGCCTGGTACGGGCGCGGATGGCTGAGCAAGGTCGTCGCCGGTGATTTCAGCGCCCGCTTCGGCCAGGGGCTGACATCGTGGACAGGATTCAGCCTGAGCGGATACACCACAGCCCAGGCGTTCAGGCGCAATGCCTCCGGCCTTTCCCCCAGCGCCTCGTTCTCTTCAGTGAGCAAAGGGCTGGGCGCCGAGCTGCGATTCGGAAGGTGGTGCGTCAGCGGCGCGTACTCATTCTCCGAAAAGCTGCCTGCGGCAAATGTCACACGCGTCGGAGAGACGGCCTCTTTCGGCCTCACATCCACCTCTAAGGCCGTCTCCTTCGACTGGATGATAAGCCTCGCCGGGCTCAGCCTGTACGGCGAGGCTGGATGGAACGGAGCGCCGATGGCCCTGGCGGGCACCATCTGGATCCCGAAATACGGCAGCAAATTCGCGGCGCTCGCAAAGTTCAAGGACAACAAACTTACAGGCGCCTGCTGCGCTGACACGAAATATCTGGTCGCCTCATTCCAAGCCGACCTTGACTACAACAAGAAAAAAGAGACCTACAAACTTATCGTATCGTCATCACCATCATTCGAGCCAGAAGGCTGGACGGTGAATCCGTCTGTCAGGATTTCAACGCGGTTCAAGCCGCAGGACAAAGCGCCCTGGCGCACCGACCTGCGGGCCGACATCGACGCGGCACACGGCGTATTGCTTTCGCACCTGCGCTTCAACTGCCTGTGGTGCAAGGACTTTGCCTGGGCAGGATATCTTGAGGGTGGCTTCAGGAACGGGAAATATGCGGTCTATGCCCGCGGCACGGTGTTCTTCGTTGACAACTGGGACGACAGGATATACGTTTACGAACGCGACGCGCCGGGATCCTTCAATGTCCCGGCGCTGTACGGACGCGGCTTCGCCGCCTCCCTCGTCGCCGCGCTCAAGTTCTCGCGGCGGCACACCCTCCACGCAAGGGCGGGCATCACGTGTTACCCGTGGATGCCCGCGCCCAAGCCTTCACGTCTTGAAGTGAAGCTGCAATATACTTTAAGGATCTAGAATGTTGCCAGAGGATCGGATGCCTTGTAGCCTCCGCACACGCGGCCTTCGGAATCGTATTCTATTTCGGTAAGCTTGTTGCCGTCAAGATCATACGTGGACACCGTACGCTCGCCTTCGTGCCGCTCCGCAATTTCGTCCAGATATTTCTGGATCTGGCTGAACGCCCTGGCACTGCCGTTCGGCCAGGTCTGATAACCGCTGGCGGACGTGGTGGTGCCATCCTTCAATGTCAGTTCGAAAGACCACTGCGATCCGTCCCTTATGTCAACCATGGGACGATATGAACCGTGCAGTCTGCAGAGCTTATATTCATTGACCAGGGAATCGATCTTCGGCATTATGTCAGGTTCACATCTCATACTGAGAACCTTGCGTCCGGCATCCCTGGTGATAGTCACCGAAACCTTATCTGAAGAATCACTGAACTCAACCTCATAAGTCTCTCCGGATCCCATCACCATCGTGTTGATTTCGGAATACATGAAATGCTTCACTTCCCTGCCATCGCCGGCAGAGCAGGAGAAGAACGGGAACGCGGAAGCCAATAATAATAACAACTTTTTCATAATCAATCAGTTATAATACCGGTATCACTTTTTCCATCTGAATGCCGCGGGAGCCCTTGATAAGCACCACCGCATCCTTCAGGGCATCGCCCGACAGGAACGCGGCGAGAGCCTCCGAGGTCTCGAAACAGCGGAAGGAAGCACCTTCGGCATCAAGAGCCTTGCGGAATTCATCCCCCACGAGGAACGCCTCAATGCCCATCTCCACAAGTTTGCGGACGACCTTGACGTGCTCGGCGACGGAGTCTTCGCCGAGCTCGCGCATATCGCCCAGAAGGGCGACCTTGCGCGCGGCATCCACTGTCGTGAAATTGTCAAGCGCAGCCGCCATCGAAGACGGATTCGCATTGTATGCATCCACGATAAGGGTATTCTTTTCAGTACGCGTCATCTGAGAGCGGTTGTTCGTGGGCACGAAGGATTCGACAGCCGCTATTGCATCCGCGCGGCTGACGCCGAAATACTCGCCCACAGCGATTGCCGCGAGCACGTTGGTGGCGTTGTATGCCCCTACCAGGCTGGTGTTTATCACATCCATCCCCAATTTGATCCTCAGGAACGGATTCTCCGGGGTCGAAGGCAGTATCTCAGCCCCCTGATACTTCACACCATATTCGAAGAAATGGCAAGGAAGTCCGGCCGACATCTCCTTGAGGTCGGCATCGTCGGCATTCTGGAAAATGAGCGATCCCGGATGGGCTCCAAGCCACTTGTAGAGCTCTCCCTTCGCCTTCTTGACACCCTCGAACGAACCGAAGCCGAGAAGGTGGGCCTTTCCCACATTGGTGATCAGGCCGTAGTCCGGCTGGCTAACCTTGACGAGTTTGGCGATGTCATCAGGATGGTTCGCACCCATTTCAATCACCGCGATTTCCGTCTCGTCCGGGACTATCTTCAATATTGAAAGAGGCACGCCGATGTCGTTGTTCAGGTTGCCTTCGGTCGCGGAGACCTTGAACTTCTTCGCAAGGACGACGGAGATGAGATTCTTGGTGGTCGTCTTGCCGTTCGTTCCCGTGAGTCCCACGACAGGGAACTTCAGATTGGAGCGGTGCTCCATCGCAAGATATTTAAGCGACGTGAACGGATCGGAGACCTTGATAAGCCGCTTGTCGAAAGGAATGTCGGCATCCGCATTGACCACAGCCCATGCCGCGCCGAGTTCCAATGCCTTGACGGCATAGTCATTGCCGTCGAAATTGTCGCCCCTCAGGGCGAAAAACATTTCGCCGCCCTTGATGGCGCGGCTGTCGGTTGTGACCCTGAAGCCACACTCCATATACTTTGAATACAGATCCGTCATTTCGTTCCAGTGCTTCCAAAGCCGCCTTCTCCCCGTCCGGATGCGGCAAGTTCTTCAACTTCTTCCCACTCAATAACCTCGTGTTTTGCGAGTACAAGCTGCGCGACGCGCTCGCCGTTCTCAACCACGAAATCCTCGTTAGAAAGATTCACGAGGATAACGCACACCTCGCCGCGATAGTCGGCGTCTATGGTGCCGGGGGCATTCAGCACGGTGATGCCCTTCTTTGCGGCCAGGCCGCTGCGGGGGCGCACCTGCACTTCATACCCGGCAGGGATTTCAAGATAGAGACCGGTGTGGACCATAGCTCTGCCGAGAGGTTTGAGAACGATGGGGTCGCTGATTGAGGCGCGCACATCCATACCGGCGGCGAATTCCGTCGCGTAGGCCGGAAGCGCCGTTCCGGATTTGTTGATGACTTTGACTTTCATTCTATTTTGGTGCTAGTCTGTACAGGACTGCCGCTATTATCGTATATACTACGTTCGGCAGCCATAGTGCTATTCCCGGTGGCAGTGTGCCGGTATAGACGAACATCTCGCTGAAACGCAGGAAAAGGATATAGAGGAACGCCAGGCCGATACCGATGGCGATGTTCCATCCGATGCCTCCCCTCTTCTTCCTCGACGTCAGCGCCACTGCCATTATGGTCAGTATGAATGCCGAGAACGGGAGCGTCCAGCGGCGCGTCCTCTCTATCTGGGCATACATCACGCCTTCGTCACCTCGCATCTTCTGTACGTCTATGAGTTCGTTGAGTTTCCTTGCAGGCAGGGTTTCAACCGTCTTTTCGTTGCGGAAGAAATCCTCTATCGTGAGAGCTATCGTCGTGTCCTTCTTCTGACCGCTGACAACGCGGTCCTCAAGTCCGTCCGTATAGGTTCTGATGAAATATTCCTTCAGTTGCCAGGACCGCGACGTGCTGTCCCAGACGGCCGCATCCGCGGTCAGTTTGCTCACTATCTTGTTGTTCTCGATGGACTCAAGCGTGAAATGGCGGGCCGTGTTGTTCCAGGACGTGAAATAATCAATGTAAACGAATTGCCCCGGAGCTATCTGGTAGTGGATGTTTGAATCCTTGTATTCGTTATGATGCTTTACGTATTTCGCTTCGAAGTCTATTCGCGTGGCATTCGCCCGCGGGATGACATAAAGGTTGAGCAGAAGTGACAGCAGGGCGATAAGCGCCGCAGAGACTATATACGGGACCATCATCCTCCTGTAGCTGATGCCGCCTGAGAGGATGGCGATGATCTCCGAGTTCGCCGCCATCCTGGACGTGAAGAAGATCACGGTGATGAACACGAACAGAGGCGAAAACATATTGATGAAATACGGAATGAAGTTGAGGTAGTAGTCAAAGACGATGGCCTTCAGCGTGGCCTCATTCTTCACGAAATCATCGATTTTCTCCGATATGTCGAAAATAATGACAATGCCGATGATGAGCAGCATCGATATCAGGAAGGCGACGATGAACTTCCTGGCGATGTACCTGTCAATTATCTTCGGCTTCCACATCATAGTCTGGACGTGATCTTAGGCATTACGGAATCCTTCCAGGCAGCGAAATCGCCGGCCTGGATGTGCGTCCTCGCCTGACGGACAAGGTCGAGGTAGAAGGCGAGGTTGTGCTCGCTCGCGAGCATGGCGGCGAACATTTCGCCCGCCACGAAGAGGTGGTGAAGGTATGCCTTCGAATACGTATGGTCGACGAAGGATGCGCCCGAAGGGTCGATTTCGGTGAAATCCTCCGCCCATTTCGCGTTGCGCATGTTCATCACGCCGTTCCATGTGAAAAGCATTCCGTTGCGGCCGTTGCGGGTAGGCATCACGCAGTCGAACATATCTATGCCGCGGGAAATCGCCTCCAGGATGTTGGCCGGCGTGCCGACGCCCATAAGGTAACGCGCCCTGTCCTGCGGGATCACAGGGCAGACGGTCTCTATCATCTCGTACATCACTTCCGCCGGCTCCCCCACTGCCAGGCCGCCTATGGCGATGCCGACTTCGGAGAACTGCAGCGCGTGCTCTGTCGCCTCGACGCGCATATCCGGGAAAGTGCAGCCCTGGATTATAGGGAAGAATGTCTGCTGGTAGTCATAGATTGGATCCGTCTCCCTGAAATGCTTTGCAAAGCGCTCCAGCCAGCTTTTTGTCAGGTCCAGGCTCTTGCGCGCATAGGCGCGGTCGGCGTCGCCGGGACAGCATTCATCGAGCGCCATGCATATGTCGGCGCCTATGATGCGCTGCGTTTCGACGTTGTTCTCCGCAGTGAACTGATGGCGTGAGCCGTCTATGTGGCTCTGGAAGGTGCAGCCTTCCGGTGTGAGCTTGCGTATCGGGCTGAGGGAGAATACCTGGAAGCCGCCGCTGTCGGTGAGGATGGGGCGGTCCCAGTTCTCGAACCTGTGCAGACCGCCCGCGGCTTTCAGCGTGTCAAGTCCCGGACGGAGATAAAGGTGATATGTGTTGCCGAGAATTATCTCGGCCCTGATGTCTTCTTTCAGATCCCTGTGGTAAACGCCCTTGACGGAACCCACCGTACCCACAGGCATGAAGATGGGGGTCAGGATGCTGCCGTGGTCCGTTTCGAGGACACCGCACCTGGCGTTTGATTTCGGATCTGACGCTGTCTTTGTAAATTTCATCTTTCAAATATACGGAGAATCGGCGAAAAACTTGTAATTTTGTTGACGTAACGAAAACCAACATACACTACATAATGAAGAACAACAACATCTCCTTCAAGCTCATCGTGATGAACTTCCTTGAGTTCGCCGTCTGGGGCGCATATCTCACCTCACTCGGACGCTACCTTGGACAGATCGGAATGGGTCCCCAGATCAAATGGTTCTATGCGATGCAGGGCATCGTGTCGATATTCATGCCGGCACTTATGGGCATCGTGGCCGACCGCCACATCCAGGCCCAGAAAGTGCTCTCCCTGTGCCAGGGCATTGCCGGCGCATTTATGATAGGCGCCGGTCTTTATTGCCACAACGCGGGAGCCGCCCTTGAATTCGCGCCTCTGTTCCTGCTTTACAGCCTCAGCGTCGCATTCTTCATGCCGACCATCGCTCTCTCCTACTCCGTCGCCTACAACGCACTTGAAAGCGCCGGCAAAGATACTGTAAAGAGCTTCCCTCCAATCAGGGTATTCGGCACCGTAGGTTTCATCTGCAGCATGCTCCTCACCAACTTCCTCAAGATAGGCGGCGTTGCGATGCAGGACTCCTACACACAGCTGATCTCTTCCGGCATCATCGGTCTCGTCCTCTGCGGATACGCCCTCTCGCTGCCGGCCTGCCCTACCAAGAAAGGCCAGTCAGGACAGAGCATTGCGGACTCCCTCGGCCTCAAGGCATTCACCCTCTTCAAGGACCCTCAGTTCGCCATATTCTTCATCTTCTCGATGCTCCTCGGCGCATCCCTGCAGATCACCAACGGCTACGCAAACACCTTCCTGGGCTCCTTCGGAGAGAATCCGGCTTTCGCCGACACCTTTGCGGTGAAGAACTCCAACGCACTCATCTCGCTCTCGCAGATATCAGAGACACTGTGCATCCTCCTCATTCCGGTTTGCATGAAGAAATTCGGCATCAAGAAGGTTATGCTCATCGCGATGTTCGCCTGGGTGTTCCGCTTCGGCTTCTTCGGCCTCGGCGCCCCTGACATGCCGGGCGTACTCCTCTTCGTCCTCAGCTGCATCGTCTACGGCGTCGCCTTCGACTTCTTCAACATCTCAGGCTCCCTCTATGTAAATGAGAATGCAGGCAAGGAAATACGTTCCTCAGCCCAGGGCCTCTTCATGCTGATGACCAACGGACTCGGTGCCACCATAGGCACCCTCGCCGCCGGCGCCGTCGTTGACGCCTGCGTCTACAACGCCGCCGCCCCGAGCTGGTCAAAGGCCTGGTACATCTTCGCCGCCTACGCCTTCGTCGTCGGCATCGCCTTCATGTTCCTCTTCAAGGATCCGCAGAAGAAATAGCGATTTGCAAGAAATAAAAAAAAGGCGCTCGAGCGCCTTTTTTTATTTCCTTCTGTGTGATTTCTTCTTGCGCGTCTTCGCGAGACGGCTGCGGACAAGGAAGAATACCAGCACGGCTGCCACGGCGGCGATCACGATGACGGTGGTTGCGTTGGCATTGCTGCCCTTCACGCGGCTCCACATGGCGATGAGCTTCTCGGTATCCTGGCCCCAGTCGTGCTCCATCGCACTGCGGTTGATATCGTCGATGTCCGGATAGAGTACAGGATTCATCCTGACGGAATCAGCCTCTGCACCGAAGAAATAAGAGATGTCGATAGGGTCGAACGAATCGTCGGCAAAATATTCAAGCACCTCCTGGCCGCCTACGCAAGGCACGTAACCGATCTCGTCGGCATTGCGGATGGCGATGTCCTGACGGCAGAGGAAGTCAATCCAATAGTGCGCAGCCTTGACATTCTGGGCGTACTTCGGAATCACCCAACCGTCGAAGAAGATTGTGAATCCTTCCTTCGGGGTCGTAAAGCGGAGATCCACTCCGACTTCCGCGGCTTCCTCGATAGCCCACTCGGAGTCGCCGCTCCAGTTCACGTTCACCCAGCCGCGCTCCTTGATCATCTGCTCCTTGCCGAAATCGGCTTCCCAGCCGGCGATGTACTGCTTGGCCTCATTGAGCCAGCTCTCAACTTTCGCAATGCTCTCGTCGGAGGAGTCGAGCATAAGTTCATCCGCCGTGATGACGCCGTTCTCAAGGTCGTCATGACGGACACAGAAGAGAATCTGTGAACCTACGTCGCGAGGAGAATCCTTGATGAAAATTTTCTCCGCGAACTTCGGGTTATGAAGGATCTCCCAGGTGGAGGCTTCTTCGTCCGTGACATACTTTGCGTTATAAAGGATGCCGGTGGTACCCCACATATAGCCGACGGCATAGTCGTTCGCATTCCTTCCGTTGCCGGCAAGCTTGTCGAAATAGCCGGTGATGAACGGTGAGATATTGGCTGCCATGTAGTTCGGCGTATTTCCCAATATCGTGGTATCGATCGGGAGGAGAAGGTCCTGCTGGAGCATACGCTCGATGATATAGTCTGAAGGGCAGACCACATCATAGTCCTCGTGACCTTTCTCAATCTTTGAGAGCATTGTCTCGAGCACGTCGAAGGTCTGGTAGATGACGTGGATCTCTTCACCGGTCTGCTCCTGATACCACTCCTCGAACTCTTCGATGAGGGTCTCGTCGATATAGGTCGACCAGTTGTAAACCTTCAGCTCCTTGCTGCGGTCAGTACTACAGCCTGCCAGAATAAGCGCGGCTGTTAAAATACTTGCGAACTTTTTCATTTTTCTCTGCTTTCTTTTTTGCTTTGACCTGCCTGATGTTTATCACAAGCAGGAGTATTAATACCAAAAGGAATATCAATGTCATGAGAGGCCTGAGTTCAGGAGTCAGACCACCCTTTCTTGCATCTGTATAAATGTAGGTCGAAAGTGTGTCAAGTCCTATCGTGCCTCTTGTGAAGAATGTTACCGCGAAGTCGTCCAGCGACATCGTGAATGCCAGGATCAGTCCGGAGACCATCCCCGGGCGAAGCTGAGGGATAAGCACCTTGCGAAGCGCCTGGGACGGGGTTGCCCCGAGGTCCAGCGCGGCTTCATAGATGTTCGGATTCATCTGGGTCAGCTTCGGCATCACGCTCAGCACGACATAAGGCGTACAGAAGGTGATGTGCGCCAGGATCACTGAGGTATATCCCTGGGTGAAGTGAAGGAATACGAAGAGGAGGAACAGGGACACACCGGTGATGACGTCGGGATTGATCATCGGGATGCTGTTCAGGAAAGTCATCGCCTGCTTCTTCCGTCCTTTCAGGTTAAATATGCCTATGGCGGCGATGGTGCCGAGGAACATCGAAACGACAGAGGCGACCAGCGCTATCAGGAGCGTGTTCTCGATGGCGGCAAGCAGCGATCCGCTGCCGGAACCGCCACCTGTGAAAATGTTGGTGTACAGCCTTGTCGAGAATCCTGTCCAGCTGCCGAGTACCTTTGATTCGGTGAAGGAGAACACGGCGATGAATATCAGAGGAGAATAGAGAAGGATCAAAAGAATCCAGATATATGCTTGTGCGAAGAATCTTTTCATACCCTACACAAGCCCTCCTGCAGCCTCTTTGTCATCACTGCCTGCAAGCAGTGAGGTGATTCCGATTATGATGAGCATTATGAACGCAAGCGCGGCGCCATAGTTCCACATCGATGAATTGATATTCTCCTGGATGATGGTACCGAACAGCTTGATCTTGCTGTTGGTGAGGAATTCGGAGATGGCGAAGGTGCTTACCGTAGGCATGAACACCATCATCACGCCGCTCACGATTCCCGGCTTTGAAAGCGGCACGGTTATCTTCCAGAACACTTTCCAAGGGGTTGCGCCAAGGTCCTGGGCCGCCTCAGAATATGACTTGTCCATCTTTTCAAGCACGTTGTAGATAGGATAGATCATAAACGGAAGGTAGTCATAGACCATACCGAAGATGAGAGTGCCCTTGCCCAGCGGGATGCCGAACATATTGAACAGTTCCGCCGTTGCCAAAGTACGCATGAGCGCATTGATCCACATCGGGAGAATGAACAGGACAATCGTTACGGCACTGCGGTTGAGTTTCTTGTTGGCAAGGATCCACGCCGCTGGATAGCCGAGCAGAATGCACAGCAATGTATTCTCGATGGCAATCTCGATGGACACGGCGAAGGTGCTCAGGGCATCTCCGTCGCTGAAGAACCTTGTGATGTTCGACAGCGTGAAGTGTCCGCTGGAATCCTGGAATGCATACACTGCGACAAGCAGCAGCGGCAGGACCACGAATATTATCAGGAATGCCAGATAAGGGATGCTCCAGGTGCTTCTCTTAGTCATTTCGCTTGCTTATCTTGATGTCACCGGCCTTGATATTGATACCCACTAGGTCTCCTTTGTCCCAGATATCATCCGTATCGACGTAAACGTGGGTTCCGTCATCCGCAACAACGGTCAGGTGGTAGTGGTTGCCCTTATAAAGGATGAAATGCACTTCGCCGCATGCAGTACCGTCTTCCTGATGGTCCTGAAGATCGACAGCGCTGAACGAGAACTCGGCGGTCACCGCATCACCGGCGCATATGCCGGCGACAGGGGTGCATTCGAATGATTCACCGAAAAGCTCGACGTGAGTCTCGTCGATCATATTCGTCTGAAGGGAATTGCAGGTCCGTTCTTTACGCATCACCTGAATATTGCCCGGCTGTATCATCATACCCACCCTTTCACCGACCTCGTACTTGCGGTAATTCTGGATCATCAGTTCATACCCCTCGTCGGTATTGACGAATATCTGATTGAAAACACCCTTGAAAGTGCAGGATGTCACCGTTCCGAAAAAGACGGCCTTGCTCTGGTCCCTGCGGATTTCGATATCTTCCGGACGCATCACGATATCCACAGGAACATTCTCACCGAAGCCCTCATCCACACATTCGAACTCGTTTCCGATGAATTCGACCTTGCGGTCGCATATCATACGGCCGTCAAGGATGTTGGATTCGCCGATGAAATCGGCAACGAAAGCATTCTGAGGTTCGTTGTAAACGTCGGTAGGCGTACCTATCTGCAGGATGCGGCCTTCGTTGAATACCGCAATCGTATCAGACAGAGTCATCGCCTCCTCCTGATCGTGGGTGACGTAGATGAACGTGATGCCCAGTTTCTTGTGCATCTCCTTCAGCTCGATCTGCATATCCTTGCGCATCTTGAGGTCAAGAGCTGCAAGAGGTTCGTCGAGAAGAAGGACCTTTGGCTGGTTCACCAGCGCGCGGGCGATGGCCACGCGCTGCTGCTGGCCGCCTGAAAGCGACTCGACCTCGCGGTCTTCGTAGTCAGACATGCTTACCAGCTTGAGCATCTTCTTGACCCGCTTGTCAATCTCTTCCCTGGGCACTCCCGCCAGCTTGAGGCCGAACGCGATATTGTCGTAGACGTCGAGATGCGGGAAGAGCGCATAGCGCTGGAATACGGTATTCAGCGGACGCTTGTAAGGAGGGATGCCGGAAATATCCTTCCCTTCCATCAGGATAGTGCCTTCATCCGGAGCGATGAAGCCGGCTATCTGGCGGAGAAGGGTGGTCTTGCCACAGCCGGATGGGCCGAGAAGGGTGATGAACTCACCTTTACGGATATTCAGGTTGATATCCTCCAGCACCTTGACCCCGTCAAAGGATTTGCAGAGGTGCTGTATTTCAATGATGTATTCAGATTTTGCCATTTCCTACCAGCAGGTGATGCGGATGTTGTAGAGCGCGCCCACCGTGAGGGAGACGTTCTTGAGACCCGGATAATATGCGACGTCGGCGTGGATGCGGAGATCCTGACTGTCCTGAAGCGGATAGAACTGTGCAAGTGCTCCTATGCAGGACCAGGTGCTTTCACCGAATCTCTTGCTGACGATTCCGTGGAGGGAAACGTCGAAGCGCTCTGACGGAGCGTACTTGAACACGCCGCGGAACTGATTGAATGCATAGTCAGCCTCTTTCCAGTCATCATTCACAAAAGAGCCCGTCCAGTCAAACACGAAGCTGAACTCGTCAGAGAAATTGATCTTGTTGCCGAGTGACACCACGTTCTGGAACGCGCCTTTTGTCTTGTCGATCTGAAGGGCGGAATAGCTCCAGATAGGCTCGAACCAGCCATACTCGCCGCGCCACTGGAAAGAATATGTCCAGAGACCGCTTGCGAACGGACGCTCGCCATAAGGGGATGTGGTCATCTGCAGGGAGAAAGACGTGCTCTCTACCGGGGCGAATGCCACCTTGCCGCCCCACTGGTAACCTATAAGTGAGTTCCAGAGAGGTGACGCCAAATCATAATGGATGTCCCAGTCCCAGTCCTCATACTCGAAGCCGAGGGTGGTGAGACAGTCTTTTCCAAGGGTGAAGGTCCAATTGCCGAACGTGAGGTCGACTTTCAGATAGTCGATCCAGCTGTAGTCATTGGAATAACCGAGATTCTTGTAAGGCCAGGCGTAATTGTATTCATCGGTTGCTGGCTCATTAAGTGAAGCGAGCCAGTGATTTGCGACCGTCCAGGAGAAATGTTCTCCTACCGAGCCTTCGAAAAGTGTGTAAATTGAAGAATTGCCGTGGGTGAAACCCAACTTTGAATCCTCAGAGGAATAATAAGGATTTAAATCCAGACGTGGGATAATACTCACCTCGGCGTAACTACCGAGGTTCTCAGCCTCTTGCGAATGCGCAAGGAAGCATAGCAGCATGGCTGCGGACAATGATAGTATTTTCTTCATTTCTAACCATAAAAAGAGGTTTAGTTAAACTTGGCCGCAAATATACGCAAAAAAATAAGTAATTTTGCACGCCAATAACCAACACTGAAACTTAATGTTCAATTTCGACGAAATCATTGACCGCAAGGGCACAGACTGCATAAAATACGACTCTCTCCTGAAGACATACGGACGCGGGGACCTCAACGCCCTCTGGATAGCGGACATGGACTTCAAGACTCCGGATTTCATCACGGACGCCTTGAAGAAACGTATGGACCATCCGGTATTCGGATACCCGTGCATACCGGACGATTATTATCCGACCATATCCCGCTGGGTGGAGAGCACCCACGGCTGGCGCGTGGACAGCGGTCACATCCGATATATCCCCGGCATTGTCAAGGGAATAGCCTTCGCCGAGCGCTGCTTCCTGCAGCCCGGTGACAAGGTCGTCATCCAGCCGCCGGTTTACCACCCGTTCCGCAACACCACCCTCGCCTGCGGCTTCGGCGTGGTCGAGAACCCGATGCTGCCGGTCTATGACAGCGAAGGCTACCTCACCGGCTACGAAGTCGATTTCGCCGGCCTGGAGCACATCTGCGCAGACCCCACTGTAAAAATGATGGTACTCGCCAATCCGCACAATCCGTGCGGAATCGCCTGGGACGCCGCAACGCTGCAGGGCATAGCGGAAATCACGCGCCGCAACGGCGTCCTCGTGATTTCCGACGAGATCCACGGCGAAATGGTTCTGGACGGAACGCAGCACATTCCATTCGCCGCCGTTTCCGAGGATGCCGCCGCCAACTCGATCGTCTTCATGGCCCCGTCCAAGACCTTCAACATAGCCGGAATCGTAAGTTCGTACTGCATAATAGAAGACGCTGCGCTACGCGACCGTTTCTTCCAGTACATCGCCTCCTGCGAGATTGATTTCCCTTCCATCTTCTCGATCGTGGCCACCAAGGCCGCATATACGCAGGGAGAACAATGGCGCCGCGAAATGCTGGACTATGTCAGGGGGAACATCGACTTCGTGGACAACTGGCTCCGCGCACACGTCAAGGGGGTGCGCGCCGTCCGGCCTCACGCATCTTTCCTGATATGGCTCGACTGCCGCAAACTCGGGCTCAGCCACGACGAACTGATTGACCTTTTCGTCAACAAGGCACACCTTGCGTTGAATGACGGATCGATTTTCGGCGCGGAGGGCAGCGGTTTCATGCGCCTCAACGTCGGTTGTCCTAGAAGTATTCTTAAAGCTGCTCTTGAGAGTCTTGAGAAAGCTCTTTAGCCTCATTCTCCTTTCTCTTCCTGTACAGCTGCCAGGTATTGTAGCAGTTGTGCCAGATGCTGTAGAAGCCGCAGGCCACTGAAGTGACCGGATCGAAGAACGTATAGCCGGTCCAGATGCCGAAGACGGTGTTCTTCTGGCCTATGGCCTGCCCGGCGGATATCCTGCACCCGTATTTTGCACCTATGCGCTTCCCTATCCAGAACTGGAATGCGCAGCAAATCAGCGAAGCCGCGGCAATCTCCAGGAGTATTGCCGTCCCGCTTTTCGCATTCATGAGCGCACGTGTACTCATCGCAATCGCAAGAGCAAGCGAGAACGCCCAGATATAGAATGAGATGTGTGTGTATTTCAAAAGCCAGGCGTGGAATTTCGGAGTGACGTAACGCACTATCCAGGCGGCGATGCAAGGCATTATGAGCAGCGGGAACACCTTTGCGAGGATACGGCTGAAAGCGGCGCCGAAGGATACGCCCCCGTCAGGATAAAGCAGCGGCACCATAAGCGGCACCAGCAAAGCCACGAGGATGTTGATGATAACGGTATAGGTCACTACTCCGGCCATATTTCCGCCAAGCTTTCCGGTTACGACCGCGCACGCGGTGGCGGTCGGACAGACAAGGCAGATCATCGCGGATTCCAGAGGGATGCGGTGCGCAAGCACCCACTCTCCGGCCGCCGTGCCGGAGCGCAGGGCCCACAGTTCGAAAAGAGAAAGCAGCACGAAAGAAGCACCCTGTACCAGCAGAAGCCAGGCCTGCCATTTGTGCGGACGCATCTGATGCGGCTCTATCTTGCAGAAACTCAGGAAGAGCATGCAGAACAGGAGCACCGGCTGCAGTGTTTTCGCGAATGTCTCGAGGAACGGTCCGGCAGAATGTATGCCGGGGATTGAATGATAGACAAGATACATCCCGGCGCCGGTCACCATTCCTATGATCAGCATCCAGTCCCTGACGAACTTCTTGAATGTGTACCTATAATCGCTCATCGACGCCGCAAAATTAGTACTTTTTAAGATTTTTTATTTACATTTGTGAGGTTAGTTTCGCGCGGACTGCGCAAAAGGTTAGAAAGTATGACTTGCAAGAACATTCTTGAGGCAATAGGCAATACGCCGATGGTGCGTATAAACAAGCTTAATCCGAATCCGAACGTCAAGATTTTCGCCAAGCTGGAGGGTTTCAACCCCACCGGCAGCATCAAGGACCGCATCGCCCTCGCAATGGTGGAACAGGCGGAGAAGGAGGGAAAGCTGTATCCGGGCAAGACCATCATCGAGCCTACATCCGGAAACACCGGAATAGGCCTGGCCATAGCCGGAATCGTCAAGGGCTACCCTATCGAGATCGTGATGAGCGCCGCCGTCTCCATCGAGCGCCGCAAGATCATCCGCGCCTACGGCGGAAAGGTCATCCTGACCCCTGCCGACCAGGGCACCGACGGAGCTATCCGCATGGCCCACAAGATGGTTGACGAGAATCCTGAGAAATACTTCATGCCGGACCAGTATTCCAATGCCAGCAACTATATGGCCCACTACAAGAACACGGCCATCGAGATCTGGCAGCAGATGAACGGCAAGATTGACTACCTGGTAGGCTCAATCGGCACTTCAGGCACCCTGATGGGACTCACCAAGTTCCTCAAGATAATGAACCCCGACATAAAGATCGTATGCGCCCAGCCTATCCGCGGCCACTACATCCAGGGCCTCAAGAACATGCAGGACGCCATCGTCCCTGAAATATACAATCCGGACATCATAGACTTCCAGGAGATGATCGAAAGCGAAGAGGCCATAGAGATGGCCCGCCAGATAATCGCTAAGGAGGGCATCTTCGCAGGGATGTCCAGCGGCGCAGCCCTTCTCGCCGCCATCAGGACAGCAGAGAAAATCAAATCCGGAAACATCGTAGTCGTGTTCCCGGACCGCGCAGAAAAATACCTGAGCACAACTATGTTCGATCCCTTTGCGGATCAGGATTGACAATGTTCGACAAAATCTTCAACGCAATTCTGGCATTTCTCGTCAATGCCATTTATGGACCGGTCGTCATCTATAAGGACGAGTCGATGAAAGGCAGGCACAGACTCGCCGGACCTTCCATCATCGTATCCAACCACACCTGCCATCTGGACGGCCCGATAATCAACGCCATATTCCGGAAGGAGAAGATTCACACGCTTGCCGCCAAGGACCGCTTCGAGCAGAAAGGATTCGGATTCTTCCTCAGGCACAGCTACTGCATCCCTATCGACAGGCAGAACGCGGACACATCCTGGGTACACGAATCCATAAGGATTCTCAAGGAAGGCAAGGGCAGCATAGCAATATACCCCGAAGGAAGGCACGGTGCCCACAGGCAGCAACTGCCTTTTCACCAGGGCGTGGCCATGCTCTCATTCTTCGTTGACGTCCCGATTGTCGTCATCTATCAGGACGGTCCTCACAAACCGTTCCACCGCTCGCGCCTGATTGTCGATGCGCCGATGACGCTTCCAAAAGACGGCGGCCTCACACCGGAGGCCCTCGCCGCCAACACCGGGTTGCTGCAGCGCCGTGTCAAAGAACTGATGGAAGAGCTTGCGGATGAAGATTAGCCCGGAAAAGAAATCAGTAATTAGGGATTGTCGTTTAATGTTTTCAGTTTGAGCGAAGCAGCGACTGGTCCC